>JAYUPJ010000188.1:0-2620 GCA_043760195.1 Sphingomonadales bacterium | reverse complement strand
ATAGCCCACGGAAACTCGATACCAACCGCGTGCCCGTGCAGATCAACGACGGCAGCATCGCGTATCTTAAAGACGCAATTTGGGCGGACAAGCCATCGCGGCTGATGCAGCTATTGCTGATCGAAACGCTGTCCGCCAAAACCAACAAAATGATATTGAGCGAGGTAGAGGCAGGCGGCAAAGCGGGAAGTTATTTGTCGGGAAGCTTGGCCGAATTTGGCATCGACGCGCGCAGCAATCAGGCAATCGTCGTATATGATGCCGTGCAGGTCGTTCGCGGCAAGCCGCTCAACAAACGGCGATTTGAGGCGCGCGAATCACTCAGCTTGGTCGAACCGGGGCAAGCCAGCATCGCGCTCAATAAGGCCGCCAACAAAGTCGCCGCCGAAGTGTCCGATTGGATCGCGGCGAATCCTTGAGCGGGATGACAGTTGAATGGCACAGCACTAGCTCTCCGTTCGTCCTGAGCCTGCCTGTGGATGAGGCAAGCAACCTGTACTTCGACAAGCTCAGCACGAACGGTTTTTTTGTTTCACTCAAATGTCACCCCTGCGCCACACATTCCGCGTGCGCCACCGTCCTTCATCGGGAAGGAATTAAAGCCCCGCAAAACCCTCAGGCACTGGCCAGTCGGGCGAGCTGATGGCGAGCACTTTGAACAATGCCCCCATTTGCGCTTCATCCACCAGCCGGTCGCGCGCGGCATTGATCTCGCCTGCGCGTTCAGGTGACTGCGCCGCGATGCTTGCCGCGCGATGGTCAATCCCCAGCGCCGTCAACCAATCGCCTTGCCCGGTGGGACCGTTGACGCGCATTTCGCGCATCGCGGCAAGATTGGCCATTTCAGCAAAGTTGACGTGCGCGGTTAGGTCATGGTGCCCCGGATTTTCAAACGGGTCGGCAAATTCATGGCCCTTCACCGCCTGCAATGTGCTGCCCAATCCCGGCTCGGCATAGCCATAGTCGATGACCAGCAATGCGCCGCCCTGTTTCTGCAACCGTGTCATCAAATCAAAGATGATCCTGCTCGCCTCTGGCGCGGTTTCATAGATGCTGTTGGCCGGTGCCCCGCGAATCGCCGGTGGTACAATATGGTCCATATTGTGGGTGCCGGGCACGGTGACAAATGTTCCGCCAGGGCCGCGGGCGATCAACAGCTCCCGCCACCCGGCATGCGTTGAAATCAGTTGCTTGATTGGCAGCGCATCAAAAAATTCATTGGCGACAATCAACAACGGTCCATCATTCGGCAAATCTTCGACTTTGCCGATCACTGTCGCGGCGGGAACGGATGTCAATTGCTTGGCGAGCAGCAGCTCGCTGGTTTCCACAAAATAGACCGCCGGATCAAAATCAAACCGGGCCATCGCCCTCAATGCGTCGGCAGCCAAAGTCCCTCGCCCCGGCCCCAGCTCAACATATTTGCAAGTGGCAGGCCGATTGGCGCGCATCCATAGATCGGCCAACCAAAGCCCGACCAGCTCGCCGAACATCTGGCTGATTTCCGGCGCGGTGATAAAATCGCCGTCCAAGCCGAGCGGGTCTGCCGCCCGGTAATATTCGTCATTGGCCGAACGCATATATTCGGCCACGCTGATCGGGCCAGACCCCTCAATCTGCCGCGCCAACATCAACGCAAGCGGATTGTTTTCAGGCGACACTGTTGCCGCCCATCACTGGTTCGACGCGCTGACGCCTGCCTTTTGCGGTCGCCGCCAAATACAGACCCAAAAGGATCATCGGCGCGCTGAGCCATTGCCCCATGCTCATGCCGGTTTGTTCAACCAGCCATTGCAATTGTTCATCGGGAGCGCGGAAAAATTCCATGGCGAAACGGGCGCTGCCGTAAATGATCAGGCCCAGCCCCCACAATAATCCCGGTTTATACCGCGCATCGGTTTTCCAGAATAACGGCCACAAAACCGCTGCCATTACCAGCCCTTCCAATCCTGCCTCGTATAATTGGCTGGGATGGCGTGCAACTTCTCCGCCGCCTGGAAAGATCATTGCCCACGGCACATCGGTTTCTTTGCCATACAGCTCACCATTTACAAAATTGGCCAGCCTGACGAGCACCAGTCCAAATGGCGTGCAGCAGGCGATATAATCGCACACCCGCAAGTACGAGAGCTTATATTTTCGCACAAACAGCCATAGCGCAAACAGCACGCCAAGCGCGCCGCCATGCAGCGACATGCCGCCCTCCCAAACGCGGTAGAATTTATTCAGCGCCAACAAGCTTTGATCATAAAACAGGATATAGCCAAAGCGTCCGCCCAAAATCACGCCCAGAGTGACGTACATGATCAAGTCATCGGCATGTTCCCGTGACATTGGCGCGCCCGGGATCTTGATCAACTTGGCCAGATACCAATAGCCCAGCAAGATCATCACCAGATAGCTGAGCGAATACCAGCGGATCTGAAAAAACTTCAAATCGAGTGCGACCGGGTGCAGTCCCAGGTCTGTGAAGCGGATATATTGTGTGGCCTCGGCCAAGAACGCTAAAAGCAAGATAATTTTCCCCGATAACTTTGACAATGCTATAGAGGTAAATAGAAGAGGGACAAACCCCAAAGGAGAGATTCGGGATGCGCACGGAATTAGATTTGGCAATTGA
>JAYUPJ010000187.1:0-5801 GCA_043760195.1 Sphingomonadales bacterium | reverse complement strand
TCCAACAATGCCATTTCGGCGGTGCGCGGATCAGCCGCGTCGTATTTCTCGCCCCGATAGTTAAACCGGATATGCGCCCGCCATTCATTCCAGGTGAGCACTGAGTTCGCCAACGCCGCTGCGTCTGCATCGCTCGGCTCGGCCTGTTTATGCAGCATCCTTAGCAATTCATCAGTGGGCGACGCACGCTTTTCCGCTTGCGCAAAATTACGATCAGCTTGGATCATCTTGCCCTCGACGGCGCGTTTATAGGCAATCGCCTCCAACCCTTTCAGCTTTTGCGCGGGTGCAGCGGCATTTCGCCCGGCTGTCATTGCTGAACATTCCGGCGATCAAGCATGGCCAGTTGACGAGCGGATTGGCGGGGCGGGCAATGGCGAGAAATCAAAACCAACATTCCTTTTTGGATGGTATATTTATGATAAATAACCTATATAAAACATTGTAGGAAAGAGCTATCTGCTCGCCGCCTAAACTTGGCCACCGACCTACAAAGAAGACAGAGGCACCACCGCGAAAATTCGCCAAAAATCGCGATTGTAGTTAGCATTCCGTAAACTAAAATTGTGTAACACGCTGCCAGACACGATAACTTAAATCCATCTGAGCGAGTGCGAGTGAACCAACAATGGCGGTAAGCAGATTATTCAAGAACTTCCAGGGGTCCTCAAACGGCGAATATGGCGACGTTGCGGTTATTACGCAGAACGACACCGTCCGCCGTTTGGAAGTTCTGGACGATTTTGAACATGCGGGCATCGGCTGGTTGTGGGCCACCGATTCCGAAGGTCGGCTTATCTATATCTCGGAAAACGCAGCTGAAAAGCTGGACATGCCAATCGCAGAGTTATTGGCGCAACCGCTGGTGGCAATGTTTGAAACCGATCCCCACAGCCCGGGCGAAAGATCGGACCGCCCGCTGAATTTCCAATTGACCGCGCGTAACAAGATCATCGACCTGACCGTGCGTTTTTCCTTGGGCAAGCCAAATGAAGGGCGGCAAACTTGGTGGTCGATCTCGGCGCATCCGAAATATGACAAAGCCAAGAATTTTCAGGGTTATCGCGGCAGCGCCAAAGACATCACCATCGAGTACGAGCGCAAACTGGTCGATTCCCGGCTCGCCGAATATGATTCGCTAACAGGTCTTGCCAATCGCCACCGTATGAATCGGCGGTTGGAAGCTATCCTTTCGTCGTACAAAGCCGCCAAGCGTTCGTGCACACTGATGATGCTGGATCTGGACCGGTTCAAAGCGGTCAATGACACAATGGGGCATCCGGCGGGTGACGAATTGTTGATCCAAGTGGCCCGGCGGCTGGAGCGGGTGGTCGGAGCGCGCGGAGAAATCGGGCGGCTGGGCGGTGACGAATTCCAGATTATCCTGCCCGACATCGACGACCGCGGCAAGTTGGGTGAGCTTGCCAACAAGATTATCCAAGTGGTGTCGCAGCCCTATCCAATCGACGACAAGCGCGCCACAATCGGCACGTCGGTGGGCATCGCGATTGCGCCGTATGATGGCGTTGAAAAAGACGATCTGATCCACAATTCCGATCTGGCGCTTTACGCAGCCAAAAACGGCGGGCGCGGGCAATTCCGGTTTTACGCAACTGACTTAAAGGACGAGGCGGAAGAGCGCCGGTTGCTGGAAGTCGATCTGCGCGAGGCACTGGCGAACGACCAGCTCGAGCTGCATTACCAGCCGGTTGTTCGCACCGAGGACAATATGGTTGTCGTGTTCGAGGCGCTGATGCGGTGGGAACATGAAGAACGCGGTTATGTCGGTCCCAACCTGTTCATTCCGGTGGCCGAAGAATCCGACCTCATCATCCAACTTGGCGATTGGGCGTTGCGCCGTGCCTGTAAAGACGCGATGGCGTGGCCGAAATCCGTGCGGGTGGCGGTGAATGTTTCCGCTGTGCAATTTGTGAACTCCGACCTGATCGCCATCGTTAAAGACGCGCTGGAGCAATCCGGGCTCGAACCCGACCGGTTGGAACTGGAGCTGACCGAAAGCGTGTTCATGGGCGACAGTGAAACCGTCGACGAGACGTTCAAAACGCTGAAAGAAATCGGGGTCCGACTGGCTCTCGACGATTTTGGCACGGGTTATTCCTCGCTCAGCTATTTACGTTCCGCCCCGTTTGACAAAATAAAAGTCGACAAAAGCTTCGTCGACAGCTGCACCCAAAAGGACCAGAACAGCGACAAGATCATCGCCGCGATCATCGGTCTGTCCGACGCGTTGGGGATGGAAACGACTGTCGAGGGGGTTGAGGCATTCGACCAGTTCGATCTGGTCCGGTCCAAAGGCGCGCGCTATATCCAGGGCTGGATTTATTCCAAGGCATTGCGTCAAGATGTCATCATTGACCGCATGCAAACGGGCGACTTCCACATCGAACCCGACGGCCCCGACCGCCACCGGCCGGATCGCAGGTCCGTCTTCCGCCGCATTGGCATCATCCATGATGACCACCGTTATGACGCATTGATGCGCGATTTGTCGAAGACCGGCGCGCGGATCGAAGGGCTTGTCGGCGTACCCGAAGGAACCGGCTTGGTGCTTGATCTAACCGGCGGGCAATTGGTGGTGTGCACCGTGTCACGGTCGCACGAAGCGATGATCGGCGTCGAGTTTGAAACCCCGTTGGTCAGCGACGGCGCAGGCGGCCTTTGCACCCGCCACCGCGTCTCTCCTTACGCACTGGCCGCCGCCGGGATGCAGCTTGCCGCGTTGCCGCCGGGCAATTATCCGCTCGCCCTGCACAACGATGGTCCAAAGGCAAAGCCGCAATTCATGCAAGTCGTGGTCAACAAAACGCATGGCTCGGCAGATTTTCCAAGCTGAGCGGATAACGCCGAATTTCTATGGCACTTTGTTCCGCAGTCGTTACGAGGGCGTTAAGTTTCGACCAAAATAAAAGGCCTGCTGCATGATCCCTTTCGTCACGCTGACCGACACGCGCGGCCAGAAAATTTCGGTGAATCCCGAAATCGTCCAGTTCATCCGCACCGCAGACAACGCCCATGACGAATGTCTGATCGTATTTGGCAAAGACCAGCTGCTGCGCGTGCGCGGCACGTTGGATGAGGTAACCGGGATGCTGAAGAAGGGGTGAGGGGTCGCGCCCTCCCCCTCCCGCCCCCCTTGCACCCCTTGCTCCCAGCCCCCCGCTACGCTAAGGCGCGGGCAGCAAACGAATCTACCGCTTTTGGCTGGTTTGACGATCCATTCACCGCCCTGTAATCCTTTGGTATGCTCAGGACAAACGGCGGGAGGGGCGGCTTCATTCCATCCTGCCACAAAGCCCATTTCGCCATAAGGACCCGATTATGACCAGCATTGGACAAGACAGCCTGAACACCCGATCCACGTTAACCGCTGGCGGAAAAACCGTGGATTATTTCTCACTTGCCAAGGCAGCTGCGAAATTGGGCGATGTATCGCGGTTGCCATTTTCGATGAAGGTGTTGTTGGAAAACATGCTGCGGTTTGAGGATGATGGCTTTACTGTGAGCGTCGCCGATGCGCAGGCGATTGTCGATTGGCAGGCTGATCCCAAATCAACCAAGGAAATCCAGTACCGCCCTGCCCGCGTTCTACTGCAAGATTTCACTGGCGTGCCGTGCGTGGTTGATCTGGCCGCGATGCGCGATGCAATGACCAAGCTGGGTGGCGATCCGGCAAAAATTAATCCGCTAGTTCCGGTGCATCTTGTCATTGATCACAGCGTTATGGTTGACGAGTTTGGCCATCCCAAAGCCGCCGAGCAAAATGTCGAGATTGAATATTACCGCAACGGCGAACGCTATGACTTCCTGAAATGGGGCAGCAAATCCCTTGATAATTTCAAAGCTGTCCCCCCCGGCACCGGCATTTGCCATCAGGTGAATTTGGAACATATCGCGCAGGCAGTATGGACATCGGCCGCGCCCGATGGAACCGAAATTGCCTATCCCGACACCTGCGTCGGCACCGACAGCCACACCACGATGATCAACGGCCTTGGCGTGCTTGGCTGGGGCGTTGGCGGGATCGAAGCAGAGGCGGCGATGCTGGGTCAACCGGTGTCGATGTTGATCCCCGAAGTTGTCGGCTTCAAGTTGACAGGCGCAATGGCAGAAGGAATTACTGCCACTGATCTTGTTTTAACCGCGACCCAAATGCTGCGCGCCAAGGGCGTGGTCGGGCGCTTCGTGGAATATTACGGCCCCGGTTTGGACGCGCTATCGCTGGCCGACCGTGCGACGCTGGCCAATATGGCTCCTGAATATGGCGCGACCTGCGGCTTTTTTGGCATCGACGAAAAGACACTGGAATATATGCGCCTTACCGGCCGCGATGAAGGGCAAATTGAACTGACCGAAGCTTATGCCAGGGCGCAGGGATTGTGGCGGTTTGCGGATGCGCCCGATCCGATCTTCACCGACACGCTGGAACTGGATATGGGCAGCGTCGTGCCTTCGCTTGCTGGCCCGAAACGTCCGCAAGACAAAGTAATCCTGACGCAAGTTGACGACGTGTTCAACGCCGATTTGAAGAGCGTATACAATCATGATGGAGCGCAGCGCGTTGCGGTTGAGGGCAAGGATCATGACATTGGCGACGGCGACGTGGTTATCGCTGCCATCACCAGCTGCACCAACACATCAAACCCCAGCGTGCTGGTCGCCGCAGGATTGGTGGCACGCAAAGCCAACGCGTTTGGACTGCGGCCCAAGCCGTGGGTAAAAACCTCGCTGGCACCGGGCAGCCAAGTTGTTACTGACTATCTCGACCGCGCTGGGCTCAGCGCCGATTTGGATGCGGTCGGCTTCAATCTTGTCGGCTATGGCTGCACCACATGCATCGGCAATTCAGGGCCGCTGGCCGCACCAATCAGCAAGGCGATCAACGGCAACGACATTGTCGCCGCGTCGGTTATCTCGGGCAACCGCAATTTCGAAGGCCGCGTGTCACCCGATGTGCGCGCCAACTTCCTCGCATCACCACCGCTGGTGGTCGCCTATGCGCTAAAAGGAACCGTCACCTCCGATTTCACCACCACGCCCATTGGCCAAGCCACCGACGGCAGCGATGTATATTTGCGCGACATCTGGCCCACCAATCAGGAAATCACCGACGTGATGGCGGCCAATATCGACCGCTCGATGTTCCTAAGCCGCTATGCCAGCGTGTATAAGGGCGATGCCCATTGGCAAGCTATCCAAGTCGAAGGATCGGCCACCTACCAATGGCGCGCAGGCAGTACTTACGTGGCCAACCCACCTTATTTCGACGGCATGACAATGACGCCCGCGCCGGTCACCGACATCATCGGCGCAAAACCGCTGGCGATATTGGGCGACAGCATCACCACCGATCACATCAGCCCCGCTGGCAGCATCAAAGCCGACTCGCCAGCCGGAAAGTTCCTGATGGAGCATCAAGTGGCACGGGCCGACTTCAACAGCTACGGCGCGCGGCGCGGCAACCATGACGTGATGATGCGCGGCACATTCGCCAACATCCGCATCAAAAACGAAATGGTCCCGGGCATCGAAGGCGGCATGTCCTACTACAAGGGCGAAACGATGGCGATTTACGACGCCGCGATGCGCCACAAAGCCGACGGCACGCCGCTGGTTGTGGTCGCGGGCAAGGAATATGGCACCGGATCGAGCCGCGATTGGGCCGCAAAAGGCACCAACCTGCTGGGCGTGCGTGCGGTTATCGTCGAAAGCTTCGAACGCATCCACCGTTCCAACTTGGTCGGCATGGGCGTATTGCCGTTGCAGTTCACCGGAACCGACAC
>JAYUPJ010000186.1:0-5835 GCA_043760195.1 Sphingomonadales bacterium | reverse complement strand
TGTGGGGCGATGTTGCGCGGCTATGTGCTTCGGTGGATTGCGACAGCGATGCCGAAAAACAGGCGCTCGGCAAGACAGCGCCTTCGGGCGACGCATCGAAACCCGGCCCCGGCACTGGCCGCGAATACGACGAGTTAATGGTGCGCCATTGGGATAGCTGGCAAACGCCGGGCAATTACAGCCGCGTATTTGCCTTTGACATAGGCAGCGACGGGAAATTGGCGGGCGGCAAAGCGATGGACGGCGATCTGGCCGGTGATGCTCCTTCGAAGCCATTTGGCGGCGGCGAAGAAATCGGCTGGGCCGCTGACAGCAAATCGCTGTTCTACACTCTGCGCAAAGCCGATAAAGCAGAGGCGCAATCAACCAATCTCGATATCTATCATGCCGATGCCACCACTGGCGCAGTGCATAATGCAACCACGGCCAACCAAGCCACCGACACGATGCCGACGCCGTCGCCCGATGGCAAATGGCTCGCTTATGCCGCCATGGCCCGCCCGGGATATGAAGCGGACCGGCAGGTGTTGATGCTGCGCAACCTGAAAACCAGCAAAATAAGCGCGCTATCGGAAAAATGGGACCGTTCTGTGCAATCAATCGCTTGGTCACCCGATAGCAAAAACCTGTACGTGACCGCAGGCGAGATATTGGATACGCCGGTGTTCAAACTTGATCTGAAAGGCAACGTGACCCGGCTGACCAAAGATGGCCATGTGAGCGCGGTGTTGCCCCTGCCCGGTGGCGGCATGGTTTATGGAATGGATTCGGTTCAGGCACCGACCGATTTATACCGCCGCGACAAGGCCGGTAAGGTTACCCAAATCACCGAAGTAAACGCAGCCGCGCTTGCCGAAATTGACAAGGTATATGTGCAGCGTTTTGATTTTGCCGGTGCGAATGGCGAGCAGGTCTGGGGGCAGATTACCAAACCAATGGATGTATCGGGAAAACTGCCCGCCGCGTTGATCGTGCATGGCGGGCCGCAAGGCTCGTTCGGCAACAGCTGGTCGTTCAGGTGGAACCCAAAGACCATGGCGGCGCAGGGCCTTGCCATCATATCCATCGATTTTCACGGATCAACGGGCTATGGTCAGGCGTTCACCGACAGCATCAACAAGGATTGGGGCGGAAAACCGCTCGACGATCTGAAGCTCGGCATGGAAGCAGTCGCCAAGATTGATACGCAGATTGATACCGCCAATGCCTGTGCGCTGGGCGGATCATATGGCGGCTATATGATGAACTGGATCGAGGGCAATTGGCCCGACCGGTTCAAATGCCTTGTCATCCACGCTGGGGTTTTCGACCTGCGCGCGATGGCGTATGAAACCGAAGAATTGTGGTTTGACAGGTGGGAAAATGGCGGTCCGTGGACCACGCGCACCGACGCGGAAAAATGGAATCCGGTGAACCATGTTGCCAAATGGAAAACGCCTGCATTGGTTATCCACGGAGAGAAGGATTACCGCATTCCGTATTCGCAATCGCTGGCCGCGTTCACCGCGCTGCAGCAGCAAGGCATCGAGTCCAAGCTGTTGGTGTTTCCCGATGAGAACCACTGGATATTGAAGGCAAAGAACAGCATCCAATGGCACCGCAATGTGTTCAGTTGGTTGAAGCAGCATTTAATTGCACCGGGACCAATCGCGGCGCAGTAAACGGCTCTAAACTCTTGTCGATTGCGGGGTTTGCTGGCAAAGGCTGACCCCATGACTATTGAACCAGCGATCGACAAGAATTTTGACCCCGCCGCCATTGAGGCCAAATGGTATAAGCATTGGGAAAGTACCGGCGCGTTTCGCCCGGACAGGCCAGAAGCGCAGCCTTATACCATCGTCAACCCGCCGCCGAATGTGACCGGAAGCCTGCACATCGGCCACGCGCTGGATAACACATTGCAGGATATCCTGATCCGGCATGCGCGGTTGCAGGGTAAGGATGCGCTTTGGGTGGTCGGCATGGACCATGCGGGTATCGCGACGCAGATGGTGGTTGAGCGGCAGATGAATGCCAAAGGGCAGAAACGCACCGATCTTACCCGCGAAGAATTCATCGCCAAAGTGTGGGAGTGGAAGCACGAATCCGGCGGCGAGATCACCGGCCAGCTCCGCCGTCTTGGCTGTTCGATGGACTGGAAAAATGAACGCTTCACCATGGATGAGGGGTTCAGCAAGGGCGTCACCAAGGTGTTCGTTGACTTGTATAATACAGTCAAAGAAGACGGGACGCGACTGCTCTACCGCGACAAGCGGTTGGTCAATTGGGACCCAGGCCTAAAAACCGCGATCAGCGACCTTGAGGTTGAGACGCGGGAGATCAACGGCAAATTCTGGCATTTCAAATATCCGTTGGCGGACGGAGTAAAGACTTCGGACGGCAAGGATTACATCGTCGTTGCTACCACACGGCCCGAAACGATGCTCGCCGATATGGCGGTGGCGGTGAACGCAAAGGATGAGCGCTATGCATCGGTTGTTGGCAAAGAGATTGTCTTGCCAATCACCGGGCGGCGGATTCCGATAATTACCGACGACCATGCCGATCCGGAACTGGGTAGCGGCGCGGTGAAGATTACGCCGGGGCATGATTTCAACGACTTTGAAGTTGGAAAACGATATGGGTTTAAACCCTTTGAGATGCTTAACATGCTTGATCAGGATGGTTGCATAAACCAAACTATCGAAGAAGATATCCCATCCTATTTCTTTCTAAGCGAAGCTACTGTCGAGGAAATTAGCGATGGCAATTTAGTGACTAACTACGGTAAAGGCATTGATCGGTTTGAAGCGCGCAATCTCGTCGTTAAGATGTTGCAGGATGACCCGCGTGGCTTGCTAGAACGTATCGAGGATCGCTTAATTCAAACACCTTACGGGGACCGTAGCGGCGTAGTGATCGAGCCGTGGTTGACCGACCAATGGTATGTCGATGCGGAGACGTTGGCCAAGCCTGCGATTGAAGCAGCGCGCAGGGGCAAGGCGGGTGGCGGGTTCGATATTGTGCCGAAGTCGTGGGAAAAGACCTATTTCAACTGGATGGAGAATATCCAACCTTGGTGTGTTTCGCGGCAGCTTTGGTGGGGGCATCGGATTCCGGCTTGGTATGCCCCGATGCTGACAAATGGTGTTCCAGGCGCCTATTTAATGAGCCCTGACCTCAGCGCTGGATTGATATATGTTGCTGAAACTGAAGTTGAAGCCGCACTGAAAGCTTCTGAAAAATATGGCCCCAATTACGAAATCTTGTTTACAGGGAGCTTGGAAGAAGCCCGGAGATTAACCTCTGAGGCATCAGAGGATTTAGGCCTTGGAAGAAAACAACGTCTCTATCTGCTTCGCGACAACGACGTCCTCGACACATGGTTCTCCTCGGCGCTGTGGCCGTTTGGGACACTGGGTTGGCCTGAGGAAACCCCGTCCCCTTCAGGGGAGGGGCAGCGAGACTTGGCATCTATGATGTCTAGTCGCAGCGGGGTGGGGTCTCTCAGCCCTCCCGCAACTTTGATAGACCCCACCCCAACCCCTCCCCTAAAGGGGAGGGGCTTATTAAACCGCCATTACCCCAACGACGTACTAATCTCCGGTTTTGACATACTGTTCTTCTGGGATGCGCGGATGGCGATGCAGGGGCTGCACTTCATGAAAGAAGTGCCATGGAAGACGCTGTACCTCCACGGCCTGGTCCGCGCGGCAGATGGCAGCAAAATGTCCAAGTCAAAGGGCAATACCGTCGACCCGCTGGGTCTGATTGACCAATATGGCGCCGATGCGTTGCGGTTCTTCATGGCGGCGATGGAGAGCCAGGGCCGCGACATCAAAATGGATGAAAGCCGCGTCGCCGGTTACCGCAACTTCGCCACCAAGCTGTGGAACGCAGCGCGCTTTGCGCAATCGAACGGTATCGGCGGATCGCATTCGGTAGCCGCGCCCAAAGCCGAACTCGCGGTCAACAAATGGATCATCGGCGAGGTTGCCGAATGTCTGGCCAAACTAAACCGCGCGTTTGAAGAACTGCGCTATGATGGCATGGCGGACACGATTTACCACTTCGTCTGGGACCAGTTCTGCGATTGGTATCTGGAGCTGATTAAGCCCGCATTTGTCGACGGCGAAAAACAGGAGATGGATGCGGAGTCTAAGCTTGTCGCGGGCTGGGTGCTCGACCAGATACTTGTGATGCTGCATCCGTTCATGCCGTTCATTACCGAGGAGTTGTGGCATTCGCTGGCCGATCCCGCACGGCCGCGGCAGTATGATGTGATCCATGCGAAATGGCCGGAGCCGAAGGCTGAGGTTGATGCTGCCGCAACGGCGGAGATCGAATGGCTGATCAAGCTGGTCGATATGGTGCGCAGTGCCAAGAATGAACTCGGTATAGCGCCCGGCGCAAAGATGGATGCGTTTGTTCGCGATGCCAGCGATAGCACCAAGGCGCGGCTGCAGAACCAAGACGGAGCAATAGCACGGCTGGCCCGGCTGGAAAATATCACTGTCGGTGACGCGCCCGATGGCGGATCAATCCAGCTCGTCGTCGATGAGGCAACCTTCGTTCTACCACTCGAAGGGATCATCGACCTAGACGCCGAACGCGCCCGCCTGACCAAAGGCATCGAAGCCGCCACCAAAGAACGCGACGCTATAAACGCCCGCCTGTCCAACGCATCCTTTGTCGAACGGGCCAAGCCCGAAGCGGTCGAAAAGGCCCGCGCCGACTTGGCCGAAAAAACGTCAGAAGCCGAGCGGTTGACGGCGGCTTTGGCGCGGTTGGGGTAAGTAATTTCTCCCCATCGACTTGCGATGGGGAGGTGGCAGGCGGCGCATGGCGGCGACTGACGGAGGGGCCAGCAACGCCGACTGCCCCTCCGTCTCGCCCGTGCTAACGCCCGGTCGATCCACCTCCCCATCGCAAGTCGATGGGAAGGATAAAGGACTATCGCTACCGCCCGGTCTTTGCCATGACACAAATATGAAATCCCCCTCCAACGAACGCGACCTGACCAGCGGCCCTGTCGCCAAGACCCTGTTCCTGTTCGCGCTGCCATCGTTGGGCGTCAACATATTGCAGTCGCTCAATGGCTCGGTGAACTCGGTGTGGATCGGCCGGTTTCTGGGCGAGGAGGCATTGGCGGCGTCAGCGAATGCGGGAATGATCATGTTCCTGATGTTTTCGACATTGTTCGGATTTTCAATCGCGACAACGATATTGATCGCCCAGAATTTGGGCCGCGGCAATATTGAAGGCGTGCGGCGAACGATGGGTTCGTCGCTAGGAATGTTCTCACTTGCGGGCGTAGTCACGGCTGTTGCCGGATGGGTGTTTTCGCCGCAATTGTTGCAAGCATTGGCCACGCCCGAAGAAGCTTACCCGCTCGCGCTGACCTATTTGCGGGTGATATTTTTGGGTATGCCGTTTTCATTTGTGATGATCCTGCTGTCATCCGCGCTGCGCGGCCTTGGCGATTCGGTGACGCCATTGTGGAACACGGTGCTCAATGTCGCGCTTGATGTCGTGCTCAACCCGGTTTTCATCCTCGGATTTGGGCCGATACCGGCGATGGGCATCGCGGGTTCAGCTTTGGCGACACTGGTTGCGGGTATCATTAGCGTGGCCATATTGATCGTGAAAATTTACCGTCAGGATTCAACGATCCGGTTGCGCGGGGCCGAACTTCGCTGGCTACGCCCCAGTGCGGAATTTGCGAGGCCGATCCTCAAAATGGGCCTGCCGATGGGCTTGTCGATGATCATCATGTCGGGATCATCTTTGGTGATGGTTGGTTTGGTCAACCGTGAAGGTGTGGCGACCATGGCCGCGTTTGGCGTGCTTCAACAA
>JAYUPJ010000185.1:0-2641 GCA_043760195.1 Sphingomonadales bacterium | reverse complement strand
CCAACAGAGCATATCCCGTCCATCGGACCACACCAATTTGCGCCCATGTTATTGCACCAAAATGCGCGAGATCCAGACCCGCGGCGCGGCCCAGAATGAACGCAAAAACCGATGCAATCAGCGCCTTGAACCACCGGCCAATTATGCCGTGCGCACTATCGTTTTTTGGCAGAACCAATCCGTTGATGCCGCATTGCTGCCAAAGCCGCCACGTCGGCAATGCGAACGCGATGCCAAAAAATAGAACGTAATAGGCCAGTAAAATAGTTGTCATGGTATTTTCCTTCTCGACAATTTGCGAGTCGGCAATCTATCTACACCCTAAAGTAACTATAGGGTCAAGCGATGAAAACTGGAGATTTGGCGCGCCTTGTTGGCGTGAAAGTTGAAACCGTATTATTTTACGAAAAGGCAGGTCTTTTGCCCCGGCCATCAAGGTCGCAATCAAACTACCGTGAATATGGGCAATCCCATGCCGCCAGATTGGCGTTTATCAGGCGCGCGCGCGATCTGGGCTTTGATCTTCTCTCGGTTCGCAAATTGCTGACGCTCGCAGATGACAAGGGCCAGCCATGCGAAGCGATCGACGCCATAGCCAGTGAACAGCTGGTGGCTGTGAAGCGCAAGATTGCAGGCCTCAAGGCGCTGCAATCCGAACTGAAGAACATCGTCGGACAATGCAAAAGCGGCAATGTGTCAGATTGCAAGATCATCGAAGCGCTTGGTTCTGTGTAAGGTCGATGAAGGCATTGTTCGGCAAGGCACCGGTTGTCTAGGCATACATCCCGATGTTATCTCCGCCCTGCTAAACGGCCTTATCAGCGATGATCCGCAAGATTTCAGTAGCACGTGATTTGTGGCAAATCAGCAAGTCCGGAAGATAGGTGTCCTGCCTATTGTAAATCATCGGTGTTCCGTCGATGCGCGAAACGTGCAGTCCGGCGGCCATGGCAACAGCGATGGGCGCACAGCTGTCCCATTCATATTGGCCACCTGAATGAAGATAGACGTCGGCCTCTCCCCGCACGACTGCCATTGCTTTCGCCCCAGCCGAACCCATCGGTATCAGTTCCGCATTCAATTCTTGCGCCACTGCCAGTGCTTCGGCGGCTGGCCGTGTTCGGCTAACCACCATACGCAGCGGGCTTGCTTCATTCGCCGGCGGCACCGGCTGATCTGAACGCAAGACTAGATTTAATCCAGGCAACGCGACCGCGCCGATGCTGGCGGTGCCGTCAATCGCAAGCGCGATGTGGACCGCCCAATCGCTGCGGCCTTCGCTATATTCGCGGGTCCCGTCCAACGGATCAACGATCCACACCCGGCTTTTCGTCAACCTTTCCGGGCTGTCTTTTTCTTCTTCTGACAGCACCGCATCGTCCGGCCGGTGATGCGCAAGCGCCGACAGGATAAAGGCATTTGCAGTGCAGTCTCCTGCTGCTCCCAATGCCTTGCCTTCAAACAATCCGCTGCCGGAAATGTGTTTGAGCAACTCGCCCGTGGTTTCAGCGATCGCTGCGGCCAAGGCGGCGTCGGACACGCTCATTTCAGGATTTCTGCAATGATAAGGTCAACTGCTGCTTCGGGCGTCATGTCGACAGTGTTGATAACAATCTGAGGATTTTCAGGCGCTTCATACGGACTATCAATTCCGGTAAAGTTCTTTAGCTGACCAGCACGCGCCTTTTTGTAAAGGCCTTTGACGTCGCGAGCTTCGGCGACCTCCAATGGTGTGTTGACGTAAATCTCGATGAATTCGCCTTCCGGCAACATACCGCGCACCATATCACGCTCGGCGCGAAATGGACTGATGAAAGCCGTCAACACGATAAGTCCCGCGTCGGTCATCAGTTTTGCCACCTCGCCCACGCGCCGGATATTCTGGACCCGGTCGGCGTCGGTAAATCCCAGATCCTTGTTCAAACCGTGACGAACATTATCGCCATCAAGCAGAAAACTGTGGCGGCCCAAAGCATGAAGTTTCTTTTCGACCAAATTGGCGATGGTCGATTTTCCGGATCCGGACAGTCCGGTGAACCACAGCAATTTCGGCTCTTGGCCTTTTTGCGCGGCATGGGCTTCGCGGGTGATGTCAATTGCCTGCCAATGGACATTTTGACTGCGCCGTAATGCAAAATGGATCATACCCGCGGCGACCGTCGCATTGGTAATTTTGTCGATGAGGATAAACCCGCCCAATTCACGGTTGTCAGCATAACTTTCAAAACTGATCGGTTTGTCGGTGGAAAAATTGACCGCGCCAATTTCGTTCAACCCAAGAGTTTTGGCCGCAAGATGTTCCATCGAGTTGACGTTCACTTTGAATTTTGGCGTTTGCATCGTCGCTGTCACCAATTGCGCCCCAATTTTCAGCCAGTATGACCGGCCGGGCAACATCTCTTCGTCCGCCATCCAGACAATCATTGCTTCGAATTGATCGGCAACTTCAGGCGGATCATCGCCGTGCGCGATCACGTCCCCGCGTGAGCAGTCGACTTCGTCAGCCAGACAAATCGTTACCGATTGCCCGGCGGCGGCATGTTCAAGATCTCCATCCATCGTGACAATCCGCGCGACTTTAGTTGTCTTGCCGGAGGGCACGATGCGCACATTGTCGCCAACGTTGATTATGCCGCTGCTG
>JAYUPJ010000184.1:0-5850 GCA_043760195.1 Sphingomonadales bacterium | reverse complement strand
AACTGGATATATCGATTTCAACAATGCCAGATAAGCACGGCGAGCGGATGGTTCTGCACTTGCCTGATTCAGCAGGCACAGAATTTGTCATGAATTTGCCGGGCATGTCGCCGGAGATTCAATCGCGGCTTAGGCAGGTCATGGCAGCGCCCGGAGGTATGATCATTGTCGCAGGGCCCAAGGATTCAGGCGTTACTACTACGCTTTATGCCGCGCTAAATCAGCTGAATAACGGCAAACGCAATATCATTACCGTCGAGGATTCTGTTGAATATGATATTGAGGGCATCAACCAGGTGCAGATTGATAAATTCACGGATGTATCTGTCGCTGAAACGCTTCGTGACGTTTTAAGGCAAGATCCCGATGTTGTTATGATTAGCCAATTACCTGACAGGACAACGGCGGAGCTCGCAATGAAAGCCGCGCTTTCCGGCCCGCTGATCATTACAACTTTACAATCGAACAATGCGGTTGGCGTGATTACAGCACTGCGCGAATTAAAGGTTGATCGCATGTTGCTAAGTGAGAGCTTGCGCAGTGTCATCGCACAGCGTCTGGTTAAGCGTTTGTGCAACATTTGCCGCGTCCCTGCACAAGCGGCAGGCAGCATTGCATCGCGACTGGGCTTTGATCGCGGCACCGGCATTTTTGAACCAAGGGGCTGCGCTGCATGTGATAACAGCGGCTTCTTAGGCAGCATCGGAGTTTTCGAAGTTGTCTTTATCGATGACAGTCTTAGGCGGTTAATCAACGGCGGCGGCGATGAAGCGGTAGTATCCAGTCACGCATTTTTAAACAACCCAAATTTGAGCTCCGCCGCGCGTAAATTGGTGATCAGCGGCGAAACCACGGCCGAAGAAGCGATACGTGTTGGCCAATCGTAAACGGGCTAGGGTATAGCCGGTCACTATGTTGCGCCGCCGCCCATCCCTTGGTGCGGGGCTCTCTTTTAGGCTCAATGGAAATCCCTTGAGCGTGGCAATATTCGCACATTGCGCGGATGGCCGCGTGTTCCGGTTTGCGGGGGGCGGCCAGCTTCATCGGCGTGCGCCATTGATGGCGTGATGTCATCATTTTCCGAGAGGCATGCGAGCATTGCCGTTCGGTCATGCACGCGTTTGGCCATTAGATGGACGACGCCTTCTTTGCTTCGCTGGATTACTCCCTCAATCAACATTAGCCGGGACGTCATGACCACGGTCCGCTGCCGTTCCATATCGCGGGTCCAGAGCAGCGCGTTGACGATGCCGGTTTCGTCCTCGATGGTGATGAAAACGGCATTGCCTTTGCCTGGACGCTGGCGGATCAGGACAATACCTGCGGCGCGAACTTTACGGCCATCGGGCGCGGCGTTGGCGTCGGCGCAGCTCAACACACCGTCGTTTGCAAGCGATGCGCGCAGGAACTGCAAGGGGTGCGCTTTTAAGGATAAGCGCGTAGTCTGATAATCGGCAACCACTTCTTCTGCGAGCGGCATGGCGGGAAGCGCGGCGTCCGGTTCCGTTCCCAGTTCAGAGGCATCGGCAAAGGCAAACAGAGGGAGCTGATCCGGCGGAGTACGCCGCACATCCCACAAGGCATCACGCCGGGTTTTGCCCAGCGAGTTGAGCGCGTCGGCATCCGCCAGTTTACGCAAAGCGGCTGATGGTAATCCGGTCCGGCGCACTATATCCTCTGTGGATTGAAATGGACCAGACAGCCGCGACTGAGTGATTGCCTTTGCCCAATCCTGCCGAAATCCATCAATCTGGCAAACACCAAGACGGAGCGCAAAACGCCCTTCGTCCAAAGATTCAAGAGTGCTGTCCCAATCACTGGCATTGATATCAACGGCGCGCACCTCGACCCCGTGATCGCGCGCATCGCTGACAAGTTGAGACGGTGCATAGAATCCCATGGGTTGCGCATTGAGCAACGAACAGGTGAAAATGGCAGGATGACGGCACTTGAGCCATGATGAAATATACGCAAGCCATCCAAAAGCCTGCGCATGGCTTTCCGGAAAGCCATATTCGCCAAAGCCTTTGATTTGTTCAAAGCAGCGTTCGGCAAAGTCGCGCTCATAACCGCGGGCCACCATGCCCTCGATCATCTGTTCCTGGTAACGATGCATAGTACCATGGTTTCGGAAAGTCGCCATGGCACGGCGTAGGCCATCGGCCTGTGCCGGTGTGAAATTCGCAGCGACTATCGCCAGTTTCATCGCCTGTTCCTGAAACAGCGGCACGCCTAGTGTCTTTCCCAAAACGCCGCGCAATTCATCGGGGTCATGCGGCGGGGCGGGGGCCGGAAAGATGACCGCTTCCTCACCATTGCGCCGCCGCAAATAGGGATGCACCATACCGCCCTGAATGGGGCCGGGGCGGACAATCGCGACTTGAATGACAAGGTCATAAAGCACTTTGGGTTTCATTCGGGGTAGCATGTTAATCTGTGCCCGGCTTTCCACTTGAAACGTACCGATGCTGTCGCCCTTTTGCAGCATGCGGTACACTTCAGGATCTTCGGCGGGTACATTCTGCAGATCATGATCACCCAAACCATTTGCCCGCAACAGGTCGAAACTCTTGCGGATGCAGGTGAGCATGCCAAGCGCCAGTATATCCACCTTCATCAGGCCCAGCGCATCAATATCGTCCTTGTCCCATTCGATGAATGTCCGGTCTGGCATCGCGCCGTTATGAATGGGCACCAGTTCGTCGAGCCGCCCTTGCGTCAATACGAAGCCGCCGACATGCTGTGACAAATGGCGCGGAAATTCGAGCAGCCGGTCGACCAGTATCTTCAACCGAGCGATTTCCGGATTGTCCGGATCAAAGCCAGCCTCAACCACCCGTGCTTGCGGAACATCTCTGCCCCAACTGCCCCAGATTGTAGAGGTTAGCCGCGTCGTGACATCTTCGGTCAACCCCAGAGCCTTACCGACTTCGCGGATCGTGCTGCGTGGGCGATAATGGATAACGGTTGCAGCAATCCCTGCACGCTCACGGCCATAGCGGGCATAGATATACTGCATGATTTCTTCGCGCCGCTCATGTTCAAAATCCACATCAATATCAGGTGGCTCATTCCGTTCCTCGGACAAGAAGCGCGAAAAAAGCAGCTTGTTCGCGACCGGATCAACCGACGTCACACCCAGTAAGTAACACACCACAGAGTTCGCAGCTGAACCGCGCCCTTGGCACAGGATCGGCGGATCAAGGCTGCGGGCATGACGCACTATGTCGTGCACAGTCAGGAAATAGGGGGCATAGGCCTTCATCTGGATCAGGCGAAACTCCTCGGCGATCACTTTGGTTAGCGCATCGGACAGGCCATCGGGGTAGCGGCGGTGTGCCTCGGTCATAACCAGATGTTCTAGCCAGCCTTGCGGCGTCCATCCGTTAGGTACCGGCTCATGTGGATATTCATATTTCAGATCATCCAGTGTGAAACTTATACCAGACAGAATGTCAGATGCCGATGAGATTGCATTCGGGCAGGTACGAAACAAACGTACCATTTCATCAGGCGCTTTGAGATGACGCTCTGCATTGGCAAGCAGACGCTTGCCCGCGCTTTGTATCGTCACCCCGCTGCGAATGCAGGTGATGATGTCGTGCAGCGTGCGGGCGTCGGGCTTGTCATAGAGAGCATCGTTGGTCGCGATCATCGGCACACCAGTTGTTGCACTCAAAGCCTGCAGCCCGGCAAGGCGGCGCGCATCGGCTCCTGCCCGGTGCATGGTTGCTGCCAACCACACCGAGCCAGGCCTCGCTTTTGAAAGTGCCGCAAGCAAGGCCGCATCTCCGCCCATGGCGATCAGCAATAAATCATCCGCATGATCGAGCAAATCAGGCAGGCGGAGTTCGTAATTCCCTTTCTCCGTGCGCCGGTTTCCCAATGTCAGCAGCCGTGTCAGTCGGCCCCAGCCATGACGGGTGGCGGGATATGCAACAACGTCCGGGGTGCCGTCTGCGAACACTAGCCGCGCACCGACCACAAGCCGGAATCCGCTTTTCGCTCCGCCCAGATCGCGCCATGCCATATGGGCGCGCACCACTCCTGCCACGGTGTTCCGGTCTGCAATGCCAATGCCGGCCATGCCCAGCATATGGGCATGATGGACCATGTCGGCCGGATGAGAGGCCCCGCGCAGGAAACTGTAATTGGTTGCCGCGACAAGTTCCGAAAAGGTCGTCTTCACGCGAACAGTCCATGCAAATACCATCGCGGATCAGGTTTTTCGTCATAAAGTCCATGCCGAAAAATCCAGTATCGCCGCCCGCGAACATCCTCGATCCGGTAATAGTCACGGGTGAGACCAGCTTTACCGCTTTGTTCGCCTCCTTTTCGCCGCCACCATTCGGCCGCAATCCGCTCCGGTCCTTCATACAAGCGCACTTCATGCAGAGTCCGCCGCCAGCGAAAGCGATGGGGCGGTCCGTCGGGTACCTCGGCAATAACTTCAACCGGTTGGGGTGGATCAAACAGAAAGATCGGACGCGCAGGCGGCTCCCCCACTGCAGGTCTAGGCCAGCGGATAGTTGCGCGGCACTCAATGGCGGGAAGGGCAAGCTGCGCTTGTTCGGGGATATGGCTATCGTGCGGAACAATGCGGCGGATGCTCCCTACGCCCAGCCGCATGCTCAGCCGGTCGATCAATTCGGCAATCGCCATGTCGTTGTTTTCTTCGCCATCCAAAGCAGACTGGACGACAGCGAGCGCCTCTGCAACCTTGATAGTCAGCGTGATGCTATCATAACCAAATCCGGGATCGAGCGGATCGGCGAGAGCACCAATTCTTTCATCGAACAGGCGCAGTACCAGCGCTGGATCGCGCGTAGCAGCCCCGGTTTCGATATCGAGTCTGCGCTGTGCGCCGTCGCTGCGGAACAGGATCAGCTGGAACCGCCGCCCACCCAATCTGCGTTCTTCAAGGGCGCGGGCGGCGTCTTGCATCAATTCCAAAAAACTATGCGCGATCATGCTTTGATGCGCGATTGGTTCGGCAAAGCGGCGTTCAAAGATAAGGGGAGTTGGCTGCGCCAAAGGTTGAATGGGGTGCTGCACTTCTCCCGTCAGCAATCGGATCGCCGTCACCGCCTTTGCCCCAAAGCGTGCGGCAATTGTGGCAGCAGGGCGCACGGCAACGTCGCCCACACATTTCAGCCCAGCTCTTTTCAGCGCCAATGTGGCCTGAGGGTCAAGTCCAAGCGCGGTCACCGGCAGCCCCCGGATTGCCGCCCGTTCATCACGGACAGGCAGCTGTGCATAGCGGGCCAAAGCGCGTGCCCCTTCTGCCGTTGCGGCGCAGGTGAGGTGCAGGGTCATGCCCAGCCCGGCAAATTTCTCTCCGATATTGTCCATCAACCCTGCTTCCCCGCCGAACAGATGGCCGGTGCCGGTAATGTCGATTATGATGGTGTCGGGCGGTGTTGTTGTGACCAAAGGAGAATAAGCGACACAGCGCCGTGCCATTCGGTTTAACCAATGCTTATCCGCTTCCTCATCCATTTCATAGACCGTGAGGCCGGGTTGCCGGGCACGCGCATCTGCCAATGTCAGCCCGGTGCAGAGGCCCAAGGACTGCGCACATTCATCCACTGCGGCCAGTTTTAGCGCGCCTTTCATCTTGGTGATAAGGACAACGGGTGCGTCAGGCGACCCGGCGAAGCGTTCCGGTTCCTGTATCCGCAGCCGGTCTGACGGAAGGAACGGGAACCACAGCGCCAGATAACGCCGCGTCCCGGAATATGCGTTGGTCACGATCCCACTCCAATCGCCAACGCATCCCGAAAGGTCCGGAACGCTGGCGTAGTAATTCAATGTCAAAGGTCGGCACCCCCGGCGCGTTTCCGGGAAGTG
>JAYUPJ010000183.1:0-16367 GCA_043760195.1 Sphingomonadales bacterium | reverse complement strand
AGAGAGCGCAGAGGGGCGCAAACATTCAAGCACAGAAATCTCTGCGGCCTCTGCTTCCTCTGCGCCTCTGCGCGAAACAAATTTAAATCCGCGCAAGCGCGTCAGGAGCAGAAGCATTACCAATCCCCCCGATAATCGCGATTAGACGAAACCATATCCTGCAATGTCGACGCGCCGCCCTCTGGGCAACTGACTTGACGATCGATTTGCGGGCCGATCTTAACCGGCTTGCCATCGGCCAGCGCCTCCAGCAGCGCGCTCATGCTGTCATAGGTCAAGTCTTCGAAATTATCGTCGTTCACCTGCACCATCGGCGCATTTGCGCATGCGCCAAGGCATTCGACTTCGGTCAGCGTGAACAAGCCATCAGGCGTCGTCGCGCCCTTTACCAATCCGCGATTTTTGCACGCGGCCAGCACATCATCGGACCCGCGCAGCATGCACGGCGTCGTGCCGCACACCTGCACATGATAGCGGCCCACAGGCGCGAGATTGTACATCGTGTAGAAGGTCGCAACCTCATACGTGCGCATGTATGGCATGCCGAGCTGCGCTGCGACATATTCGATCACCGGCACAGGCAACCAGCCCTGCGTTTTGGTTTCCGCCCCCACTTGACGCTGGGCAAGATCGAGCAGCGCCATCACGGCCGATTGTTGGCGGCCAGCAGGGTAGCGCGCAACATACATCGCGGCGGTTTTCGCATTGGCTTTCGTCCAAGCGAAAGCGCCCCATTTCGCGCGGGTTTCGGTTTCGTCGGGGATGTGTGCTGCGTCAGCCATCGCTCACCTTCAAACTAAGTGGCCGACATTTCCAATCGTCCATGTCTTTTTTATCACCCGGGCAAGCATATTCTGGCGGCGACTTCTCGTGCGGACCTTTTTCCAGTCCTAAAAAAACATGCTCAAATGTTTCGGTAATGCAGTCATCGCCGCAAACAATTGAACCTTCAACTGAGTCGACGATAACGTAGCCCTTTTTTACAAGACCTCCGACAGTGGGCGCATTTAGCTCCATGACTGGTACCAATCTTGGATCAAGATTTTCACGCACGTTCTGTTGCTGGCAGGCGGTGATAAGGAGGGCCATCAAGACTAGAGCAAACCTCACCGGTCACACTCCCCAAATACAACGTCAATAGCGCCGATGATCGCCGTGGTATCCGCAAGCATATGCCCCTTGCTCATCATCTCCATCGCCTGCAAATGCGAGAATGCGGTCGGGCGGATTTTGCAGCGATAAGGTTTGTTGGTACCGTCAGCGACCAAGTACACGCCGAACTCGCCTTTGGGGCTTTCAGTTGCAACATATACTTGCCCGGCGGGAACCTTGAAGCCTTCGGTGTAAAGTTTGAAATGATGGATCAACGCCTCCATCGATTGCTTCATCTCGGCGCGTTTAGGCGGCACGATCTTGCGGTCGTCGCTGCACACCGGGCCTTCGGGCATTTCAAGCAAACACTGCTTCATGATGCGCGCTGATTGGCGGACTTCCTCTACGCGGACCATGAAACGGTCATAGCAATCGCCGCGCGTGCCAACCGGCACGTCAAAATCCATCTTGGCATAAACGTCGTAAGGCTGGCTCTTGCGAATATCCCACGGAATGCCGCTGCCCCTGATCATTGGCCCCGAAAAGCCCCATTTGATCGCGTCTTCTTTGCTGACCGTTGCAATATCGACATTGCGCTGTTTGAAAATGCGGTTGTCAACGACAAGGCTAAGCGCGTCTTCGAACAAACGCGGCAGGCGCGTGTCTAACCAGTCACCAATGTCAGTGAGCAGTTTCAGCGGCACATCCTGATGCACGCCGCCGGGCCGGAACCACGCGGCATGCATACGCGCGCCCGATGCGCGTTCAAAAAAGTTCAGGCAATCCTCGCGGATTTCGAACAGCCACAAGTTCGGCGTCATCGCGCCGACGTCCATCACATGGCTACCGAGGTTGAGCATGTGGTTGGAAATACGCGTTAATTCAGCGAAAAACACCCGCAGATATTGCGCCCGGATCGGAACCTCCAAATCAAGCAACTTCTCGATCGCCAGCACATAGCTATGTTCCATACACAATGGCGAGCAATAATCGAGGCGGTCAAAATACGGCAGAGCCTGTAGATATGTCTTATATTCGATTAGTTTTTCGGTACCGCGATGCAGCAGGCCGACATGCGGATCAAGCCGTTCGATGATCTCACCGTCCAGCTCCATCACCAGACGCAGCACGCCATGCGCGGCGGGATGTTGAGGACCGAAGTTGATCGTGTAATTCTGGATGGTTTCATCGCCGGTGGTGGGCGCGAGGTCAGGTAGAATACTCATGCTGCAACCTCACTTCCCAGTAATTCGTCATGCTGAACTTGTTTCAGCATAGCAGGCGGCGGTAGTGTGTTATCCTGAAAGAAGTTCAGGATGACGAATATGGAGGAATGCGAAAGCGAGCGCGTTGCAAAGCTCATTTGCTTGCCCCTTTTTCATCGCCGGGCAGAATGTAATCCGCGCCCTCCCAAGGCGACATGAAATCAAAACTGCGGAAATCCTGCGCCAATTGCACTGGCTCATACTTCACGCGCTTTTCTTCTTCGGAATAGCGCAGTTCGACATATCCGGTCAGCGGAAAATCCTTGCGCTGCGGATGGCCGACAAAGCCGTAATCGGTAAGTATCCGGCGCAGGTCATTATTGCCCGAAAACAGCACGCCGTACATATCAAAAACTTCGCGCTCCAACCAGCCCGCAACCGGCCAAATGCCTGTCACAGACGGAACAGGATCAGCTTCATTGGTGGCGATATGCACGCGGATACGGTGGTTCTTGGTCAAGCTAAGCAGCATATAGACGACTTCAAAACGCGGGTCGCGGTCAGGCCAGTCAACGCCTGCAATCTCCATCAGCTGCTGATAATCGCAGGTATCGCGCAATTGCATCATCACCCCGACAAGCTTTGCGGCCTTCACATGCAGTGCAATCTCGCCATTGGTCTCTTCAACCCGCAAGAGATCCTTGCCAAGCGCCTTTTTTAGCGCGGCAACGGTGCCCTTGGCCGACGTTATTGTGGGAGCGGAGTTGCTCACCGCTCTATCGTCCCGATACGGCGAATTTTGCGCTGTAATTGCATGATGCCATAGAGCAAAGCTTCTGCAGTTGGCGGGCAACCGGGAATGTAGATGTCCACTGGAACAATCCGGTCACAACCGCGCACAACCGAGTAAGAGTAATGATAATAACCGCCGCCATTGGCGCAGCTGCCCATCGAGACCACATATTTAGGTTCTGACATCTGGTCGTAAACCTTACGCAGTGCAGGCGCCATTTTGTTGCACAATGTCCCGGCGACAATCATCACATCGGACTGGCGCGGCGAAGCGCGCGGGGCAACGCCAAACCGCTCCATGTCATAGCGCGGCATGCTGACGTGGATCATCTCAACGGCGCAGCAAGCAAGCCCAAACGTCATCCACCACAATGATCCGGTGCGCGCCCAATTGAATAGGTCTTCGGTTGAAGTAACCAAGAAGCCCTTGTCATTCACCTCACCCTGTAAATCCTTGAAGAAATCGGCGTCGGGCGGGGTATCCGCGAGCGGCGGCTGCGATGTAATTACTCCCATTCTAACGCTCCTACTTTCCACGCATAGATGAAACCGATAATCAATTCGAACAGGAACAGCATCATCGTGCCCCAACCGAGCCAACCCGTTTCGCCAAGGCTTACTGCCCACGGAAACAGGAACGCGGCCTCCAAATCGAAGATGATGAACAGGATCGCGACAAGGTAAAACCGCACATCAAACTGGCTGCGGCTATCTTCAAAAGCAGGAAAGCCGCATTCATATTCAGACAGCTTTGCCTCGGTCGGTTGATGCGAACCGGTAAGCCGTGAAACGCCCATCGGCAAAAATACAAATAGCGACGACAAACCAAGCGCCACAAACAGGAACATTAAAATGGGCAAATATTGCGACAAATCAGTCACGAACAGACTCGCTTTAGGCTTGAATTATGCGCGCTTTTAGGGGCAAGTGCAGTAAGTCGCAAGGGCCGGAATGTGCTTTTTTTGCGGGTAAAGTTGCGTATTTTGAACACCACTGAATTTACCGCAACGCACCCGCCAATAACTTGTGCATTTTGCTGTGCAATACATCGTTCGCTGCCAGCACTTGTTTGTCCGCAATCATCGGGCTTCTGCCCCTAAAATCAGTAACAAAGCCGCCAGCCTCGCGCACCAAAAGGCAACCTGCTGCGGTGTCCCAAGGTTGTAAATCGCTTTCCCAGAAGCCATCATAGCGTCCTGCAGCCAGCCAAGCGAGATCAAGCGACGCCGCGCCAAATCGCCGGATACCCGCAACTTCGGGAGCAATCGCGCCGAATATCCGGCTCCATTGCGAAAAATCGCCATGGCCCATGAACGGAATTCCCGTTGCGATCAGCGCATCCATCAAATCCCGCCGTGCGGACACGCGAAGCCGTTCGGTTTGCAACCAGGCCCCCCTGCCCTTTTCAGCCCAATAGCTTTCGTCGGTCAGCGGCTGGTAAACCAGCGCCGAGGTAATCTCACGCTCACCATTGGCCAACTCTTCCTCGACCGCAATCGAGATCGCGAAATGCGGAATACCGTGCAGGAAGTTGCTGGTGCCATCAAGCGGATCGACAATAAAACGCGGCTTGCTGGGATCGCCTTCGATGCTGCCCGCTTCTTCCATCAAGAAACCCCAGTCAGGGCGCGCCTTGCTGAGTTCATCGTATATCGTGCGCTCGGACCGCATATCCGCTTTCGATACAAAGTCAGCGGGGCCTTTTCGGCTGACCTGCAATTGCTGCACTTCGTAAAAATCACGGCGTAATTTCGCACCGGCTTTGCGCGCGGCGCGGTCCATCATTGTCATAATACCGGAATGGGCGACCATATCAGTCAGCCTTCTTTACATATTCCCTGGAGTAGACATCGACTACAATTCGCGTCCCTGCTCCAATGAATGGCGGAACCATAACGCGGACGCCGTTGTCGAGGATGGCGGGTTTGTAACTTGACGAAGCGGTCTGCCCCTTCACGACGGCATCGGCCTCAACAACCATTGCGTCAATCTGGCTCGGCAATTGCACGCTGATCGGCTTATCATCATAGGTTTCCATGACCACATCCATACCATCATTCAGGAACGCGGAGGCGTCGCCAAGGATTTCGCGATCCAGCGTCACTTGGTCAAAGGTTTCCTTGTGCATGAAGGTAAGCGCATCACCATCGGCGTAAAGAAACTGGAAATCTTCTTGCTCAAGCCGGACCTTTTCCACCGATTCAGCCGAACGAAAGCGGATATTGTTCTTGCGCCCATCGATCAGGTTTTTGAGCTCAACCTGCATATACGCGCCGCCCTTGCCGGGCTGGGTATGCGCGGTTTTAACGGTACGCCACAGGCCGCCTTCATATTCAAGGATATTACCCGGCTTAATTTCGACCGCGTTGATTTTCATGAGGACAACTCGCTAACAAATGGAAAGAGTGGGCGCTTTGGAAACGCCGTTGCACAGAGCCATTAGCCGCGCGGCGGCGCAGAGGCAAGCACGGCGTTCAACTCTATTATGGCGGCGGCTGCACCGCGCGGATCGTTCCATACTGCGCCGCTAACCGCAATGAAATCTGCGCCTGCGGTGATCAGCGGCATGGCGTTGGCCGGGGTAATCCCGCCAATTGCAACGCACGGTATTTCCATAACATGCGCCCATTTCTGGATAGTTTCGATTTCCGCGACATGATCGGTGGCTTTGGTGGTGGTCGCATAGAATGCGCCAAAAGCAACATAATCCGCGCCCGCCTCGCCTGCTTCCATCGCCAAATGGCGGCTATTGTGGCACGTCACGCCGATTTGCGCGTCAGGCCCAAGTTCTTCGCGCGCCTCTTTTACATCGCCGTCGCCTTGACCCAAATGCACGCCGTCCGCCTTTAGCCGTTTGGCCAAGCTAACGCTGTCATTGACGATGAAGGCGACATCATGGCGCGCACAGATTTCTTGCAAAGGCGCAGCAAGCCGTGCGGCGTCATGCGCGCTTTCGCCCTTTACGCGAAACTGGAATGCGGCAACAGGTCCGGCCAAAAGCGCCGCCTCCAACCGGGAAGGAAAATCCCCGCCAACATCGGTTGGAGAAATCAGGTAAAGCTGGCAATTCGGTACAGTCATTGCGCGTTCATAGCTGAGGTGATAAATCGCTGCAAATGCAAATGAATTCACTCCTTTTTTTCGCGCTGCTTTCTACCGCCGCTTGCACCACGACGGGCCCGGTTCGGCAGAATGGCATTGACGTTCCAATGGGCCAGAATGCCTATGTTGATGGTCCGGTCATCCGCCCGACCAAGATCGTCGAAGATAGCCGCTGCCCTGCCAATGCCCGTTGCATCTGGGCGGGCACCGTCAAGATCGAAGCATTATGGATCCGCGCCGATGGCAACCGGGTTTTGCAACTGGAAATGGGCAAACCCGTGCCCATCGCCGATGGAACTATCGAGCTTACCGATGTCTCCCCGCCGCGAATGGCCGGGGAAAACAAGGAGCTAAAACCCGCAGACTATCGTTTCAGTTTCCGGTTCATGGGCGGCATTTAGGCCTTAACCGTCGAAGCCCTGTGAATATCTGCGATCGCTTCGCCCAGTGAAGAATCAAATTCGGCGTCGGTCATCTGGAAACGCAAATCTTCGAGCAAGGCGCGGCTAAAGCTTGCGATTATACCGCCGTTTTTGGCGAGTTCGGCGCATGCTTCCGGGCGCATATAGCCGCCTGACAATGCCACCACACGCAACACGCGGGGGTGCACCACCAGCGCATCAAAATGTCCGGGCTTCACGGGCAGGCTAAGTTTCAACATGATCTTAGCTTCGCCCGGCATCGCGCTCAATTGATGTGACAATTCGTCGAGCAAGATCGCATCGGCTTCGGCGCGCTCTGGGCTTTTGATATTTATTTCCGGTTCAAGCATCGGAACCATGCCGCCCGCCAATACCTGCTGCCCGACCGCAATCTGCTGCGCCACAATGGCAGCAATGCCGGTGCGGTTGGCGAGATTGATGACTGAGCGTTCTTTGGTGCCATAAACGCCAAGCGCACTAGATTTGGCCAACAACGCGCCAAGTTCCGGCATGGCCTTCATCAACTGCACGCCATTGGTCTCGTCTTCCAAGCCTTTGTCAATCTTGATGAAGGGAACAACGCCCTTGTTCAGCAAGGCTTGCGGGGTTGGCAGGCCATCAACCATGCCGTCCATCGTGCGTTCAAACAATATCGCACCGAGTACTTTTTCGCCAGAAAATGCCGCCGAACGAATGATCCGGCTGCGCATGTCGTGGATCAGGTCAAACATGCCCTCTTCGCTGGTCCACGCATCGTCGCCGATGCCGTATCCGGCGAGCGCCTTGGGCGTGGACCCGCCGCTTTGGTCAAGGGCAGCAATAAAGCCGTTTCCGGCGGCCACCTTGGCGGTCATTTCGGCTCTATTCATAGTCATACCCTCTCGATTACAACAGTTTGCATTAAAGACCGCAGAATGTTCCTCAGCTCGTCATTCGGTATTGAGTGCTTCCACGCCCGGCAACGGCTTGCCTTCCATCCATTCCAAGAAAGCACCGCCGGCAGTGGATACAAACGTGAAATCTGCTTCAACGCCGGCATGGGCCAGCGCCGCAACCGTATCGCCGCCGCCCGCGACCGCGATGAGTGATCCCTCTTTTGCGAGGGCTGCGGCGGTCTTGGCCAATGCAACCGTCGCCTTGTCGAATGGCTCCATTTCAAATGCGCCAAGCGGCCCGTTCCATACCAGCGTGCGGCAGTTCTTCAGCACATCGGCAAGCGCTTCAATAGCAGCAGGGCCAACGTCGAGAATCATTTCGTCCGCCGCAACTTCATGCACGTTCACGGTGCGAACTGGCGGATTTGCGCGGAATTCGCGTGACGTCACGACGTCATAAGGAAGATGAACTGTACAGTCGGCAGCGTCCGCAGCATCCAAAATCTTGTTCGCAGTTTCTTTCAGATCGTGCTCGCAGAGCGACTTGCCCACATCTATTCCGCGCGCCGCCAAAAACGTGTTGGCCATGCCGCCGCCAATGATCAAATGATCGACCTTGGTCACAAGATTGTTCAGCACATCCAACTTGGTTGAAATCTTTGCCCCGCCAACAACCGCAGCAACGGGATGTTCCGAATTGCCCAGCGCTGCTTCCAATGCCTTTAATTCGGCCTCCATCGACCGGCCAGCAAAGGCAGGCAAGACATGCGCCAGTCCTTCGGTGGACATGTGCGCCCGGTGGGCCGCAGAAAACGCATCGTTGACATAGAAATCACCGTTGGCGGCTACCGCCTTGGCCAATTCCGGATCATTGGTTTCCTCGCCTGGATAAAAGCGCGTGTTTTCAAGCACTGCAATGTCGCCGTTGCCCAATATCCCGATGGATTGTTCAACCACAGGCCCCGCGATTTCGGGCACAAACATGATCTCCTTGCCCAAAACGCGCTGCAATGGTTCAATGATCATTGAAAGCGACATCTCGCTGTGTTTTGCGCCTTTCGGACGGCCAAAATGCGCCAAGAGCAAAATCTTCGCGCCTTTGGCAGACAGCTCATTCACCGTCGGGATGATCGCCCGCAGGCGCATGTCGTCGGTTACCCGGCCATCGGCATAGGGGACATTTAAATCCACCCGGACCAATGCGATCTTTCCGGTTATATCTCCAATATCATCTAACGTTTTAAAAGGCATAGAATGGAATCCTTAGATCAATCCACCGATAACGCCTGCGGTGTCAACCATGCGGTTTGAAAAGCCCCATTCATTGTCATACCAGCTCAACACCCGCACCAACTTGCCGTCCAGTACCGTTGTTTCGAGGCTGTCGATGGTGGAGCTGGCCGGGCAGTGATTGTAATCAATCGATACCAAAGGTTCGTCTGAATAGGCCAATATGCCCTTCAACGCGCCTTCAGAAGCGGCCTTAAGCAGGGCGTTCACTTCTTCTTTGGTGGTGTCGCGCGACGGAGTGAATGTCAAGTCGACGATGGACACATTTGGCGTCGGTACGCGGATCGCGGAACCATCCAGCTTGCCTTTCAATTCCGGCATCACTTCCCCGACAGCGCGCGCCGCGCCAGTTGTCGTCGGGATCATCGACATACCCGCTGCGCGCGCCCGGCGCATATCTTCATGAACCTGATCAAGGATCTTTTGGTCATTGGTATAGCTGTGAATTGTGGTCATCAATCCGCGCTCGATACCGATATTGTCGTTCATCACCTTGGCAAGCGGCGCAAGGCAGTTGGTGGTGCAACTGGCGTTTGACACGATCACATCATTTGACGTCAAGACGTCGTGGTTGACCCCGAACACAATTGTTTTATCTACATTTTTTGCTGGAGCAGAGATCAAAACACGCTTTGCACCTGCAGTAAGATGCTTGCCTGCGCTTTCTCGGTCGGTAAAAAATCCGGTGCATTCCAGCGCGATATCGACGCCATTTGCTGCGTGCGGCAAATTGGCCGGGTCACGCTCCGCCGTCACATGGATGCGCTTGCCATTGACCACAATGTCATTGCCATCAACCGCTACTGTGCCGGGAAATGCGCCGTGAACGCTATCGCGCTTGAACAGCAACGCATTGGCATTCGCGCTCGCGAGGTCATTTATCGAAACCAGTTCCAAATCATGATCGTCGCGCTCCAAAATTGCGCGGGCAACCAAACGGCCAATCCGGCCAAATCCATTAATGGCAACTTTTACAGTCATGATATTCTCCTGTTAGCCCAAACGAGCGATAATCTGAGGGGTTATTTTTTCGGCAGTCAGGCCGAAATGATCGTAAAGTGCGTCAATCGGCGCCGACGCACCAAAGCTGTCAATTCCAAATCGCATACCGCCGCGGCCGGTGTATCGTTCCCAACCGAATGTTGAACCCGCTTCAATCGAGACTGTTAGCACGTTGCCGGGGATAATATCGTCTTGATACGCCGCCGATTGTCCATCAAACAATTCGGTGCATGGCATCGACACGACATCTGCGCCGTATCCTGATTGCTCTAATTTATCCGCGACTTGCAGTGCTATTTCAACTTCCGATCCAGTCGCAATGATGACGACTTTTCGTACCGCCAAAGCCGGTTTCAAACGATATGCCCCTTTTGCGCACAGGTTTTCAGTAACATCTGCCCGCAATGTGGGCAGATTCTGGCGGCTGAGAGCATGCAGCGACGGTCCAGTTTTATGAGCCACCGACAACGCCCAGCATTCCGCCGTTTCAACGACGTCGGCGGGACGGAACACCAACAAATTGGGCATCGCACGCAGGCTTTGGAGATGTTCGATAGGCTGATGCGTTGGGCCATCTTCGCCAAGCCCGATGCTGTCATGGGTCATCACATAGATCACTTGAACGCGCTGGATCGCCGAAAGCCGAATGGCTGCTCGTGCATAGTCGGCGAATACGAGGAACGTTCCGCCATAAGGGATGATTCCGCCATGCAGGGCCATGCCGTTCATTGCCGCGCCCATGCCGAATTCACGGATTCCATAGTTTATGTAACGCCCGCCAAAATTGTCCCGGTCCAAAACGCCTGTAAATTTGGTCTTGGTGTTGTTGGATCCGGTTAAATCCGCTGAACCACCGATCATTTCCGGTAACGCTTCGGTTAGCACGTTCAGCGCCATTTCACTCGCCTTACGGGTGGCAACCTTGGGCGCATCTGAAACGAGTTGCTGCAAATATTCTTGCATCGCGGGAACGTCGGCAACCGCTCCGCCTATGCGCCGCGTCAATTCTTGGCCGTTGCTGCTTGCGCTCAGGCGGACATTCCACTCGGCATGCTCAACCGCTCCGCGGGCGCTGGTTGCGCTCCACGCAGCTGCAATATCAGCAGGAATTTCAAATGGTTCAAATGGCCAGTTGATTTCCACTCTAGCCGCAGCAACCTCGTCGGTTCCAAGCGCCGCGCCGTGAGTCGCAGATGTCCCTTGCTTGTTGGGCGCGCCTTTTCCGATAATAGTGCGGCAAGCCACCAACGAGGGCCTGCCATCAGCGACAGCAGCATCAATCGCGCGCCGGATGTCGGAAAAGTCATGGCCATCGCACGATTCCACATGCCAGCCAGTTGCAAGGTAACGCGCCGGTATATCCTCGCAGGATGATAGATCGACGGCACCATCAATCGTAATCCTGTTGTCATCCCACAGCACGACAAGCTTGCCTAGATTAAGATTGCCAGCCAATCCGATTGCTTCATGATTTATGCCTTCCATCAGGCAACCATCACCCGCGATAACCCATGTCCGGTGGTCGACCAGATCATCGCCAAATACCGCGTTTAGATGGCGTTCGGCAATTGCCATGCCGACGGCCATGGCCAGCCCCTGCCCCAATGGTCCCGTTGTTGCCTCCACTCCGGCGATTTCAAAGTTTTCCGGATGGCCTGCACATGGGCTGGTTATCTGGCGAAAGTTACGGATATCATCGATAGTCGGGCTGGCATAACCCGCGAGATGCAAGGTCGCATAAGCCAGCATTGATCCATGGCCAGCCGAAAGCACGAAACGGTCTCTATCCGCCCAATCGGGTGCAGAAGCATCAAATTTCAGATAGTCTTTGTACAAGACGGTCGCAACGTCGGCCATGCCCATCGGCATTCCGGGATGACCGCTGTTTGCAGCCTGTACGCCATCCATCGCAAGCGCCCTGATCGCATTGGCCATCTGCTTTTCGCTGACAGTCATGTATTTCCTCCACTTTGAAGATCTATCGCGCACAGGATATGCAACAATTTGTTTTGGCGCGCTGAAACCGAGTCGCCTTATGGAAAACCCTTTGCTTGTCGGCGGCCTAATCGTCAAGGGATAGGCCGGATAATGCACAGCTTTCGTGCCAAATCTCCAAAGCGACGTCACAGTAACGTCACATTGATGTAACAAAGTGACGTCATGCCGCCAAAAGCTAGTTTGCTCCCTCGCGTGTTTCTGCTAACTGGCTTGTCCAGAAAGGTTTAATTCATGCCGGATAACAAACTGATTATTGCAATTGGACGTATCGAACGCGCTCTGTCTCGGTTAGAACAGTTAGAAGTGCCTTTAGTTTCAAATAACGATAATAATTTACGTGCGAAGCATGAGGCGCTTAAGTCCGAAACGCAATCTGTAATTCGGGCATTGGATACCTTGATCGACGGAGGTCGGGTAAATGGCTGATGTCCGTTTGAACATTGCATCTCGCGAGTATATTGTAACGTGCCGCGATGGTGAAGAATTGCATCTGCAATCGCTGGCGTCAACGGTGAGCGATATGGTGCAAGAGGCTGGCGGCGCAACGGGCGGACTGAACGAAAGCCGCCAACTGCTGTTCGCCGCATTGCTGCTTGCCGATAAACTGCATGAATTGCAGTCCCAAAAGCCAGCCGCAGAAAACCAAATGGCTTCCACAGATGATATTGGAATCGCGCAAGCCGCTGCAACGATAGAAAAACTGGCCGATCGGTTAGAAGCTCTTGCGGTTAAGCTTGAGAATTAAGCGCAGAGCGCCTATATAGGAATTGGCGGGGCTACCCGGCACGAACTGATGAGAACATCCCTGAGGCGATTCACTATCTAAGGGAGCTGTCCCTGTCTGGATCTTGGTCCGGTGCATATGGCTCCCACCTGGCGTTACTGGCGTCAGAGGATATTCCGGGAAACGACCCATGGTGGTTCCGCCACTTGACAACAAAGGCATGCGATGGTGACGACCGACAAGATTGCAATGCGCCGTCAATTTCGCAGTATCCGCGAAGAATATGTCGCCAGCCTTAGCTCTCAAGATAAGGAATTGGCATTTTCACGCCCGCCAAGCGTGCTAAAATCACTGTTTACGCCTGACAAAACCATAGCCGCCTATGTCGCGGTGGGCGCGGAGGTCGATCCTCTGGCATTGTTGCGCTTTGCCTATGAGGCAGGCTGCAAAACTGCGTTACCGCACGTCGTCAGTAAAGTTTCCCCCATGCGGTTTCTCGCCTGGTCGCCGGGCGATCAGCTTGAACAGGGGCCGTTCCAGCTGCTGCAACCAAATGCCGATAACGCGGCGGTTACGCCCGATGTAATATTGGTGCCGCTGATAGCATTCGACCGCAAACTATCGCGTTTAGGGCAAGGAGCAGGTCATTATGACCGCGCGCTTAGCCAAATGGAGAATGCGATTGCGATTGGCGTGGCGTGGTCGGTTCAAGAAACAGCATCGCTTGTCGCCGATCCATGGGATATCCCCTTGGATGCCGTTTTGACCGAAAAAGAGTGGATTTGCAGATGAATGACCCAAAAACCTATGCACCAACATGGCGCAAGCCCGCGGGTGTGCTGCTCATTCTAGCGTTTATTGGCGTCTGGTGTGCAATTATCGTCAGCCAATGGGATCGCATCGGTCAATGGCCGATATGGGCGCAAAGCGTGTTCTATCTGATCGCGGGCGTCGCATGGTTGCTGCCGCTAAAACCGCTATTGATCTGGATGGAAACTGGCAGCTTTAAAGCACCGAAATAGCAATTTCGATCTTAACCACCTGAAAACGCAGTGGCGCGAGTGACGGGACTTGAACCCGCGACCTCCGGCGTGACAGGCCGGCGCTCTAACCAACTGAGCTACACCCGCTAAACTGCGGTGGACGCGCACTAGTTGGGGTGAGGGATTCTGTCAACAGCCAGAATGCAAGCAATGCGGTTTTTAGTGACCAGCGTTCCAATTTTACATTCATATTTGGGTTAATCGCAGCACCAAAATGGGGTCATTGCGCCGCCATTTTACAAGTTATTGCAATTCAATTTACATATTCGCGTTATTTTTCAGAACGCTTGCTCAAATGACGTCATTAACCGCGTTTAACGGTTTGTTGACCTTATTCCGGCATAACAGTGCACATGAAGATACAAACTTATTCCACACGCCGATTCGGCGCACTCCCCATTTCCCTGCGCACGCACCTAATGGCGGCTGCTGCAATCAGCTGTGTTAGCTTTGGTTCGACGGCCAACGCGGCCCTGACGCTTGCGGGCACGGACATCGAAAATATCGCCACCGCGTCTTACGACACGCCCAGCGGGCCGGTGACGATTGATTCGAACAAGGTCGTTATCAAAGTCGACGAATTGCTTGATGTTACCGTAACCAGTTCCGATCTAGGTGATGTAGCCACTGGCCCGGGTCAAGTTGGAAATGTGCAGAAGTTTTTGGTCACAAACACCGGCAATGGCAACGAGGCGTTTGCGTTAACCGCTGATGCCGCAAAAACAGGTGATGATTTCGATCCAGCGCTGCAGCAAATCGTCTTGGATACCAACAACAACGGGGTTTATGACGCCGGAGTTGATACCGTTTACGTGGCAGGTACAAATGATCCGACGATCGCGCCGGAAACCAGCCTTACGGTCTTTATATTGACCACGACCCCGGCAAATGCCGCCAATGGCAACCGCGCCGAAGTTGGCTTAACCGCAGCGGCGAAGACCGGTATCGGTGCCCCTGGAACGACATTTACAGGCGTAGGTGAAGGCGGCGGCGATGCAGTCGTTGGCACTACAGGCGCAGATGCAGCCGATAGCGGTTTCCTAGCGGTACAAGCTGCAACATTGGCCTTGGTAAAGTCCGCGGTTGTAACTGATCCATTTGGCGGCAACCGTTCGGTGCCAGGATCGACCATTACCTATAGACTGGTTGCAACCGTCACTGGCACCGGCAGCCTTGCGAACGTGGTGATTACCGATCCGATACCGGCAAGCACGACTTACACCGCGAGCTCAATCACATTGGAAACAGCCGCGCAAACGGATGCCGCCGACACGGATGCAGGAAGCTATAACGGAACCCAAATTCGGGTTTCTGTTGGCACTGTGCCTGCCGGTCAGACCCGCACCGTGACATTTAAGGTTCTGGTTCAATGATAAAGTTAATCACACCAGCGTTGATGTCACTGGCCGCGCTCATGCTGCCAACCGCAGCATTCGCAGCGAACCAGTTGCAGATATCGAGTGCGGTTTTTGTCGAAAAACAAAAACAGCGTGCGGACGGCAGCGTCGCAACAATTTTGGAAGCTCCAAACTTGGTAACGCCCGGTGATAATTTGGTGTTTGTCGTCAAATATAAAAATGCTGGCAGTGAACCAGCCGAAAAATTCGTTTTGACCAACCCACTTCCAAAGGCCGTTGCGTTCAACGGTACATCCGACGGGCTTGAAGTTGTTTCGATCGACGGCGGCAAAAGCTGGGGCTTTCTCTCGGCGTTGCGTTTGCAAGATGCCGACGGCAAGTCACGGCCCGCCCTAATGTCAGATGTGACCCACATCCGATGGAATTTAAATCAACCCATTGCCTCCGGTTCGGAAGGCAAGCTCATTTTTCGTGGAATCGTAAGATAACCGCAAAACCGTCCGGACTGTCGCGGTTGTTATGATGGTCCAGTATAAAAGAAAGAAGAAGGAAGTTAGGTATGACCAGTAAACTTAAACTCCTGAGTGCTTCATCTGCATTGGCTGCCGTTTTGGTCGCCAGCGCTCCGGCTTATGCCGCGAACACGGATGCAAACACTCTGATTACCAACAACGTACAAGTAACCTATGCTGTTGGCGGCGTAAATCAAACACCCGCAGGTTCGGAATTGACTGCGCAGAACCAATTCCGTGTCGACCGCAAGGTCCTGTTCAGCGTGACTGAAAAAACCGCAGTGGGCACCACGTCGGTAACATCGGGACAATTGGACGCAGTTGTTGCCTATACGATTGTCAACTCTTCGAACGACACACTCGACTTCTCGTTGGCCGCGACCAACTTGGCATCTGGCGCGACGGTAGGCGGAGGCCGCGGAACAGACAGCATCGACACAAGCAATTTCGAATATGCTATCGATACCAACGGCAACGGCGTGCTTGATGGCGCTGAAGCATTCACGACATCATTGACGCTGAATGACGTGCTCAAGGACACAACTGTCCATGTGCTTGTCCGCAGCGACATTCCATTGGCAACAAACGGCGCAGTGGCCACAGTTCGCTTGGCCGCGACCGCTTTGAATGGCAACGGCAGCGCGATAACAGCGGTAAATGACGGAGCAGCGAACACTGCCGACATCACAACCGGCACGTTCCAAACGATCTTTGCAGACGATTTGACACCAGTACTTGGCAACACTTCACGCAATGGCGTTTCGTGGGCTTATGACGACTATACTGTTAGTGCCGCTAGCCTGAGCGTTGTGAAAACTAGCCGCGTCGTCAGCGACGGTGTTAGCCTTACCAATCCGAAGGCCATTCCTGGCGCGGTTGTTGAATATTGTATTTCGGTAACGAATACCGGTTCCGCAATTGCCCAGAACATCAGCGTATCCGACGTTGTTCC
>JAYUPJ010000182.1:0-2659 GCA_043760195.1 Sphingomonadales bacterium | reverse complement strand
TGACAGGTGTGAAAACCCCTAAATTCAAATCTATCTACCAATTGAGCTTGCCCTTCAAGTGACGAGTTTGCAACGCCTATCTAGTGGCTTACGCCTCTGCCAGCTTTGTCCTGCGCCGTAATCACCCCCATCACGGCACCAACACTGTATCGCGCGCATCGGGCAGCATATCGGGATAATCCAACGTATAATGCAACCCACGGCTTTCTTTGCGCGCTAGTGCGCTTTGCACGATTAACTCGGCGGTTTGGAGGAGGTTGCGTAGTTCGATCAGGTCGGTTGTGACGCGGAAATGGCTGTAATAATCGCCGATTTCCTGTTGCAGTAACGCGATGCGGTGTTTGGCGCGTTCCAACCGTTTGGTGGTGCGCACGATGCCAACATAATTCCACATAAACCGCCGGATTTCGGTCCAGTTCTGTTTGATGATAACCTCTTCATCGCTGTCGGTGACGCGGCTTTCGTCCCATGGGCGAATGGGCGGCGGGCTGTCAAATTTATCCCAGCGGGCCATGATGTCGCGCGCCGCTGCCTCGCCAAATACGAAGCATTCAAGCAAGCTGTTTGATGCCAGCCGGTTTGCGCCGTGCAGTCCGCTCTCGCTAACCTCGCCGACCGCATACAGCCCGGGCAAATCGGTGCGGCCATTGAGATCGATCAGAACCCCGCCGCAGGTATAATGCTGCGCCGGAACAACCGGGATCGGCTGCTTGGTCATGTCGATGCCAAGGCCCATCAGCTTTTCGTAGATGTTGGGAAAGTGCCCCTTCACAAATTCGGGATCTTTGTGGCTGATGTCGAGATGGACATAGTCCAGCCCCAGCCGTTTGATCTCGTGATCATTGGCGCGCGCCACGATGTCACGCGGGGCCAGTTCTTCGCGCGGGTCAAAGCGCGGCATATAACGTTCGCCGCCACCGGGATAGCCGGGGGGGATTTTCAAATGCCCGCCTTCGCCGCGCACAGCCTCGGTTATCAGGAAGTTTTTGACGTCCAGATTGTACAGGCAGGTGGGGTGGAACTGCATCATTTCCATGTTCGATACCCGCGCGCCCGCACGCCATGCCATCGCGATGCCGTCGCCGGTTGCGCCCCTTGGCGCGGTGCTGAACAGATATACCCGCCCTGCCCCGCCGCATGCCAATATCGTCGCTTTGGCGGTATAGGCGCTGACCTTGCCGCTATCCTCGTCGAGCGCATACACGCCCCAGACCCGGCCCGATCCGGAGAATTTTAGTTCATGCCGTCCGGTGATCAGGTCAATTGCGGCGCGGCGCGGCATCAGCGTTATGTTTGGGTTGGCCTGCGCGGTTTTGATCAGCGCCTCTTGCACCGCCCATCCCGTCGCGTCATCTACATGGACGATCCGGCGCTGCGAATGGCCGCCTTCGCGCGTTAAATGCAGCGCATCCGCCTCTTTGTTGAAAGGCACACCCATATCGATCAGCCGCTGGATGGAATGCGGCGCGTTTTCGACGACGAACTCCACCGTCTCGCGCCGATTGAGCCCCGCGCCCGCGATCATCGTATCGTTGATATGCTCCTCAAACGTATCGCCTTCATCCAGCACGGCGGCGATCCCGCCCTGTGCCCAAGCGGTCGATCCGCCGGTTAGCGATCCCTTTGCCAGCACCAACACCGTGTGGGTTTCGGCCAGGCTGATTGCCGCCGTCAGCCCCGCCGCGCCCGATCCAACGATGATGACGTCGTAGGTCATACTCATTGCGCGCTTACCGTTTCAGGGATGCCGCTCGTCAACCGCAGGAACACATCCTCAAGGTCGGCCTCTTTGGTGGTGACATCGACAATGCCCAACCCCATCGCCTGCACCGCGCTCAACACTTCGCCTGCGTTCATCCGGTCTTTGTTGTAGGTGATTTCCACAGTGCGCTCGCCAATCAATTCTGCCTTTTCAAACGCAGCATGCGTTGGTGCGGCACTGATATCTGTGTCCAGCGTCAGCACCACCGCCTTTTCCCGCGCCATAGCGACCAGTTCTTTCGTCGGCTTATTGGTGATCAATTTGCCGTGATTGATGATGGCGATCCGGTCACATAATTGCTCCGCTTCCTCCAGATAATGCGTGGTCAATACGACAGTTACGCCGCCCTTGTTCAGCTCCACCACATAATCCCAAAGCTGTTGCCGCAATTCGATGTCGACGCCTGCGGTCGGCTCATCCAGCACAATAACCGGCGGCGAATGCACCATCGCCTTGGCCACCAGCAGCCGCCGCTTCATGCCCCCCGACAAGGTGCGCGAATAGGCGTCGGCCTTATCCTCCAGCCGGACAGCGCGCAGCAGCTCCATCGTTTTGCGCTTTGCCTTGGGTACGCCATACAAACCGGCCTGCAATTCCAGTGCTTCTTTGGGAGTGAAGAACGGATCGAACATAATCTCTTGCGGGACGATGCCGATGCTGGCCTTTGAATTGCGCGGGTTTACATCGATGTCAAAACCCCAAATGGTCGCGGTTCCGCCGGTTTTTTTGACCAAGCCCGCCAGAATGTTAATCAGCGTCGATTTGCCCGCACCATTGGGACCAAGCAAGCCAAAAATGGACCCTTGTTCGACATCAAAGCTAACGTCGTCCAGCGCGCGTTTTCCGCCGGCATAGGTTTTGGAGAGGTTGCGGATCGCGATGGCTGGATTTGTCATG
>JAYUPJ010000181.1:0-16475 GCA_043760195.1 Sphingomonadales bacterium | reverse complement strand
GGCCCAATCCGCCGCCTGCACCGGTTACGATGGCGACTTTGTCTTTGAAGCTGATGGTCATGCGGAAACTCCTGTAAGCTGTTTTGAATGGCGATTTTGCGCCGGGATAAATTTGAACCGCGCAATGCCATGATGCCTAGCTTGACGCAAGCGTAAAGCCATGGCTGGACGCGAAGCTGACGCTGTCATAAATCCGTAATTATTGCGTCACGCAGATGTCACTTAATTGTTCTCTAGGCGACACAGTACATTCAAATATATCGCAAGGGACCGTCATGAATATCAGAACATTGTTGTTGGCCGCATCGGCTATGGCCGCATTTCCAGCTGCGGCGCAGGCACAGGACGCTAATAATGACGTCGCCGCGATGCGCGCCGAAATCGAAGCGTTGAAGCAGCAAATATCGGCGTTGGCGTCAAAAGTGGATGACAATGCCAAAGCGGCGACGAAGAAAAGCAGCGGCGAAATCAAATGGAAGGGCGCGCCTGAACTGGAGGGCGAAGGCGGATGGACATTCAAGCCGCGCGGCCGGATCCTGTATGATGCAGCAATAGTGTCCGCGCCATCCGCAATCAACGATAGGGGCCTTGGTTTCTCCAACGAACTTAGGCGCGCCCGGTTGGGCGTAGAAGGCAGCATTCCGGGTGGATTTGGATATAAATTCGAGGTTGATTTTGCCGAAGGAAATGCCGAGATTACCGATGCGTTCCTGGCTTACAAGGACAAGGGGCTGACGGTCACGGTTGGCCAGCATAACAATTTCCAGTCGCTTGAGGAATTGACCAGCAGCAACGAAACGAGCTTTATTGAGCGCGCCGCGTTCACCGATGCATTTGGTTTTGAACGGCGCGCAGGTCTTTCGGCGCAATATAAAATTGGTTCGGCATTGCTACAGGGCGGCGTATTTACCGACAATGTCAGCGATTTGCACAACGATGAAAACAACGGCGTTAGCGTGGATGGCCGGGCCGTGTTCATGCCGAAACTGGGCAACGCACAGTTGCATTTGGGGGCCAGCTACCATTGGCGCGATTTGGGTAATGCAACCGGCTCAGTGCAGTATCGTCAGCGTCCTTTGGTACACACTACCGACACGCGGTTTATTGATACAGGGTCTTTAACCGCCGCTACATCTGAAACCGGTTACGGTATGGAAGCTGCGGTTCTTTCTGGCCGTTTTCATGCGGCGGGTGAAGCCTATTGGCAAAAAGTTGCGCGCACCAACCTCGCCAATCCCGGCTTTTTTGGCGGATCATTTGAAGCAGGGGTGTTCCTGACCAATGATACACGGGTCTACAAAGACGGCGTCTTCAAGGCGATAAAAGTGAAGAACCCCGTTGGTAAAGGCGGGCTCGGCGCTCTGCAATTAAACCTGCGCTACGACCATCTTGATATGAATGATGGCCTGATAGTTGGCGGTATTCAGAATGGATATATGGCGTCGCTGATATGGACGCCAATCGACTATGTTCGCTTCATGATCAACTATGGCAAGCTTGATTATACCGGTGCAAGGATCCCGGCAGGTACCGACCGGAATTATTCCGTTGATGCCATTGGTGCCCGCGCCCAAATCACATTTTAGCAATTTAGGGTTCTGACCTTAGGTCAGGACCCAAGGCTTTCGATCTTGAAGTTTCCCGTTTGACTTGCGCTGCTGGTCAAACGGGAAATTCTTGCATTCTAGCCGGCGCACCGGCGCGAGAAATATCCTACTGAATTTTAGTTGTTTTTGCGATTGATCACGCGAATTTATGTTAAACATTTATGAAGTTAAGTAATCTATTAACTCTATTCATATTCTATGTTGAAATTTACATCCCAAAAAATACACTATTTGAAGCAGGCAGGTTGATCATTCGGTGCTTCGTGACCTAGCGCCTACCATGCGGTCTAAATCCCCCTGCCCGAAACCCTATTTGACCGCATAGGAGAGCAATATGTCTAAGAATAAACTAGGCCGCTTTGCGGCTCGATTATGCTTGTCTGTTTCTATTGTTGCAATTTCGTTACCAAGCACTGCCCTTGCTTCTCGCGAAAAGAACAATAGTGGTTCTGAATCCAAACTGTTGAAAATGCTGCAAGCCAAACACAGCGGAGGCAAAAGCAGAGCGTTCCGCAGTGGCAGCAACGACGACGGCGGTAAGCATCATAAACGTGGCCGTCACGGCCATGACGACGATGATGACGATGATGATGATGATGATGATGACGACGATGAAGACGAAGATGATGAAGACGAAGACGATGACGATGACGATGACGATGACGATGATGGCGATCCCGTCTCACCATGAGATTGCCTTTGTTTAGAGCATGATGGCATTTGATTGAACCGTCATCCATGCGAGGCGAAGCGACGAAGCAATCCAAGGTGCGCTTAGGCAGGCTCTGGATTGCTTCGTTTCGCTGGCAATGACGATTTGGTTCAAAATTAAGCGCGGCTCAAAATAAGGCGTGGCTCAAACCAAAGTCATGCCGCTATCGAGCGATTTCCAAACCAACGATCGTTGCCAATCGGACCGAAATCGCTCTAAACGGCGTCTTGGTCCAGTGAATATCCCGCTGACCTGACTGTCCGGATGATATCCCGCTTTAATACGCTGCCGATGCTCTCATTCAACGCCTTGCGAAGGCGGCGAATGTGGACATCGACGGTGCGGATTTCAATATCGCTGTCATGGCCCCAAACGCTGTTGAGCAGGCGTTCACGGGAAAACACGTGGCTGGGATATTCCAAGAAATGCTTCAGAAGTCGGTATTCGGTTGGTCCCAAGGCGACCAGTGCCTCGCCGCGCTTTACCTTGTGCGCTACGGTGTCCATCTCGACATCGGCAAAGCGAAGCGTCTTTCCGGCCAGCGCGGGGCGCACGCGGCGCAACACGGCCTTTGCCCGCGCCACCAACTCACGCGGCGAAAACGGCTTGGTGACATAATCATCGGCACCAATTTCCAGTCCGCGAATCCGGTCATCTTCTTCGCCGCGTGCGGTCAGCATGATGATCGGTACGTTTGCGGTGGACTCTACTTTACGCAACTGCCGGCAGACCTCGATGCCCGACAGATTTTCAATCATCCAATCGAGCAGCACAATGTCGGGTGTCTGTTCACGCGCCAAAATCAACGCTTCCTCGCCATCACCAGTTTGGCGAACCTCAAATTCTTCGCGTTCAAAATGCCAACGGATTAGCTCTGCAAGCGCGGTGTCATCTTCTACTAACAATAATAGCGGTTTTGCCATTTGATCCTCGATCTAAGGTCGTCGTTCAATTCATTCGTCGGGAAGATTGTCACCGGTTTCGGTGAAATAGATCATGTGCGCCCAGTTTGTGGCATGATCGCCAACACGTTCCAGATTTTTCGAAATATAGAGCAAGTGGGCAATCTCGGTCGCCGATTGCGGATTTTTGGCGACAAAGCCGATGAAATCGACAAACAGATTCTTGTACAATTGATTGACCGCATCATCCCGAATGGTAACCGCGCGCGCCAATTCAATATCGCGGTTGGCATATGCCTGCATTGCATTGCGCACCATTTCGCCGGCAATATCGCCCATCCGGCGCAGTTGGTCATTGGTGGAAAGAAAATTGTTCGTTTCCAACTGGCCAACGCGTTTGGAGATATTTTTTGCATAATCGCCGATGCGTTCAACGACTGCTGCGATTTTCAATGCCGCCACCAATTCCCTAAGATCATCGGCCATCGGCGCGCGCAGGGCAATGGTTTGCACGACAAGCTTTTCAACCTCGCCCTCCAGCCGGTCAATGATCTTGTCGTCTTCCCTTGTGGTCTGCGCCAATAACTTGTCGTTTTCCATCAAGGCTTTCATCGCGTTATTGACGGCGGTTTCGGCGCGCGCACCCATTTCCGCAATCATGCCGCGGATATGATCCATGTCATCGTCAAACGCCTTTGCGGTGTGCCGTGTTCCTGTGCTCATCTCTTTGCGTCCTTTAACCGTATCGGCCGGTGATATAATCTTTTGTACGCACTGCTTTGGGATTTGTGAAGATCTCGGTCGTTTGGCCATATTCCACCAGAGTACCCAAGTGAAAGAAAGCTGTGCGCTGCGATACGCGCGCGGCCTGTTGCATATTGTGCGTGACAATGATGATAGCATATTTGCCGCGCAGATCGTGGATCAATTCTTCGATACGTGCGGTTGCAATCGGATCGAGCGCGGAACAGGGTTCATCCATCAAGATTACCTCTGGATCAACGGCAATGGCGCGGGCGATACAAAGCCGCTGTTGCTGACCGCCGGACAACGCGGTGCCGCTGGCCGACAACCGGTCCTTCACTTCGTTCCAAAGCCCGGCGCGGGTCAATGAAGTTTCGACGATCTGATCAACATCCGCTTTCGACCGGGCGAGACCGTGGATGCGCGGGCCGTAGGCGACGTTATCATAGATGGATTTGGGAAACGGGTTGGGTTTTTGGAACACCATGCCGACACGCGCACGCAATTGAACTACGTCCATGCCTGATGCGTAAATATCCTCACCATCCAATTCAATCCGGCCTTCGACGCGGGCGCCAGGAATTGTGTCGTTCATCCGGTTCAACGAGCGCAGGAAAGTCGATTTGCCGCAGCCCGACGGACCGATAAAGGCAGTGACATTGTCCATGTCGACGTCAATCGAGACGTTTTTAATCGCCTGCACATCGCCATAGAAAACGTTGACATCGCGGGTGGATATCTTTGGATTCGCGATGTTTAGCCCTGCTTCAGCCACTTAGATTTTCCTTTTTCAAATCGGTTCTACCACCGGGTTTCAAGCCGGTTGCGTAAATAAATTGCCAGCGCGTTCATGCCTAACAGGAATATCAGCAATATGATAATTGCGGCACTGGTTTTCTCGACAAATCCGCGGTTAACCTCGTCCGACCAAAGGAAAATCTGTACGGGAAGCGCGGTCGCTGCATCGCTTATGCTTTGCGGCGGCGCGGACACAAACGCCACCATGCCGATCATCAGCAAAGGTGCCGTTTCCCCCAACGCCCGCGCCATACCGATGATGGTGCCGGTAAGTATCCCCGGCAGCGCCAGTGGCAAGACATGGTGGAACACAACTTGTATCGGGGATGCACCGATGCCCATCGCGGCTTCGCGGATGGATGGCGGAACCGATTTTATGGCATTGCGGCCGGCAATTACGATCACTGGCATCGTCATCAGCGCCAGTGTCAATCCGCCGACCAAAGATGATGATCTTGGCAATCCGAACCAGCTGAGAAATACCACCAGCCCGAGCAATCCGAATATGATCGATGGGACCGCCGCCAGATTGTTGATCGAAACCTCGATCAAGTCGGTAAAGCGGTTTTTGGCGGCATATTCTTCCAGATAAAGCGCGGCCAATACGCCGACCGGAAACGCCAATGAAATTGTAATCAGCAACGTCAGCAAAGAACCCTTGAGCGCACCCCAAATGCCGACATCGGCAGGGTCGGTGGCATCGGAATTTGACAGGAAATCGAAGTTGAAACGGGTACGAATTTGATCTTTGGAGGAAAGCGCGGCAACGGTTTTTTCGGCGGCAGGATAGCCTTCGCCCTTATATGCGATGTCGAGCGGCGACGCGGCAGGCAACCAGATAACGGCGTTTTGGCCAATAAGGTCGGGATCGGACAACAGCCTTTCGCGCAATTTTACGGACGCGTTTGCGGTGACATATTCACCGCCGTCATTGCCGAAATTTTCCGCGGCGGCCAGTTCAACGATGCCGGGCAAATCCATGGACCGTAATGTCGCGTCGGCATTGCCGCCGCTAATGGATGCAACGCTGGCCCCCGATGTTATACTGGGAAAATCTATCTTTAGCGCGACTTCGGTCTGCCGGAATCCGTTGACGCCGTTGCCCATCATAGTGAACAACAGGAACGCCAAAAAGCCAATCGACAATATGATCGCAAAAAGCCCGGTCATCTTAAACCGGCGTTCGGCCGCGTAACGTTTGGCGATGCGGGTGCGCATTGCCGGGTCGGTCCAATCAGTGGGCTTGCGTTCCAATGCCGGTGCCAAATCTGCTATCTCAGTCATAGGCTTCCCGATATTTCTTGACGACGTGCAATGCCATCACATTGAGCACGAAGGTAACGAGGAACAACGTGAGGCCAAGCGCAAACGCGGCCAGCACCTGCGGCCCGTTAAAGTTGATATCTCCGGTCAGCAGCGCCTTGATCTGGACAGTGATTGTGGAAATACTGTTGAGCGGGTTCGCGGTCAAATTGGCGGTATAGCCTGCCGCCATCACCACAATCATCGTTTCGCCAATTGCGCGGCTAACCGCCAACAATATGCCGCCAATTACCCCGGGCAATGCAGCCGGTAACAGAACCTTTTTGATCGTCTCACTCTTGGTTGCGCCCATTGCCAGCGAACCGTCCCGCATTGCGCTTGGTACAGCTGCAATGCTGTCATCAGCCATCGAAGAAATCAGCGGAATTATCATCACGCCCATCACCACGCCTGCGGCCAACGCATTGTCGGATGCCGCGTTGCTAAAACCAATCATCACCGCAAAATCACGAACGGCGGGCGCAACGGTTAGCGCGGCGAAATATCCGTACACCACAGTGGGAACACCGGCGAGAACCTCCAATATCGGTTTTAGCCATTTGCGAAGTGTTGGGCTGGCATATTGGGTCAGGAAAACCGCGCTCATCAACCCCAATGGAATGGCGACAATCATTGCGATAATCGCGCCGACGAATATCGTGCCCCAAAACAGCGGGATCGCGCCATAGCCATTGTCTTCGCCCGGGATAACTGCGTCACGCGGGCTCCAACTAGTGCCGAACAGAAATTCCAGCGGCGATACCATTTGAAAGAACCGGACGGATTCAAAAATCAACGATGCCAAAATGCCGATGGTGGTCAACGTTGCAATCAACGACGCCGCCAGCAACGCGACCATGATCAGCCTTTCGACCTTTGATCGGGCCCGCAAATCAGGCTTCAGCCGGGTATATGCATAGGCCGCACCCGCAAAAAGCAATATCATCGTCAGGGCAAAACCGATCCAGCGGTAATAAGACAAGGCATCGCGGTAAGGCGCAATCAACGCTTCGGCCTTGGGCTGAAATGCGGTTTGCTGAATGCCCAGCGCAATCGATCGTGCTTCCGATAATATCGCCGCGCGGGCAAAACCATCTTGCGGCAATTCGGCGGCGGCGGGCGATGTCAGCACCATATTGGTAACCAAACTGGGCGAAATACTGTTCCAGATTGCTAAGAAAATCAGCGGCGGGATAATCGCCCAGAGCGCGAGGTACCAGCCATGATAAGACGGCAGACTGTTGACATAGCCGCGCGTTTTTCCTGCGCTCTCACGCACAAAAACGGCCGCGCGTGCACGGCCGGTTATCCAGGCGATCATGCCCAGACCAAAAACAAGGAACAGCAAAGCGGTGCCGGCCATTTCCCTAATCAACTCCCTAGCGCTGCTCTGACCAAAAAATGGAGGCATGGAATGACTCCGGCGAATCAAACCATGCCCCATAGACGCGATGGATATTGCAGTTTTATTTCAGGTTTGCACTATCCATTACGGTCAGTTCGCTTGCAGCCTTGCTAGCAGCCGCGCGAACGTCGTCAGGGGCAGCAATCATGCCCAATTTGGTCAGATAAGATCCCTTGTCGCCAGCTTTGACGAATTCCGCGATATATTCTTTGATGCCCGGAATCTTGTCGATATGTGATTTTTTGACATAGATGAACAAAGGCCGCGCACCGGGATAGCTGCCATCGGCGATGGCGGCATAAGTTGGTGCAACGCCGTTCAATTCAACGCCGCGAACCTTTTCGATGTTTTCTTCCAAATAGCTATAGCCAAAAACGCCGAGCATATTGGGGTTGGTGCTAAGTTTCTGCACGATCAAATTGTCGTTTTCGCCTTGCTCTTTGTACAAGCCATCGGTGCGGACATCGTGACAAATTGCTTTATATTTGGCTTCGTCGGTTTTCTTCAGCGCCTTAATCGCGTCATCCGATTTGCAGCCAGCCTCCAGTATCAGTTCAGCGAATGCATCGCGTGTGCCCGATGTCTTTGGCGGGCCAAATACGGCGATTGGCAAATTCGGCAACGCGGCATTTACATCCGACCAGGTTTTGGTCGTGTTCGGTTTGCCAAACGGATTGGCAGCAAGCGCTTTGTAAACATCGGTCGGGGTCAGTTTGAACGCAGGGCCGCCAGTTGCTTGGGCTATTGCAAGCCCGTCGATACCGATTTGAATTTCAACAATATCGGTAACGCCATTTTTAGCGCAAGTTTCGAATTCGGATTTCTTCATCTGGCGTGAAGCATTTGCAATGTCGGGAGTTTCCGCACCCGCTCCGGCGCAAAATGCTTCGATACCGCCGCCGGTTCCGGTCGATTCAACGACAGGATTTTTGTTGGCGGCATTTGCCTTGGAGAATGCTTCGGCTACTGCTTTGGCGAAAGGATAGACGGTCGATGAACCGACAACACGGATTTCTTGACGTGATGCGCCAGCGCCGCCCGAACTTGCCTGATCATTACAAGCGGAAAGGGCCAAGGTGCTAATGGCTAGCAGCGATAATTTCTTTAACATTTATATAGTTCCCCATATCTTCTGATTTCGAGCGTAAAAAAGGAAGTCAGTTCCTTCGCTGCTACTTTGCGGCGTTTAGAATAATTAGATGTCGCCAGTGTGACCGTAATATTTCATTTATGTTACAGTTGCGGCGTTATGTTACAGTTGCGCCGTCTCGGTAACTTGCGGCCCGCTGAAACTGACGATGGGCAACAAGATTGTGATATGGGTGCCGACGCCGCGTTCGCTTTTTATTTCCAGATGACCGCGATGACCGTCAACAATATGTTTCACCAACGACAATCCCAAACCAGTGCCGCCAACCGACCGGCTGCGGCCGGAATCGACGCGATAAAATCGCTCGGTCAATCGCGGTAGATGTTCGGGCGCTATGCCTTCGCCTTGATCCAAGACGGACAGTGAAATCATCGCGGCAGAACGCGACCGCGCAAGAGTGACTTTGATCGGGCTGCCAATCTTGCCATACTTCATTGCGTTTTCAATAATGTTGTTCACCAATTGGCGCAGTAGACCGGGATCACCGGCAACCATCGGCAGGTCCGGTTCAATGTCAATTTCGAGGTCCTGACTGCGCGGCGCGCCGCCATTTGACTGTGACGCGGCGACATCTTGGATAACGCCTGCCATATCGACTTGTGTGACGGCAATTTGGAATTTCTCGGCTTCGATTCGTGACAGCGACATCAGATCACGAATCAAGGCCTGCATTCTGCTGGCTTCTTCATCCATAATTTTCAGGAACCTTATCCGGGTTTTTTGCGCGGCTCCGGCTTCAGTCTCGCTTAAGGTTTCAATAAATCCTTTTATCACGGCCAGCGGCGTCATCAGCTCGTGGCTTGCATTGGCGACAAAATCGACGCGCATTTTTTCGGCGGCTTGCGATGCCGACCGGTCCGCCAGATGGACGAGTTTCTGACCTTCGCCCAATGAACGGATCCGCATTTCCCATTTCTGGTCGCGCAAACCTATGCCAACCAGCTGGATCGCCCGGCCATCATGCTGTGCAACTGGATCGGACAGCCGTTCAATCGCACCGGCATGACGGAATGCAATCCGCACGTTCTGATCGATGATGTTGCCGCCAAGCAATTGTAAAGCAGCAGAATTTGCTTTTGTTACCCGTGCATTTTCGACGATGATTACAGCGTCGGTAAGCGCGTTCAACACTTCCTGAAACTGCGGATAATCGGTTAGGGACGAAGGTTTATCTGCGCCAGCGTTAGTGGCGGATGGTGCGGTTTCATCTTCCTGCGTTATGGCTATAAACACCGCCATCATTGCGGTCACAATCATCACTGTGACACGCTCGGCATTGCCAATCAGTTGCCCCGCCGCAAGAGCGCCGCCGCAAACGATCAGCACCGCCAATCCAATCCTAGCCGTCAACAGGTTCCACAGCATGCTTGATCTCGCTTAAATTTCGGCAACATGGTTTGTTAGTATTTTCGCTGATATTGTCCCACATATAGACGGCGCGCAGCAAGGCAATAGGAGCCTCTGGTATTTCGTCAAAGTTATGATAGTTCGACGATAGCAAGAAAACTAAGGGTTAAAATGGACAACGTCGACAACCAGCTAGGCCGGGAAACCGGATCAGAAACCAATGATTGGCAGCCAACACGCCGCCGGGCGTTGATGATGGGCGCGGTCGCGGCTTCGGCGGTGGTGTCGGTGCGTCCGGCTTTGGCGCAGGCGGCTGGTTCCGTTTTGAATTGCGAAATTCCCGTCACCGGCCCGCATGGCGCCGGACGGAATATCGCCGCAGACGGCGCGTTGGTCACGCCTGACACACCCGGATCTTTTGTTGCCACCGGTCAAAAATTTACCGGCGAGCAAGTGAAAGCGGCGATGAACGGACGCAGCCTGCCCGGGACGACATACGACCAAAGCCAAGCCTATGTGAACTATATCCGCCGCCTGCAATATGGCCAAAGCGGGTTCACGTGCTACGCATCACTGCAAATGCCGCGTTGAGAATTTCCGGCTAGCATCATTGATTCTTTAGAGGTTTTTGTTAGGCCGTGCGTATGACCGGTCTGCCATCGCCCAAAAATCGCTATCGTGCCGAGCCTGCCGATGCCCGCATCGTCGTTGCATTGGACGCGATGACGCTGATTTATCAACGGCGCAGCGGCATTACCCATATCGTTGCCGATCCCGTACCGCAGATATTGGAGGCAATGGCCACCGGAACTGACAGTGCGCCATGCGACATTGCCCTGATCGCTGCACGGCTGTCGGCACTATATGATCTGGGCGATGCGGACGAGGCGAAAGCGGTTATTGCCGCACGGCTGGCGGAACTTGCCGAACTGGGTTTGGTTGAAGAACTGGATTTGGCCGAATTGGCCGGTGCGGATGACAGCGATGCATGAGTTTCGCGTCCAAGTCGGCCCCGCCGCGTTTCGTATCGGGTCGCATTGGCGTGCGCCGATTGCCCAGATGCAGGCGCTCTATGCCGATTATCCCACGCCGCAATATACCGATTTCACCGTTCGGTTGGAAGCGGTCAGCTTACTGCGCCGTTTTGTCCGGCCGTCAGTCGCAATTAATGGCGACTATATGCTGCCCGACGCCGCGCCGTTGCCGCTGGACCAAGCCTTGCTCGCCGCCGAAATGGGAATGAATTTGCAAATGGCGCTGGGCTGGCGGCGGCAGTTGATTTTGCACGCCAGCGCAGCCGAACGCGGCGGCAAGGCGCTGATCATGACCGGCGAGTCTGGATCCGGCAAATCCACGTTGTCGGCGATGCTTGGGCTGGCGGGCTGGCGCTTCATGGGCGATGAATTTGCGTTGATTGATCCGGTAACCGGAGAAGCTGTGCCCTATCCCCGCCTGATCAGCCTGAAAAATGAAGCGATTGCCGCCATGCAAGCCGCCGCGCCAAATGCGGTCTTTGGTCCATTGATGCAGGGTACGCCCAAGGGCGACATCCGCCATCTTGTGCCGCCGGTTCAGGCCATCGCCGCGATGCAGGAACGTGCGCGGCCAGCCCTGTTGCTGTTCCCGCGTTTCGGTTATCCCGGCGCAATCCGCGATGTCCCGCCCAGCGAGGTTTTCATGCGCTTGACGCAGGCATCGACCAATTATGTCGCACTTGGCGAAGCGGGTTTTACCGCACTGACCCGGTTTGTGCAAAACGTACCGGCGCGGGCGATTGATTATCAAAGCGGCGACGAAGCCAAAGAACTGGTCGACCGGCTATGGGCAGAACTCGCTTGAAGGATGCGCGCATCTTGGTGGCGGCGCTGCGCGATCCGGCAAGCGTGCTGGCGCTGGACGGGCGCGGCTGGACCGCCTTGGTCACTATCGCCCGCGCCGAACAACTGATCGGCACGCTGGCGTTTCGATTGAGAACGCTGGATCTGCCCGATGCCGTTGCGAGGATACTGAACGATGCGCGCAACAATGCGGAATATCAGCGGCTCACTGCATTATGGGAAGCCGATTGTGCCCGCCGTGCGTTGTCGGAATATGATGGCAAGGTCGTATTGATGAAAGGTACGGCCTATGTCGCCGCTGGTCTGAAAGCAGGCGAGGGACGGCATATCGGTGACCTCGACATCATGGTGGCGGCGCAGGGTTTGGCGCAGGTTGAACGGTTGTTGCTGGAAAAAGGCGGCTGGGAATGGGTGAAGGAAGACGCCTATGACGACGCTTATTACCGCGACCACATGCACGAATTGCCGCCGTTGATCCATAAAGAGCGCGACCGGATGATCGACGTTCACCACACGATATTGCCGCTGACGGCGCGGCCCACGCCCGATGCGGCGGCGATGTTGGTGGCTGCGGTTCCCCTCTCGCTTGCGGGAGGGGTTAGGGGTGGGAAGAACGAAGCGAGCGAATGCCAATCAGGCCCGCCCCCGGCCCCTCCCGCAAGCGGGCGGGGAGATTTAAGCATCTTCGCGCCCGCCGACATGGTGTGCCATTGCGCCGCGCATTTGATTGCCGACGGCGATTTGTCGGGCGGACTACGTAACTTGTGGGACATGCATTGTTTGCTGACCGAGTTTGCCGAGAGCGACGATGGTTTTTGGCAAGCGTTGAGCAAACACGCTGCACATCACGGCCTGACCAAAGACGTCCGCCGCGCGGTGCGGCTATCGGTGCGGGTTTATGAAACAACCATTCCCGCCGATTGGAACCGCCCGCAATTGCTCGACGCGCTGTTCATCCGCCGCATGTTGGCACGCGACGAATGGGGCAGGGGCAGCGCCAAATTCACACGGCTGGCATTCTATGTCCGGTCACACTGGCTGCGCATGCCGCCATTGATGCTGGCCGGTCATTTGTGGACCAAATGGCGTAAATAGCCGATTGACCTATGCTGCGTTGCGGCGTAACCGCAATTTCGGTGACTGGTCCCGTTTAGCCGCGGGATAATAGGGAAGCCGGTGCGGGCGGCAACGTCTAAATCCGGGACTGTCCTCGCAACTGTGATCGGCGAGTGGCTGCTTTGATATACCACTGGGGCTTTTGCCTTGGGAAGGTGAAGCAGACCGCATTGACCCGAAAGTCAGGAGACCTGCCAGCCATCGTCGTTCATCGCGCGGTCGAGGGTTGCCGGGTGAGTGGAGCTAGGGCCGTATCTTTGCGTCCCGGCCTCCTGTGACGACATTCATGTCGTTACTGAAGGAGCAAGACCCCAATGCCGAAGTCTATTTTGAAGTGCAGCGCCGCGATTGTGGCGCTATCGTTAACCCATGCTGCATCTGCGCAGCGCTTGGCTAGTGGCGAAATTATCGTAACAGCGGCCCGGACCGAACAACCCGCTGATGAAACCGGCCAAGCAATAACGATCATCAACAAATCCGATATCGAACGACTGCAATCGCAGACGGTTTCTGACCTGCTGCAAACCACTTTGGGCGTAACGGTGACGCGCGATGGTGGCATCGGCCAGACAACATCTGTAAGAATAAGGGGAGCGGAAGGCGATCAAACCGTTACTCTGATTGACGGCATTCGACTAGAAGACTCCTCGGCGATCAGCGGCAATTTTAATTTTTCCAATCTGCTGATTGGCAATATTGACCGCATCGAAATATTGCGCGGAGCAGACTCGGTTGCTTGGGGAAGCCGAGCGATTGGCGGAGTTGTCAACATCATCACCGCTAAGCCAACGGAACAACTATCGGGAGCTGTGCGCGCTGAATATGGCTATAAAAACAATCGCCAGTTGGTGGGCCAAGCCGGCGGCACATTTGGCGCTGTGTCAGCCTCTTTTGGCGGCGGCTATTTCGTGGATGATGGCATTTCAGTGCGCACCACCAACCCCGAGCGCGATGGTTACCGGCAATATGGCGCAAATGGCAAAATTGGCTTGGCCATCAGCGACGCGCTCAGTATTGATCTGCGTGGTTATTATGCCGATAGTCGCACAGATTATGACGGGTTTTCCAGTATATTGGCGTTCAACAAGACGAGGGAAAGCACTGGCTATGCAGGCCTCAATCTCGCACTATTTGAAGGTGGGCTAAAAAACCGTTTTTCTGTCACCGTTACTGACACCAACCGTGATTTCTTCGATCCGCCCACCGCGACCGCACCAGCGTTTTTCGGGCGGGGACGCAGTGAGCGTTTGGAATATCAGGGCGAGGCGGTAATTGGCAAAAGTCTGAGGGCAGTCTTTGGAGTGGAGCGGGAATATTCTAAATATAATGACGGCTTCAATTTTGCCAAAAGCGATGTGAACAGCGCTTACGGTCAGCTCATCCTGAACCCAATCACCCAGATAACCTTAACTGGCGGCTTACGCTATGACGACCATAGTAGCTTCGGCGGCAATACGTCATTATCGGCCAACGCCGCATGGCGTCCCCTTGAAAATACCGTGATCCGCGCCAGTTATGCCGAAGGCTTCCGTGCGCCGTCATTATACCAACTTTTCGACGGCTTTTCAGGAACGCCAACGCTCAAGCCCGAAACCGCGAAAAGCTATGATATTGGTATAGAACAGCATTTCCTTGATGGCGCATTGGATGTCGGCATCACCGCGTTTAAGCGCGATACCAAGAATCAAATTGCTTATGATGACGTGACCACCTTCACCTATTTCAATCTGGTTCAGGCGCGCGCTAAAGGCATCGAAGCGTTTATCAACGCCCGTCCGTCCGAGACTCTCGCAATATCGCTTAACTACACGCTGACAGATAGCGATAACAGGCAAGGTACGGGGCCGTTTTTGCGTGCGTTGCGCCGCCCTGTCCACAGCCTTAATGCCGCGATTGACTGGCAGGCTGCGTCTTGGTTCAAGCTTGGTGCAAGCGTGCGGCTGGCGAGCGATAGTGTTGATCTGGTTGGTTTTCCCGGCTCGCGGGTGAGCTTAGATGGCTATGCAGTAGCGGGATTGCGCGCTGCGGTCCCTATCTCCGACACACTCGAATTTTACGGGCGCGTCGATAATTTGTTCGATACTAAATATGAAATTGTGCGGACCTATAATGTCTATGGGCGCAATGCGCATGTCGGCGTCCGGGCTAAATTCTGATGAACAAATGCTGGCCGCTGCTATTGCTTTTGGGCGGTTGCAGCGGCCAGCCAGCAATTGTGCCGAACGGCATAGTTTCAAACAATCCTTGCATCGATGCGGTGCTGGCTGAAATCGCCGCGCCCGGCCAAGTTGTAGCGGTCAGCGTTTATTCGCACGACGCCGGCGGTGCTTCGGCTCCGCTCAATTGGTCGCGGCGCATCCCTGCCATCGGTATGAGCGCGGAGGAAGTGATCGCCGCCAAACCGCGATTGCTGCTGACGGGTAATCTGGCGAGCAACGGGACCAATACGGCGCTGGCACGGGCCGGGATCAAGCTGCACGCTTTTGGCGTTCCGGCGACGGTGCAGGAAAACATCGTGCAGGTGGGAATGATCGCAGCGGCCATTGACCGCACGCCGCAAGGGGCGGCTTTGGTGGCGCAAATTTCGGATGCAGCGGCGCAGCAACCACCGCGCGGAAAGTCGGCAATTATCTGGCAATCCGGCGGCTTTGTCGCGGGCCAAGGCACGTTGCAGGATGAGCTGTTGTCGCGCGCGGGATATCAGAACGCCAGCGCGGTTTACGGCCTGAACCAGTGGGAGCAATTGCCGCTCGAAACGCTGATCCGCAATCCGCCCGATGTGATTTTTATGCCATTGGCGGCGGATGGCGATGCGGCCCGGGAACTTGCGGCGCGGCAAAAGCTGCTGCGCCATTTGGGCGGACGTTCGCGGGTTGTCGGCTTTCCCGACCGGCTGCTGTTTTGCGGCGGGCCAACGATTGTTGAGGTGATGCGGGTGATGGGAATACCTAAAAAGCCCTCTCCCCTTCAGGGGAGAGAGTTGGGAGAGGGGGCTGTTGGTAAAGGACAAGGGCTAACTGCTGCCTCCTCTCCCAACCTCCCTCCGAAACGCGAGGGGAACTTATGAAACTGCGCTACACCCTGCTGGCCGCACTCCTCATCGCCGCGTTCATCCTGTCGCTGTCGGCGGGCAAAGCATGGATCGCACCGACACATTGGTTAGCAGATAACGCCGACGGCTGGATCATGGCAGAGCTGCGGTTGCCGCGCGCTTTGCTGGGTCTAAGTATCGGCGCGGTGCTGGGATTGTCCGGTGCGGTTTTGCAGGGCTATCTTCGCAATCCGCTGGCCGATCCGACCGTGATTGGTGTTTCGTCCAGTGCGGCATTGGGCGGAGTGGCAGCGATTTTTTTGGGGCTGAACGTCTGGCCGTTTGGCATATTCATTTGTGCAATGGCAGGCGCGGGGGCGAGCGTGCTGCTGCTGGCGATAATGGCGGGGCGCGGCGCGGGCGTATATGGTTTCATTCTGGGCGGCATGGTGCTTTCAACTTTGGCAGGATCGCTTACCGCATTTCTGATCAGCGTCGCTGCCAACCCGTTTGCCACGTCGGA
>JAYUPJ010000180.1:0-2672 GCA_043760195.1 Sphingomonadales bacterium | reverse complement strand
AGGCGCGCTACCGGAATTTTTCTGCTGTAATCCGAACCAAGCGAGCATCTCTTTCGCCGCTGTGCAATCTGAGAAGTAACTGCGGCCACTGAACAGCGATGATGCCAATGCGCAGCTTGGGCGGAAATCGCGAAAACTACCGGGTCCGATAGGAAGCAGCCAAGCGCCATCATTCGATCCCAGATTTGGGGCGTCGCCGGTTTTTGGATCGGTGAAATGCGCCAACCAATCGACCGCAGCCAACGCCTTTTCATAAAAAGTTTCGCTGAACCGTTCTGCATTCAGTATCGAACGCCAATATTCGGTAACTGATAAGCTGTCCAACATCAGGCGATGGTAGACGATTGAATATTGCGCAAAACCGCCGTCACCGAAAATCAGCCTGCGGACGCGCTCCTCCATCAGTTTACGTCCGGCCACATGAAATGCTGCGGCCTCCGCTCGAATGACCGCAGTCTCTCCGCATTTCTCTAGCCACAACCCGCCAACAAAAAGCGCCATTGCTTCGGACGTCGCATGATTATTGTTCTGGCCGCGTGCATAAGCGATTGTTGGCTTTATGCGCCGCAGATGATTCAGCAGCAAAGCCAGTAGCGGCGGCGAGGGTTCGAAAACTTGCCCCAAAATCACCGCCGCCAGCGCCAGATGTGCGACACGCAAACTGGCTTCCTGACCGCAAACCCAATTGGGACCATAATATGCCGGGTTCTGCGACGCCCAGTTTGCCAACCAGCTATTGAGCTTCGTTAACGCTGCATCATCGCCGCACCCGGATGCTTGCGCAAATGCGATGACCCAATCAAACCGGGATGCTTCCCAAACCGTTTTGATATCTCCGATTTGTTCGGAAAAAGTGGCAATTTTTTGCCACGGAGCACTGGGGTTGGGAACGCGCGCTCCAGTGAGGATATTCGCGTGCCAATCTGGCGGAGCATCACTGAACGGACCGGCGGGGCGGCCAAATGCCCAAGGTCGGTCTTGCCATATTTCGGTTGCGGAAAAGCCCGCTTTCTTGGACGCAGGAGGCGCGAAAAAATCGCCTGCGGGTAACTCGGCCGGATTGATTCTGAGCACGGGATGCAAGCCGGATTTTAGGCCAACGCGATATACCAAAACGTCAAATAAGCTGCTGGCACCAAGCCGCCAATATGCTTTTGACTTTAGGCGTAAGCTCAATTCTGCGCTCTCAATATATCAGCCACCTGGATGGTCGCCTCGGCAACTTCAAAAATTTCAGTTGCGGGGATCGGGCTTGGCCCACCGGTTCGTATTGCCTCATAAAACTCTGCGATACAGGCCTGTTGGCCTTTATCCTGTTTCCATCCGCCTTGTTTGTTAAAGCCGGGCCAGCCATAGCCGCGCAAGGATCTGAAATTGTCAATCTGCAGCGTTTTTCCCGCGGTAAATACTTCGATGCGTTCCTTGGGAAAGCTCGCTGAGCCGTTGGCCAGATAATGCACCGAACCGTGCGATCCATCGGCGAAACGCAGCAGGATGATTGCCTTGTCTTCGGTGATGCCTTCAGAGCTGTTGTCACCCATTTTCATGGCTTTCACTTCGACAATTTCTGCTCCAGCCAAAAACCGCATTAGATCGATCAGATGGCAAGCCTCTCCGATAATCCTGCCGCCGCCCACGTTTCGATCTTGAATCCAGACATTGGCCGGAATGGCTCCCGCATTCATTGTCATGATGAATGATTTGGGCGCATGGACTTGATCAATCAGCGCCTTCATCTTTTTAATATGGGGCGAAAACCGCCGATTAAACCCGACCATTAACCGCGGGGCGTTACCCTTTGCCAATTCGGCATCATAAGCACCGCGAACCTGTTGTAACTGGACCCGATCAATCGCCAACGGCTTTTCTACAAACACATCCTTACCCGCAGCAATCAGCTGTACCGTCAGACCTGCATGGCTGTTATGCTGGGTTGCGACCACAGCCGCCACTATATCGGGATTTTGGATGACAACATTCAGGTCGGTACTGGCCTGGCCCACGCCAAATTTCTCGGCTGTGATGGCACCGCTTAACCCAGCGGATGTAATTATCGGACCAACATTCGCGCCAATTTTGCGGAGCGCAGGCATCAATATCCGTGACGCATAATTGCCAGCGCCAATCACTGCAATTTGCGGGTTGGCATTGGCTGACGCTGGTTTTGCCGTTGCGGAAGCGACAGCAACAGTGCGCGCAATTCGTTCCGCAGGCGCGCTGTCATATTGCAATATTACACCTAGCAAACTCTTGTCATCGGTTAAGCCTTGGAACGCAGCGGGTGCTTGCTCAAATGGCAGGGATTTACTGACCATTGCCGAAACATCGATTTTGCCGCTGGCCATCAAATCCAGGATTGTTTGGAAATTGCGCTGTTCGGTCCAGCGGACAAAGCCGATGGGATAGTCCTGGCCGCCATCCTCATAAACGCTGTCATATCGCCCCGGACCATATGAGCAGCTTACTTGAAAACTCAGTTCTTTTTCGTAGAAATCATCACGCGACAATTGCAAGCCGACGACGCCAACCAAGATTATGCGTCCGCGCTTGCGGCACATTTGGGCGGCTTGGTGGACAGGATCATTGGACTTGGTTGATGCAGTGATCAAGACCGCATCCACTCCCGCCCCGCCGCTAAAAGCCTTGCCGACTTCAACCGGGTCGCTGCCCTT
>JAYUPJ010000179.1:0-2676 GCA_043760195.1 Sphingomonadales bacterium | reverse complement strand
GGTGGAGCCTAGGGGATTCGAACCCCTGACCTCTACACTGCCAGTGTAGCGCTCTACCAACTGAGCTAAGGCCCCAACCTGCCGCTGCACTAAACGGCAATTTATAGTGCGGTCATTCATTCTTGCAGCACGGCCCCTACTCTGGGCAGCGGCGCATTTGCAAGTCAGAAGTGATCAAATATCTTCGACTTTATCGTCGTCGCTTGCGGCAACGCCCAAATCGTCATCGCCGCCAAGATCAACATCGTTATCCGGCGAATCGTCGCTGTCGACAGCATCGACATCAATGTCGAGTTCGTCATCGGCCAGATCGCTATCGTCTTTCTTCTTTTCGGCTTCTTCAAACGGCATAGGCTGTTTCGATTTCAGCACGGGCTCGGGTGTCCACTGGTTGCTGCATTCGATGCATTCAACCGGGTCTTCTTTACCCAGATCATAAAAGCGGGTGCCACATTTGGGGCAAGCGCGCTTCGTTCCCCATTCAGCCTTAATCATTTTGGCTATCGTCCTTAAATTGGTGCTTGAGCGCATGCATTGATAATGAATCACGCCGGATTGACGCGGGCATTGCCACAGCAAAAGGCGACTGTCAAAAACTGAGTGGTCCATTATGTCGGGCTGCGATCTTTTGCATCCAATTGCGCCAATGCTGAATGTGAACCTGCACGCTGCGGCAGCAGAAGGATCAAAATCACAATTAAGACGGCAATCGCCAACGACGCCAGTGGTCTGCTGAATGCCAAACCGCCTTTGTCGAGCGGCTTATCGAGAAAATCGCCCACGGCTGCTCCCAACGGCCTAGTTAAAATGAAAGCTGCCCAAAATAATATAACCCGGTCAATACTGCTGCGGTAATAAAGCAAGGCGACGACACTGAGAAGCAGCGCAAAAATTCCTGCCGCCCCGATATAGCCAAGACCGCCAGTGTCAGCCGTCCAATCGCCTAGCGCCGTGCCTAATGTCTGGGAAAAGGTAATCGTAAGCCAGTAGAAGGCCTCTGCCTTTGGATCACTGACGTCGTCAGCGGAGATTGAACCCATCACCGCGCGCCAAGCGAACAGCGATACCAACACGCAGCCGAGCAATAATAGCGAGCCGCCAGTGTAGCCAATACCAAGCGACCGCGTTGCATAATCTGCCATAGTTGTGCCCGCCGTTGTGGAAGCGATGATTGTGGTCCAGTATAAAAAGGGCTTGAATTTATCGGTCTTGATTTGCCAAATTACAAAAACGGCCAAGATAGTCAGGAATAATGCTGAACTCGTCAAATACCCCCAATCCAATGTCATACTGAGGGTATCTCCGCCCGTTTCTCCGAGAGTAGTAGCGAGGACTTTGATAATCCAGAAACCGATCGTTATGGCGGGAACCTTGCTTATTGCGTCTGATATCTGGGAATTTGTCATTTTGATTTCGGCCTTCATCATGCACTTTGGATGCGCCGTTTTACTTCTGGCTGCTCTAAACACAAGCATTCCGTGGAAATCAGAACGTGGCAATCAGCACATTGACTTGAACACCCCGAAATAGCAAAGCGCAGAGATGCATATCGAAACTCCCCAGCCCAGAACATTCAGCGCCAGCGGCCCATTGCGCGGGACCGTGCGCGTGCCCGGTGACAAATCCATCTCCCACCGGGCGTTGATGTTTGCCTCACTGGCGATTGGCAAAAGCACCATCACTGGATTGCTGGAGGGTGAGGATGTGCTTGCCACTGCGGCGGCGATGCGCGCAATGGGTGCGGATATTACCCGCGATGATGAGGGAATGTGGACGGTCTACGGCGTCGGTGTTGGCGGATTGATGCAGCCCGCCACCGCGCTGGACATGGGCAACAGCGGCACGTCAACGCGGTTGTTGATGGGCCTTGTCGCCAGCCATGATATAACCGCGACATTCATTGGCGACGCCTCGCTATCCAAACGCCCGATGGGCCGCGTGTCGGATCCGCTGTCGCTAACCGGCGCAGAATTTAACGCCAGCCCCGGTGGCACATTGCCGATGATGGTGCGCGGTATCTGCCCCGCCGTGCCGATCAGCTACACCCTTCCGGTGGCCAGCGCGCAGGTCAAAAGCGCGGTGTTGCTGGCGGGATTGAACACGCCGGGCATCACCGAAGTCATCGAGCCGATCCCCACCCGCGACCATAGCGAGCGAATGCTGCGCGGGTTTGGCGCGGACTTGACGGTGGAAGTGGATGCAGACGGCGTCCGCACGATCTGCTTGGTGGGAGAGGTTGAACTTAAACCGCAGAATATCGAAGTGCCCGGTGATCCATCGTCCGCCGCCTTCGCCATCGTTGCTGCGCTGATCACTCCGGGCAGCGAAGTGACCGTCACCCATGTCGGCATGAACCCCACCCGCAATGGCATATATAAAATGTTGGAGGCAATGGGTGCAGATCTGACCTACAGCAACGAACGCGAAGTGGGCGGCGAGCCGGTGGCGGATATCACCGCGCGCTATTCAGCTTTGACGGGCATCAACGTACCGCCCGAAGTTGCGCCCAGCATGATCGACGAGTTTCCGGTGTTTTTTGTCGCGGCCAGTATGGCGGCGGGGCGCACAGTAACAAGCGGTTTGGACGAACTGCGCGTGAAGGAAAGTGACCGGCTGGCGTTGATGGCGGCGGGCCTGAAAGCTATCGGTGCAATGGTTGAGGAACGCGATGACGGC
>JAYUPJ010000178.1:0-2681 GCA_043760195.1 Sphingomonadales bacterium | reverse complement strand
ATAACAACCCCGTCACCCGCGAAATCACCACTTCGGGCGTGTCCGCCGCCGCCATCGAAAAGGGCAATTACCGCCATTATATGCAGAAGGAAATCTTTGAGCAGCCCACCGTGGTCGCGCAAACTTTGTCTTCTTACATTCGCCCATTGGAGCAGCAGGTTGCCCTGCCGCAGATGGATTTTGACCTGAGCACCATCAACCGCGTCACCATTGTCGCCTGCGGAACCAGCTATTATGCCGGAATGGTCGCCAAATACTGGTTCGAACAGTTCGCCCGCGTTCCCGTCGATCTCGATTTCGCGTCCGAGTTCCGCTACCGCGATCCGGTGTTGGAGGCAGGCGGATTGGCGCTGTTTATCAGCCAATCGGGCGAAACCGCCGACACGCTGGCCGCGCTGCGCCATGCCAAATCGGCGGGGCAGAAAATCGCCGTCGTCGTCAACGTGCCGACCAGTTCGATGGCGCGGGAGGCCGACCTGCTGCTGCCCACCCATGCCGGGCCAGAGATTGGCGTTGCGTCGACCAAAGCGTTCAGTTGCCAGCTTGCGGTGCTGGCCGCACTCGCCGCGCATCTGGCGGTGGTAAAGGGCAAGATGACCCGCGCGGAGGAACAGGAGGTCGTGATGCACCTGACCGAAGCCCCCGCCGCGATCAACGCCGCATTGGCGCATGACGAAGACATTGCGGCCATGGCCCACCTGATCGCGCCCGCCCGCGATGTGCTGTATCTGGGGCGCGGTCCCGATTATCCGCTGGCGCTGGAAGGCGCGCTCAAGCTGAAAGAAATCAGCTACATCCATGCCGAGGGCTATGCGTCCGGCGAAATGAAGCACGGCCCGATTGCGTTGATTGATGAAGCCGTCCCCGTCATCGTCCTCGCGCCGTCCGGGCCACTGTTTGAAAAGACCGTCAGCAACATGCAAGAAGTCCGCGCCCGCGGCGGCAAAGTCGTGCTGATCAGCGACGCCGAGGGGATCGCGGAGGCCGGAGAAGGTTGCATGGCGACCATCGAAATGCCGAGCGTCCATCCTTTGATTGCGCCGTTGGTATACGCGGTGCCGGTGCAGTTGCTGGCATACCATGTAGCGTGCGCCAAGGGAACGGATGTGGATCAGCCGAGGAATTTGGCGAAAAGTGTGACGGTGGAGTGAGGGGAGTTGGTATTGTGTCCCGGGCGTCCGAACTGTTCGGCAGCCCCGGCGTGTCGGGCTTTGCCGAGCTTGCCGGGTGGGACACGAACGGCGACGGGATTATCAACAGCGAAGACGCGAACTTTGCGCAGCTGAAGGTATGGCGTGACCGGAATGGTAATGCGGTAACAGATGCGGGCGAGCTGTATAGTCTGGCGGACCTGAACATCACGGCGCTGTCGGCGCGTGCAGGACCTAACCGGCCGGTAACCACAGCGAACGGCACGGTGATCCGCGCCGAAAGCTTCTTTGCGCGCAGCGACGGGACAACGGGCGCGATTGGCGAGCTGATATTCCAGACGGACCGGGTGAACACGGTGTACCGGGGCGAACGAGGCATTGCGGGCTATGCCGCAGGCTATGATGCATTGCCCAGCGTTGCGGGCGAACAGCGGCGGCAAGTGAACGCAAAGGGATATGGCCGGATCACCGACCTTGGCGTGGCGGCGAGCAATGATATGCGCGTGGCCGATACGCTGACGGCGGTGCAGGCGAGCGCGGACGCGCAGCGTCCGCCAGCTAATGACGCATGGCGCGCAGCGGCATTCCGTTTGGATATGAGTGGGATAAGTTATTGTGTAGAAACCAATTATGCTGCAAACGATAATGCGTTAGCTATGCGTGGGGCAGCGTGATGATTGAAGACTCAAATTCAAGGTGGTGGGAAGCAGAATATTACGAAATGCTCGCAGCGCACCAAGTAAAGACAGGTGAAAAATTTCGCATAACGCGGATGGATGTAATTCTGGCGACATGGCCAAAGCCTAAACTTAGTGATGTGCTGCGTTGTGCACACTTGGCCAAAGAACAACCTGAGATATGGGCGCTTGCGCAGGAACAAGCGAAGATTGCAATCGAAGATTGGGACGATGATGACAATCGGATGTCTAATCTGATCGCTCTTTTTGAGGGTTGGTTTGTTTTCAAGAATGGGCTGCGCGATCATGATACTGCCGCATTTGCATCAATATCCTTGTTGCTCAGAGAATGGCTGCAGCCCGGTTTCGACGGTGACGAGGTCGCGGTCGCGCGCAGGATTTTGCGTCCATCCACATATATTGACGACCTCGCCGACGCCGCTGGAGACAAACAATGAGCATTGTTAACATATTGGATTCGTCGGGTGCGTATACGTTGGATAGCGCCAATTCACTCGATCTCTTAATCGCAGGCGGTCGCCGTGTTGTAATAACAGACCAAGTTTTCCTAGAAATAGAACGAAATCCTAATACCCAATTGAGAAGTCGGATTCTCAGCTGGATTGCTGATAATGCACAGCATATTGACTCAATCGACACAGACCTAAGTGCTGCAGACTTTGCTAAATATGGCATCGACCTCGGCGATGCGTCGATAGCCAAATATATCGAAGAGCTAAGCGATCAAAGCCAGCATGACGGTGTCAAGCTGAAGCGCAACACTTGTCGCCATCAGCTTGAGCCTGTGCGACCAGTCTAGCAAAGACCTCGTTGGGCGTTTCAAAGCCGAGTA
>JAYUPJ010000177.1:0-5937 GCA_043760195.1 Sphingomonadales bacterium | reverse complement strand
TCAGCGCCATAATCGCCCGCGCGCTTTCGCCTGCAACGATTTCAAAATGATAGGTTTCGCCGCGAATAACCACGCCGATAGCGACAAAGCCGTCATAGCCTTGGCTCTCTGCGGCCATCGCGATTGTGCCGGGAATTTCAAGCGCTCCGGGAACGGTGATGACTTCAACCTCATGCCCCTTGGCTTGCAAAGCCGCCTTTGCGCCAGCGATCAGCATATCGTTCAAATGCTCGTAAAACCGCGCTTCGACGATCAGGAATTTTGCCATTACAGTGTCTCCGGAATTGGGCGTTCACCCACTATGTTGATGCCGTACCCGTCAAGCCCCACCACATTGCGATGTGAATTGGTCAGCAACGTCATGTCGTGGATGCCAAGGTCGGCGAGTATCTGCGCGCCGATACCGTAGTTCCGCAAATCCATATCAGGTTTTCCGCCGGACATTTCACGCTGCAAGCTTTCTGCGCTATCGGGCATCAATAATACGATGACGCCTGCGCCCACTTGCCCGATGACGTCCATGGCGCGCTGCAATATCCGTTTGCGCGGTCCGGGTTGGCCCAGAACATCGGCAAAAACCGACATGCCATGCATCCGCACCAATGTTGGCGAAGAAGGATCGACATGGCCCTTTTGCAGGACGATATTGTTGCTGCCATCTACTTTGTTACGATACGTCATAACCCGCCAATCGCCGCCATAATCGGAGGTGAATGGCGCGTCGCTTACCTTTTCGACCAGATGATCGTTGCGGCGGCGATATTCGATCAGGTCGCGGATCGTGCCCATCTTCAGGTTATGCATCCGCGCGAATGATACCAGATCATCCATCCGTGCCATCGTGCCATCATCCTTCATAATCTCGCAGATGACGCTGGATGGGTTAAGGCCCGCCAAGCGGCTGATGTCGCACCCCGCTTCGGTATGTCCGGCCCGCACCAACACGCCGCCATCCTTGGCTATTAAGGGGAAGACATGGCCCGGCGTAACGATATCATCGGGGCCTTTTGCCGCATCAATCGCAACAGATACAGTGCGGGCGCGGTCGCCTGCGCTGATGCCCGTGGTCACGCCTTCGCGCGCCTCTATCGAGGTGGTGAATGCCGTTTCGTGGCGGGTGCCATTGGCACGGCTCATCAGGTCTAGGCCCAATTGCTCGACGCGCTTTTTGGTCAGCGTCAAACAAATCAAGCCGCGTCCGTGCGTCGCCATAAAATTGACCGCGTCGGGGGTCGCCATTTGCGCCGGAATGATCAAGTCGCCCTCATTTTCGCGGTCCTCATCGTCGACCAGAATGTACATCCGGCCGTTGCGGGCCTCTTCGATAATTTCCTCAATCGGCACCAGCGTGGGCGTATCGTCATTGGCAAACAAATAACTTTCCAATTTCCGCAACGTATCGGCGGTCGGGTTCCAATCCGCTTGATCCAGATCGCGCAGTGTATTGGCATGCAGCCCGGCGGCGCGGGCGAGTCCGGAGCGCGACAAACCGCCGTCGTTGACCAGACTGCGGAGTTTTTCGATTAATTGAGTGGACATAAATGCTCCGAAGTTTACGAAAGTTGTAATTAGATGAGAACTTGCGACTCCACTTTCACATTACAGTGTGACCGTCAAGGCAATATTCACATTTCAGAGTGAAACAGAGCAGGTTGAATTAGGAGAGCGGCACATGGCGGAAACTATTTGGACCAACCTGGCCGACCTAACCGACTTGACGGTGAATGAAGAGGCGATGCCCCTGCTAGGCGACGGTGAAATAAGGCTGCGCGTCGAGAGCTTCTCTGTCACCGCCAACAATGTGACCTATGCCGTGATCGGCAATCAATTCGGCTATTGGAATTTCTTCCCGGCACAAGAAGGGTTTGGAGTCGTGCCGATGTGGGGCCATGCGATAGTCGAACAGTCACGCTGCGACGATATTAAACAGGGTGAACGTGTATATGGATATTTGCCAATGGGCACGCATCTCGACGTTTTGCCTGCAAATATTAGCGCCAGCGGATTTAGCGACGCCGCCGCCCACCGCCTGCCGATGTCGCCCATTTACAATCAGTACAGCCGCCTGAATGCTGACCCTGAACATGATCCAATGCGTGAGAATCAAAGGATGCTGTTTGCGCCATTGTTCAAAACAGGGTTTCTGATCGAAGACATGTTCCGCCGTAACGACTGGTTTGGAGCGCAAAATTTGGTGATGACCAGCGCCTCTTCCAAAACCGCCATGGGTCTGGCCAGTTGTGCCAAAAACACATCGCCGCAGATTAAGCGCATCGGGCTTACGTCGGCGGGCAATACGGCGTTTACCAAGGCTACCGGCCTGTATGATCAGGTGCTGACCTATGAAGACGCCGCAGACCTGCCCAAAGCCGCAAGCGTTTCGGTCGATTTTGCCGGCAGCAGCGCCATATTGCGCAGCGTGCATGAGGCGCTCGGCGATGCTTTGAAATACAGCTGCCTTGTCGGCGTTACCCATGTCGGCGAACGCGGCGGCGGCGATACGCTCCCCGGCCCCGCGCCGATATTGTTCTTCGCCCCAGATCACGCAGTCGCGGCGATTAAGGAGTCCGGTCCCAAAGCCTTTGGCGCAGCCGTGGCGGTGCAGTGGAAGAGCTTTCTGGATGCCGCCGATGGCAGCCTAACCATCGACATACGCGAAGGCGTAGTCGCCGCAGCCGAAGCATTTGTGGCGACATTCAAAGGCGAAGTTGACCCGGCGATGGGGATCATCATCAAGCCGTGATATTGAAGCTTGGGGATTAAACCCTATCCCGCCGCATGCATCTTCATACTTGCCGGGCGGGGCGTGAAGTTTGCGGTTGTTTCCGCCAATGCGTCCATTGCCCGCTTGCGGTCGGTTGCAGTGAACACATCGGTGGTAAGGCAAAATTCGACCAAATTGTCGTTCGGGTCCTTGGTGTAAATTGATCTGCACCAATTGTGGTCGACCTCCATCACCGACAATCCTGCCGCAGTCCATTGCGCGCGGCGCTGGTCCAATTCTTCGGCGGATTTAACTGCAAAAGCGATGTGATTCATTTCATCGGGCAATCCAGCTGCTTTGCTTAAGCTGGTTTCAAAATTCTCGCTTCCGGGCACGTCATGCATTTCCCAGAATGCGATAAAGCAGCTATCGTCATTGCCGATCCGATAAAAGAAGTGCTTCGCCCATCCCCCCGCCATAACCTTGGCGACTTCAACTTTGACGAGTTCAAAGCCCATTACGCCCTCGTAAAAAGCGTGAATGCCAGCAATATCGCGCGTTGCCAATGCCAGATGGTGATAGCTCATAATCAGTCTTCCTTTCGGTCTAATATGCGCATGATATCTGCGTTGAAGCCGTCGGGCGCTGGTACCTCTGTCACGCGCTCAGCAACATCATCAAATTCCAAACGCAGCGCTTTGGTCGTGACTGCGTGCATATCATACCACGCAACAATATAGGTCAACTCAACTATGGTCTCGTCATCCAAATGGGTTTTAAGTGCATCGAAAATACCGTCGGCGACGCGGCCTCCCATCAACACCAAGGCATCGGTATACGCCAGCACAGCGCGTTCCGCTGGCGAAAAACAATCGGCAATTTGCCAATGCGGTATCGCGGCAATTTGATCCTCAGTCACACCATAAGCGCGCGCCGCCTTGCAATGCTGCGAGAACACAAATTGCGATCCGCGTGCCCACCCCGCGCGCATTTGACCAAGCTCGCGCAGCTTTGGATCCAGCTTTCTATCAGCCGAACGATAATATTGAAATCCCGCTACACAATGCTTCAAGGTATCGGGTGAATTGGCAAATACGGTCCACCAATTACCGGGCGTCCCTGTTTCTGTTCCCGGCTCCACAACAGGATCGCGGTCGCCAAACAACGCCGTATAAATCGCCTGAGTAAACGCTCCAGCACCGGATCGCGGCACTTGTTTCAATCTGGGCATCGCAATATTCCTTCTCTTGTTTGCCGCCTTGGCTCTATAGCCTGCGATGACGCACGCCCTTTGCCGGCGGATCATTGGGCGCGCCGGCGAAGCATTGCGCGATGCTCATCCACTGGGTCGCTACCGGGCCAGTGACGGCTAAACGTGTATCCGCGATGTTGCGGGTTTGGGTTACGACTTGGCAGAATTCGGCGGCGCTGCCTTCGATGCGTTCTTCATCACTGGCTTCGTCACAAGGCGCGCCATATTCCCAGACTGCGCCCGATGGAGCAATCAGCCGGACGTGAGGCATCGCTCCCGGCGGTTCTTGTTTGCGGTTCTTAAACGTCCAGCCATAGGTGTTGATGCCCAGCCGAACGATATTGCCGATGCGGTCGGTATCGGCGCGCTCGGCGCCCAGCACGTCATACACCGCCTGCGCATGCGACCATGTTTCCATCAACCGCGCAGAAATCGACGAAATCGCGCTCATATCCGGCCCGACCCATTTCAGACGCAATTTGGGATCGGCGGCGGCAAAATGCGCAGCGGTATCGCGGGCGTGCTCAATCCAGCGCGAAAGCAATGCATGCCCTGAAACACCATCCAGATAATTCGCCTCCGCCTTAGTAAAGCGGATGCCTTTACCGCCGCTCATCAATGTGCCGAGCATGTCAGTAAACGCCGCCTCATCGGTCAACGACAAATCGGCGGCAATATTCCACACATGCAAATGGCGCAGAATATTGTTGATCGTCCAGCCCTTGAACTGGGTTGGCGTTTCATATTCGGCATCCGTCAGCGGGGCGAGCAGCGCCCAGAGCGCCTCGCTTTCATCACAGAAATCAGTGGCTTGTTGCATTTGGCACCTCGCAGGAATGACACAGTGTTTTCATTCTCAATTCACCCCATAAACCCGAACAAATGGCCCGCAACTTTGCGCATCTGGATTTCTTCTGCGCCCTCTGTGATCCGGTACCGGCGGTGGTGGCGATAGATATGTTCGAACGGTTTGTGGCGTGAATAGCCCATGCCGCCATGCACTTGCATCGCAAAATCGGCGGCATTGCAGACCAACCGGTTGGCTTTGTAATTACACATACTAACCTTGTCCGACAGTCGAATTGCAACCTCGGGCTTGGTCATCGTGTCCATCTCGGCGGCGGTCTTATAGATCAAAAGCCGCAGCATTTCTGCGTCGGTTTGCAGTTCCACCAGTGGAAATTGGATCGCCTGATTGGTGGCCAGCGCCTTGCCAAATGGTTTGCGCGCTTTTGCATGTTTGACCGCCTCGTCGATGCAATATTGCGCCGCACCCAGCGACGATGCCGCCTGCCTGATCCGGTTTTCATGCACAAAATGCTGCGCCAAAGCGAGCCCTTCATCCAGTTTGCCAAGGACCGCGCTTTCAGGAACCCATACCCCGTCATAGCGTAATTTGGCATGATCGGTTGGCATGTTGAAGGTCCACAAATACTCGCCGATCTGAAATCCCGGCGCATCACGCGGCACGATGAAGCAGGTAATACCGCGCGCCTTGCCGTCATCACCCGACGTCCGCGCAAAGGTCATAATATGGCTGGTGACATGCACGCCGGTAATCCACATCTTGTTGCCATCAATGCGGTATCCGGCCACGCCGTCCCGCACCTCGGGCGCGGCAACCGTATCCATGTGCGTCGCATCACTGCCATGATGTTCCTCGGTTAAACCAAACGCCCAGCCCATTTTGCCATCGAGCATCGGCGGAATGAAATCACGCTTTTGCTGTTCCGTACCAAAGTCGCGCAACATCAACACTTGAACGAGATTGCCAACAACGCTGCTTTCGTTCTGCAAGTCATTGTGCAAGCCCAATCCCTTATGCGCGAGATGGTGGCGGATCACCGCCATCGCCAGGTTGGAACCATTTTTGCCGCCAAATTCTTCAGGAATGGCAAAGCGGAAATGCCCCGCAGCATCGGCCACCCGCCGCATTTCGCCAAGCAACGCCCACCACTCTTCATTGGGCAGGCCTGCGCGG
>JAYUPJ010000176.1:0-2684 GCA_043760195.1 Sphingomonadales bacterium | reverse complement strand
CGAAAAACGTGTCGTGGAAATGGCCGAACTCGGTTTTTGACCTTGCCCCTTTCCCTTTGCGTCAATCCATGATAGCGTTCTTTTGTCTGACAGCGATGTCATAATAATTTTGAGTAATGCCCGATAGAGGCCAATTGATTCAAGGGAGTTAAGTTAATGAAATTCAAGGGAATTACAGCGGTCAGCCTGATCGCGCTTACGGTTACATCTTTTCCGGCCTTCGCACAGGAAGCGAGCGATGACAGCTCCGATTCTGTCGAAATCATCGTCACCGCACAAAAGCGTGAGGAAAATCTGCAGGAAATTCCGTTGGCCGTGTCGGTCATCGGCGGCGAACAGATCGCCAACAATGGTGGAATTACCCTGGAGAATGCCCAGTATCTGGTTCCCAGCCTGAACTTTCGCAAATCGGGTACATCGCTCAATCAGGCGTTGTTTTTGCGCGGTGTTGGTACCATCAACTTCTCAATCGCCGCTGAACCTTCGGTTGCCGCAGTGCTTGATGGCGTCGTACTTAGCCGCGCCGGTGAAGGTTTTACCGATTTGTTCGACGTGGAACGCATCGAAGTATTGCGCGGACCACAAGGCACATTGTTCGGCAAGAACGCCTCGGCTGGCGTCGTCAGCATTGTAACCAAACGCCCGACCGCAGATTTCGGCGCAACCGCCGAAGCTTCGTATTTCACGAAAAACGAATATCGCGGCCGAGTGACGGTCAATGCGCCATTGGGCGAAAATCTTCGTTCGCGCGTCACCGGATTCTACAGCGAGTATGACGGCAACATCAACAATCTGACCACTGGTAACAAAGTAAATGGCTTCAAACATTATGGCGCGCGCGGCGTAATAGAGGCCGATCTGGGTGACGCCGTGATGCTCACTCTGCGCGGTGACTGGCGCAAGGCGAACGACGATTGCTGCGCTGAAATCATTGGCACACGGCCGGGCAATGCCCTTACCGCTGCGGCCTTGGCTGGCACCGGCTTTAACCTGAGCGAGTCGCGCAACATCCGCCAGAATCTGGTGACAGCAACCAAAGAAGAGAGCTGGGGCGCGTCGCTGCAGGCCGATATTGAGTTGGGCGGCCATACGCTAACGTCAATTTCCAGCTACCGCGGATGGAATAATACCGAGATTCGCGATGGTGACTGGCTGGATCGCGCTTATGCAGATCAGAGTCAATTTCCGGGTTCACCTGGCCGTGTTGGCCTCGCGCAATTGCACGATAATGGTCCGCAAAAAAGTAACACCTTTACCCAAGAATTGAGGATTACATCACCGGCAGGGCAGTTTCTCGAATATGTAATCGGTGGCTATTATTCACGCGCTGAATCCGATCGCACATTCACACGTAATGTCATCACATGTGAAATCAATCCACGGCCAACCACTTTGGTCGCTTGCGGGACGGTAGGTGCACCGCCAACGCTTTTGCCATCGGGCACCGCAGACTTTGGTTCAGTGTTTAAGAATCTTTCGGCGTTTGGCCAAGCGACGTTCAACATTTCAGACAGCTTCCGGTTGATCGGCGGACTGCGTTATACCAACGACAAGTTGAGCGTTGACCATATCCGTCGCACAACGCTGGCAGGTCCTGGTATTCAACCAAACTTTGATGCTGGCGTTTACAATAACGGTCTGGTTGCAACACTTCCTGCCACTGGTTTCGTTGCCGGCGCGTCAAACGGCATCCCGTTTGCAGCCCGCACCAGCAACAACAATCTGTCGGGCAAAGCGGCGGTGCAGTTTGATATTTCCGACGATGTTATGGCTTATGGCAGTTACACTCGCGGCTACAAGGGCCCCGCTTACAACATCTTCTTCAATCTAACGACTGTCGGTACGGGCGTGATCGCGCCCGAAACGGTTAATGCCTATGAAATCGGTTTGAAGAACACGTTGCTTGACGGTGACTTGACCGTCAATATCGCGGCTTATTATGCCAAGTATAACAATTATCAGGCGAATAACCCCGATGTTGTCGCGGGCGTCCGCACCACACGGCTGACCAATGCGGGCACCGTTTCTACCAAGGGCTTTGAACTTGATTTCCTTGCACGTCCTTCACGAAGCTTCACTGTTTCCGGCGGTGTTGCCTATAACAAGGCCGAGGTCGTCAACTTCCGCTTGCCGCCAGGTGCCGATGCGTCGCAGCTGATTGCCAAAGGCACGCCGCTTGCCAATGCCCCCGAATGGAAGCTGGCTCTGGGCGCGAACTATGAATGGGAAACCGGCGGCTTTGCCAATGTCGATTTCGGCATGCAGATGGCGATGCAGTCCGACCAGATTTATGAACTCAGCCCCAACCCAGCCGTGCGCCGCGGTGCGACCGTCGATGGCTATGCCACAGTCGATTTGAGCGTGGCATTGGCCGATCCAAACGACGGCTGGCGGTTGACGGCACAAGTCAAAAATCTCTTTGACAAAGGCTTCGCATCATCAATCGTTTCGGGCGGACCTGCTGGCGCGTTCCGCTACATCATCCCGCGCGAAGCGGATCGGTATTTCGGTATCACTGCCAAGATCAACTTTGGCGATAAATAAGCTCCTCTTGGGTCGCAAACCGAATGAGCTTGGAGGGCCGGGGGATCAATCCTTCGGCCCTCTTTTTTCTGGCAATACCGGCGCATACAAAGGCCAAGCGCACGTAAGCGCGCAAAATTGACATAGGAGTAATCGAATGA
>JAYUPJ010000175.1:0-5967 GCA_043760195.1 Sphingomonadales bacterium | reverse complement strand
CCAAATCTTCGGCTGGAATATCTTTTGGAATCGATGCGCGCTTGGCTTCTTTGCCCTCACCCATTTCAAAATATGGACCAAAGCGTCCCGATTTGCGGTTCACTTCCAACCCGGTTTCTGGGTGCACACCCAGCAGTTCGGGACCGGTATCGCCGCTATCGCCGCCGCCGGGCTGACCAAATTTTCGGGTAAATTTGCATTCAGGATAATTCGAACAAGCGACAAACGCACCAAAACGGCCGCCTCTTAAAGCCAGCTGCCCTTCTCCGCATTTCGGGCACAGGCGCGGGTCAGAACCGTCCTCTGTTTCCGGGAAGAGATAAGGAGCCAAAAATATATCGAGTTCGGCAGTGACCTCTGACGGTTGCCGCTCCATAACTTCAGCCGTCATTGGTTTGAAATCGCGCCAGAACGCGGCGAGAAATTGTTGCCAATCGGCCTTGCCCGCGCTGATTTCATCCAGCTGGTCTTCAAGGTCAGCTGTATAATCATAGGCAACGTAGCGTTCAAAAAATCGTTCGAGAAACGCGGTTAAAAGCCGCCCTGATTCTTCGGCAAAGAAACGATTCTTTTCAATTTTGACATAAGCGCGGTCTTTCAAAACCTGAATTGTCGAAGCATAAGTCGAAGGTCGGCCGATACCCAATTCTTCCATGCGCTTTACCAGGCTGGCTTCTGAATAACGCGGTAAGGCCTGGGTGAAATGCTGCGTTTTTTCTGCAGTACGTTTTGCGGGTGCATCGCCGACAACCATCGGCGGCAACAACGCCGTATCCTCGTTATCGCTGTCGTCCAATCCTTCTTCGTATACCGCAAGAAAGCCCGGGAACTTCATGACTTGGCCAGTCGCGCGCAAGCCAAGCTGGCCAGTGCCGTCGACGAAATCTATCGTCGTGCGTTCCAATCTGGCCGACGCCATTTGGCTGGCCATCGCGCGCTTGAATATCAGATCGTACAGGCGTCCATGATCGCCGGAACCGGCACTGTGCTTGGTAAAATCGGTCGGGCGAATTGCCTCATGCGCCTCTTGGGCATTCTTGGCCTTGGCTTGATAGAGGCGCGGTTTTTCGGGGATATAGCCGCTATCGAAACGATCTGCGATTGCATTGCGGGCGGCGGAAATTGCGCTGCCGTCCATTTGCACGCCATCGGTACGCATGTAAGTAATCGCGCCGTCTTCATAAAGCCCTTGGGCGACGCGCATCGTATGACTTGCCGAAAAACCAAGCTTGCGGGCGGCTTCTTGCTGCAATGTTGACGTGGTAAAGGGCGGCTGGGGATTGCGGGTTACCGGCTTCGTTTCAACATTCGAAACGTTGAAAGAGGCAGCGTCAATAGCTGACCGCGCTTCTTCCGCAGCAGCCTCGCTCTTGAGGTCCATTTTATCCAGCTTGTTGCCCATGAAGCGCGTCAACCGGCTTTCAAATGCCTGACCTTTATGCTCCATCGCGGCCTTAACCGACCAATATTCCTGGGGAATAAAGCGTTCGATTTCGCGCTCGCGTTCCACGATAAGGCGAAGCGAGACTGATTGCACCCGGCCCGCAGATTTTGCGCCGGGCAACTTGCGCCATAGTACCGGGGAAAGCGTGAAACCAACGAGATAATCCAACGCCCTGCGCGCACGATAGGCGTCGATCAGATCGACGTCCAAGCCGCGCGGTCTGGCCATCGCTTCGGTAACGGCGGCTTTTGTAATAGCGTTGAAAGTGACTCGCTGAACGTCTTTTGGCAACGCTTTCTTCTTGGCGAGAACTTCTTGCACATGCCAGCTAATCGCCTCTCCTTCCCGGTCAGGATCGGTCGCGAGAATGAGCGTATCGGCCTTTTTGGCTTCATCCGTAATTGCCTTCAGCTGCTTCGCCTTATCGGCATAATTGTCCCACAGCATTTCAAAGCCATTTTCGGGATCAACCGATCCGTCTTTGGCAGGCAAATCCCGAATGTGGCCATAGGATGCCAAAACTTTGTGCCCGGGGCCCAAATATTTCTCAATTGTTTTGGCTTTGGCTGGTGATTCAACTATTACTAATCTCATGATTTTATGATCTTTTTCTAAACGTCTCGTGTACGCGCACATGCTGGCTGCCGAAATAGGTGGCCGTCAAGCATCATTTTTTTCCGGAATGCAAGTATCGCGTTTAAGCGATTAGGCTTACTTTTGCTCCCGCCGCACGTTCCAACCGGCCGGCAAGTTCCAATTCCAGCAATATCATTTGCACTTCCTGCGACGGTAGGCCTGATTGCCGAACGAGCTCATCAACCGACACATTGGTATGTCCCAGCAGTCCGGTCACAAGCTGGCGGTTTTGGCCATTTTCCAATTCAGTGCTTTGTGGCGCTTTGGAAAAAAGCGTCAACTGCTCGCTTTTTCTGGTCATTCTATTGTCGATAGGTTTCACGACTTCGGCGATTTCAAATGCGTCTTGGATCAACGTTGCGCCTTCCCGGATTAGATTGTTACACCCCCGGGCCCGAGGATCGAGAGGCGAACCGGGTACAGCCATGACTTGACGCCCCGCTTCGTTTGCCAACCTGGCGGTAATTAGCGACCCTGATCGCGGAGCGGCTTCTATGACGACAGTACCAAGCGTTAGGCCCGCAATGATGCGGTTGCGATAAGGAAAATGGCGGGCGCGCGGCTCGGTACCAATGGGTTGTTCGGCCAAAAGCAAGCCTTGGCCCGCAATCGCCGCCTGCAATTCCGCATTTTCCGGCGGATAAACAACGTCAATTCCGCCAGCAATCACGGCAATCGTCCCGGAGCTGAGCGCGCCGACATGCGCCGAGGTGTCAATACCGCGCGCCAAGCCCGACGTGACGACAATCCCTTCACTGCCAAGATCAACGGCCAATTGCCGGGCAAAGCGGCAGGCGCTGGCGGACGCGTTGCGTGCACCGACTATCGAAACATTTGGCCGGGTCAAAATCCCTAAGTCACCCAAATATGTCAAAACTGCAGGTGCATTGTCGAGTTCGGCGAGCAAGTCTGGATAATCAGGGTCGCCCAAGAAGAGATATTTTGCGCCAAATTTCCGGCTAGAATCATATTCGCGCGCAACCTGATCGGCATTTGCGACAACAAATTTCTTGCCGCCGCCTCTGGCTGCCAGCTCCGGTAAAGCCTGCAAAGCGGCCGTTGCGTTGCCGAAACGCGTTAACAAATGGCGGTATGTGACCGGACCAATGTTAGGAGACCGAATAAGCCGCAACCGGTCAAAATCTTGATTATCGGTCAATCGTTAGCTCTGACTGGACTTGGAGCCGATGCGCGGCTCCTCACCGGCAAAAATGCGCTCAATATTTTCGCGGTGCTTCCAAAAAACTATAATTGAACAGGCGGTCAGCATCGCCACCAATTCCATTCGGCCAAAGTAAAAAGCCGCCACTGGCGCGGCGATTGCGGCGCACAGTCCGGCTACCGAAGAAATCCTGAAAATGGCCAGTGCCAGTATCCAAACCAAAGCATAAACCGCCCCGCCTTGCCAAAATAGCCCGAACATAATCCCGGCATAAGTGGCAACGCCTTTGCCGCCCTTAAACCGAAGCCAAACCGGATACAAATGACCAAAAAACGCACCGGCGGCGGCAACTGCGGCCATTCCCGGTAAAAATTTGATCGCCAACCAAACGGCAAGAAAACCCTTAAAGATATCAAGAATGAGCGTGACCGCTGCCAATGCTTTGTTGCCGGTCCGAAGCACATTGGTCGCGCCGATATTGCCCGAACCAATCTCTCTTAGATCGCCGCCGCCGGACATCCGCGTCAAAATCAATCCAAATGGAATGGAACCAAGCAAGTAGCCCAGCAGCATCGCCGCGATTATTGGTATGAAATTGCCTGCCACAAACGAATCCCTCCTGCTCTAGTTCTGGTTATCTTTTTTTTTCCGGTTTCTCAATGCCATGTCGACTGGTTCGTCGCAAAATTCGTTCAAGTGATGTCTAGATGACGCTATTGCGATAACCGCGCCCTCCAGATATCTAAGCGTTATGCCAAATGCCGAAATGACCAATCCTGATGCGCCGTTACTGGTTTTTGATTCAGGGATCGGCGGTTTGTCGGTGTTAAAGGCGATACAAGATCAATTGCCAAGCGCGCCGATCGTTTACGCGGCCGACTATGCCGGATTGCCTTATGGCACTAAGAGCGAAGCAGAAATTGCGGCCCGGGTTCCGGCTTTGTTGGGGCGGCTGGTGGAGCGATATCGGCCCGCCTTGGTCATAATAGCCTGCAACACGGCATGCACAATTGCCCTGGGTCACGTGCGCGCGGCATTGAATGTGCCCGTGGTCGGCACTGTACCGGCAATAAAACCAGCATCGCTCTGCACCAAAACAGGCGTGATCGGATTGCTTGGCACGCAGGCTACGATCAGGCAGCCTTATGTCGATCAGTTGCAGGCCGAGTTTGCCAGCGATCTGCGGCTGCTGCGATTTGCTGCCCCCGATTTGGTCCATGCCGCCGAGGCCAAAATGCGCGGCGAATATTTCGATGCCAGCATCGTTACCGATGCCCTCGCCGGATTGACCGGGCAGGCCGAGGGCGACAAGTTAGATACCGTGATATTGGGCTGCACGCATTTTCCTTTGTTGGAACAAGAGTTCAAGGTAATAACCGGATCCGTGATCACCTATGTCGATGGTGCCCAGGGAATAGCGCGGCGTGTCGCTAGATTGAGCGAAGGCAGGATTTGGCCAAGCACACAAAAACAAGGCATTTTTGTAACCACTGGCAAAGCGGCAGAAATGGAACCTTATCGCGCCACCCTTGCCCGATACGGATTTACAAAAATTGAATCTCTATAATCTGCTTTTGCAAGTCGTTCGCGCTAGATTTTTGTGGTTTCAAGTATTATGTGCTGTGCCATCAGGCGAAAAAAATCGTCACAGCGCGGGGCTTTCTGAGTGAACTACGACCAGATTTTCGACAAAGCGATTGATCGCTTGCACGCGGAAGGCCGATACAGGGTGTTTATCGACATCCTGCGCAACAAGGGCAAATTCCCAAATGCGCGCTGTTTCGCCGGGCATAACGGACCCAAGGACATCACGGTTTGGTGTTCAAACGACTATCTTTGTATGGGCCAGCATCCCAAAGTCATTCAAGCGATGGAAGACGCCCTGAATGACGTCGGAGCGGGCTCTGGCGGAACGCGCAATATCGGCGGCAATACTCATTTCCATGTCGAATTAGAAGAAGAACTGGCCGAACTGCATGGCAAAGGCGGCGCTTTGCTGTTTACCTCGGGCTATGTTTCCAACGACGCGACATTGTCTACTTTGGCAAAGATTTTGCCGGGATGCATTATCTATTCCGACGAATTGAACCACGCGTCAATGATCGCGGGCATCCGCAATTCTGGCTGTGAGAAACGGGTATTCCGTCATAATGACGTGGCCCATTTGGAAGAATTGCTGGCCGCCGACGATGCCGATATCCCCAAGCTGATCGCGTTTGAAAGCGTGTATTCGATGAACGGAGCGGTCTCGCCAATTGCCGCTATTTGCGATCTGGCCGACAAATATAATGCGCTGACCTACTGCGACGAAGTACACGCCGTTGGCATGTACGGCCCGCACGGCGGCGGCATTACCGAACGTGACGGCGTGGCCGACCGTGTGACCATAATCGAAGGAACGCTCGGCAAAGCATTCGGCGTTATGGGCGGATATATCGCAACCGACAGCAAGATCATCGACGTCATCCGGTCTTATGCGCCCGGGTTCATCTTTACGACTTCGTTGTCCCCCGTGCTCGTGGCTGGCGTGCTCGCAGCCGTCCGGCACTTGAAACAGTCCAATGTCGAACGAGAAGCGCAACAAGCCAACGCCGCGCGATTAAAGGCAATGTTTGTTGATGCGGGATTGCCGTTGATGGCGGGTGAGACCCATATTGTGCCGTTGATGGTCGGCGATCCTGTGAAAGCAAAGAAGATCAGCGACGTTTTGCTCGCGGAATACGGC
>JAYUPJ010000174.1:0-5987 GCA_043760195.1 Sphingomonadales bacterium | reverse complement strand
CCACATAGCTCAAATGTTCGTAACACAATCCCATCGCTTGCTCCTTCATAAGACAACAGGATCATGTCCTGTTGCACTTACTTTTGGAACCGGCCCTTACGATGACACAGTTACGGTGACAGTGCACTTAATTATTTTTGCTGTTATCTTATTGCTGGATGGCAGGGAGGACGGACGGCATCAATGAAAAGTTTAGCGCACTGTCACCGTAATTCTGTCTCCGTATTTCACAGCAATTCAGGCCATATAAAGTGTTGTTTGGCTAATTCCACCGGCGTGATTTATTCAGGCCAATCGTCTTCATTCCAATCGCGCGACGTGTGGATCACGCGCAAAATGGCTACTGCCTCTTGGCCCTGATGCGGGGCGAGCGAATATGCAATAATATAAGGCAGGCGATGTACGGATTTTTCATATGTGCCACTAACGCGGCCCTGATGCCCCGTCGCAAAATCCGAAAGCTGTTCACCGGTCAAGCGGATATGGGCAACAACTTTTTCCGCCGCAGCGGGATCATGGGCGGCAATATAAACAACTTGTTGCTTCAGATCATCAAGCGCATCGCGTGACCATAATACCGGTCGTTTCATGAACTCGGCGAAGCAGCAGCGGCCCTAATTGCGTCTGACAGTTCGTCCATTGCGGATTCATGGGTAACAAGCCGACCTGTTTTTAAATCGTTCAACCCGCGTTTGATGCCCTCGACAATTGCCAGTTCACGGTCAACATAATCGGCAACGGCTTCACCAGCCAGAAAGGCCCTGCTGCGCCGCGTATCATTTGCAAGTTGGCCAAGACGTGCCTTTATCTCTGGTGAGATGCGAATGGTCATAGTAGAGGTTTGTGTCATACTGTGTTCCTTTGCCTGCATATGTATTCTATTACACAATTGTTGGTTCATGTCATCTGATATCCGAGATTTTGGGAATTACGGTGACAGGTGCAATACCCCCTTTACTCCTCACTCAATTCACTCGCGCAATCACCCAGTTGCCTCCCCAAACATCTCTGCGCCTCTGCGGAACTCTGCGTCTCTGCGTGAAATAATTTTGTTCGCGCAGAGACGCAGAGACGCAGAGGGGGTAAGATTTGCACGCAAAGAAAATAAGACGCCGCCGCGCCCGACCTCTTCTTTCCTTCTTTTTCTTCGTGTCTTCGTGTGAAATAAATGGCACGATATTAAGGCGTAAAGCAGGATCGCGGTGATGGGGCTGGCTTAAATTTCGGATGTTATCCTGGCACAGTTACAGCCGGTCTTGCGGATCGATGGATCCTGAAACAAGTTCAGGATGACGGCGCTCTAACGCTCTATCGCTCTGCATAATATTGCCCACGTCAAACCGCTTGCAATGTAGGATTTGTTCTGGGAACACAGGGCTTGGCCGCTATTTCAGGGCTGGCTCTTTGACATTGTTGGCGGTGTAAATTGGGAAAGCATTTGAATGGGGTAAGACCGTTCGGGCTGTTTTCCGGTGGGTTGATGACGAAGTACGTGGCAAGCAACCTGTACTTCGACGGGCTCAGCACGAACGGTTTGTGTTTCATTCAGTAGCTCCCCCACCGTTCGTCCTGTCTCCCGGCGGGTCGATGTCGAAGGATGAGGCCAGCAACCTATCCTTCGCCCCGAAAATCGGCGAAAAAATATCCTACAAAAAACCACGATGTAGGAAATAATAGAACGCCCTTCTTTCGCAAAATGTCAAAATGGGCGTCAACCTTGTCAACTAGGTGTCAACTTGGGCGGTTTTGGGCGTTCTCGGCACCCGGCCATGTTGGATTAAATTTACGCCTTCGCTCGCAACTTCCCTTCGACATCAAACGCGGCGGCATGTAACGTTGTCCACTATGTCTGATTCACCAGAAAATGACGCGCCGATGCGCGATCCTGATATGCCCGATGATGCTTTGGGCCTCGGTTTGTCGCTCGGGCTGGATATGCCGCAACTTGCACCTGCGGCGTCCGGTCAAAACGGCGGCGCGGCTTACCGGGTGCTGGCGCGGAAATATCGGCCGCAGACTTTTGCCGAGCTGATCGGGCAGGATGCGATGGTGCAGACGCTGGGCAATGCGATCAAACGCGACCGGCTGGCGCATGCTTTCTTGATGACGGGGGTGCGCGGTGTCGGCAAAACGTCGACGGCGCGGCTGATCTCGAAGGCGCTGAACTGCATTGGGCCGGATGGGCAGGGCGGGCCGACGATTGCGCCGTGCGGGGTGTGCGAACCTTGCGTGGCAATCGCCGAGGGGCGGCATATCGACGTGATCGAAATGGATGCGGCCAGCCATACTGGTGTCGACGATGTGCGCGAGATTATTGAGGCCGTGCGATATTCTGCGGTATCGGCGCGGTACAAGATTTACATCATTGATGAAGTCCACATGCTTTCCAAAAACGCATTCAATGCGCTGCTTAAAACATTGGAAGAACCGCCGGGCCATGTGAAATTCCTGTTCGCCACGACCGAGGTTAACAAGGTTCCGATCACGGTATTGTCGCGGTGTCAGCGGTTCGATTTAAAACGGATCACCGCCGAACTTTTGACCAGTCACTTTGCCGAAATCTGCGGCAAGGAACAAGTGAACGCCGAACAAGAGGCGCTTGTTCTGATTGCTCAAGCAGCCGAGGGGTCTGTGCGTGACGGGCTGTCGATATTGGATCAAGCCATTGCTCATGCCGATATGGACGGCGACGGCACGGTGACAGCGGCGCAGGTTCGCGATATGTTGGGGCTTTCGGATAAGTCGGCGGTGCGGCGGCTGTTCGGATTGCTGCTGTCCGGTGATGCCCAGGCAATGCTGGCCGAGGCGCGCTCGCAATACCGGCTTGGCGTGGAGCCTCTGGCAATGATGTCCGGGCTTTTGTCCGAGGTTCACCGGCTTACGCTGTCCAAAATTGGCGCGCCGCATGATGCCGGGCTGGATCAATCGGCGCGCGATACGATTGAGGAATATGGCGAGCGGCTGTCATTTCCTATGCTGCACCGGCTGTGGCAATTGCTGCTAAAGGGGCATGACGAGGTGAGCCATGCGGCAATGGCATTGGAGGCCAGCGACATGGCGCTGCTGCGTGTTATCCACGGTGCCAGCATGCCCGATCCGGGGCAACTTGCCCGATTGTTGGAGCAGGGGGCGACTATTGGTTCCGCTCAAGCGGACGGTTCTGGCGAAGCAGGCGTTACAGGCGGCGCAAATTCGCCAGCCGCAGCACCATTGGCAAGTTCATCAATGCCGTCTGATTTTTCGGCTATGTTGGAGCAGCTGGGTGCACAGAATTTCGTAAATCTCGAATCCATACTGCGCGATGTGATGCGGGTGGTGGAGTTTTCACCGCCGAAACTCGTATATCAGCTTTCAGGGCCAGTGGTCCCCGGCTTTGATGGCGAATTGCGTGATGCCCTGTTGAAGGTGACGGGCGAACGCTGGGAATTGGAACTACGCCGCGATGCGGAGGCTGCGCCTTCGATATTGGAAGTGGAACGTGCGAAGGCGGATTCGGAACGAAATTTGATCATGGAATCGCAATTGGTCAAAGCCGCCTTCGCAGCCTTTCCAGAGGCGGAATTGCTTGATAGCGATAAATTAGACGACAAACGGAGTGCCCGCGCATGAAAAGCATGGAAGAAATGATCAAGGCTGCGCAAGATGCCGCTCAAAATATCCAGAAACAAATGGAAGAAGCGCAAACTACCCTCGACAAAATCGAGGTTGATGGCGTTTCAGGCGGCGGCCTGGTCAAAGTGCGGGCGACCGCACGGGGCCGGATTATCGGGATAGCGGTTGATGAAAGCCTGATCGTGCCGAGTGACAAGCAAATGATGGAAGACCTGATCGTGGCGGCATTCAATGATGCCCGGGAAAAGGCGGACGCCGCAAGCAACGCAGAGATGGGCAAAATGACCAGCGGCCTGCCATTGCCAGCAGGTTTCAAGCTGCCGTTTTGATGGCGGACAAAACTCTGTTTCAGTTACACTGAAGCGGTCGCGGCACCAGCCCACTCCACGTACGAGTAACAAGCTCTCGCGCGGGGGTTTTGCACAGAATATTACGCCATTCGGTCGCAAAGCCATTGAACGCGGTGTAAATAGCCACATATTGTAAGACGGAGGATTGGCCGCCGTCGCTGCTGGTCCGATATTGGAGTTTTTATGGAACAGGTTTTCCCGTTATTGCCATTGCGCGATATTGTTGTTTTCCCCGGCATGATTGTACCGTTGTTTGTCGGCCGCGATAAATCTGTTGTCGCGCTGGAAAAAGCGATGACGTCTGACAAAGAAATCTTTCTGGTGGCACAGTTAGATCCGGCTGAGGATGATCCCGGCATGGACGATTTGTATGATATCGGCGTCACGGCGCAAATCATGCAATTGCTGAAACTTCCCGATGGCACAGTGCGTGTGTTGGTTGAGGGCAAGCAACGTGCAAAACTGGCTCAGCTGCACGACCGCGGTGATGATTACGTAGAGGCCGAGGTCACCGTGATCGAAGAAACCATCGCCGAAGGGCCGGAAGCTTCCGCTTTGATGCGGTCCGTGTCCGAACAGTTTGATAACTACTCCAAACTCAACAAGAAAATGCCGGCAGAAACCGCCGTTCAATTGAGTGAGATCGACAATCCATCTGCGCTTGCCGATGCTGTTGCCGCGAACATCCAGTTGAAAGTGGCGGATAAGCAAACACTGTTAACCGAAGCAAACCCGCTGCGCCGTTTGGAAATGGCCTTTGCCTTTATGGAGGGCGAGTTGGGCGTATTGCAGGTGGAAAAGAAAATTCGCGGCCGCGTCAAACGGCAGATGGAAAAAACCCAGCGCGAATATTATTTGAATGAGCAGATGAAAGCTATTCAGCGCGAACTTGGCAATGACGATGGCGAAGGCGGCGACGAGCTGGCCGAATTGCAAACCCGCATCGATACGATCAAGCTGAGCAAAGAGGCGAAGGGCAAGGCGCAGGCTGAATTAAAAAAGCTGCGCGGCATGGCGCCGATGTCAGCCGAGGCGACCGTTGTGCGCAACTATCTCGACAATTTGCTGGGCATTCCTTGGGGCAAAAAATCGAAGCTGAAACGCGACATTGCCAAGGCCCAAGAAGTGTTGGACGCCGATCATTTTGCGCTGGAAAAGGTGAAAGACCGCATCGTCGAATATCTGGCGGTGCAGGCGCGCACCAACACGCTGAAGGGGCCGATCCTGTGCCTTGTTGGCCCGCCCGGAGTGGGTAAGACGTCGCTGGGCCGGTCGATTGCGAAGGCGTGTGGGCGCGAGTTTATCCGTCAGTCGTTGGGCGGCGTGCGCGACGAAGCAGAAATCCGCGGCCATCGCCGCACCTATATTGGTTCTATGCCGGGCAAAGTTGCGGCCAACCTGAAAAAAGCGGGAACGATGAATCCGCTGTTCTTGCTCGATGAAATAGACAAATTGGGTCAAGATTTCCGCGGCGATCCGGCATCGGCATTGCTGGAAGTGCTCGATCCGGAACAGAATAACAAGTTTAACGATCACTATCTGGAGGTCGACCTCGACCTTTCCGATGTGATGTTCGTTACCACCGCCAATAGTATGAACTTGCCGCAAGCGTTGCTCGACCGGATGGAGATCATCCGGTTGGAAGGCTATACCGAGGACGAGAAGCTCGAAATTGCCAAACGGCATTTGCTGGATAAGCAGGTGAAGGCGCATGGATTGAAGGACGAAGAGTTTTCGTTGAGCGACGATGCCCTGCGTGATCTGATCCGCTATTACACCCGCGAAGCCGGGGTTCGCACGCTGGAACGCGAAATCGCGAAGCTGGCGCGCAAAGTGCTGCGGCGGATATTGGAAGGCAAGGCGGCCGGCATCGCGATCACGCCTGAAAATCTGGCCGAGTTTTCCGGCGTCCGCAAATATCAGCACGGCATCGGTGAGGAAGAAAACCAGATTGGCGCGGTCACCGGGCTTGCATGGACCGAAGTTGGCGGAGAATTGCTGACGATTGAGGCGGTGACTGTGCCG
>JAYUPJ010000173.1:0-2703 GCA_043760195.1 Sphingomonadales bacterium | reverse complement strand
TCTTTTATCGCGGCCTTTGCTTGTTCGGGAATTCCTTTGCCTTCGATACTTGAAAAGTTGATTTTCACTTCCCATTCGCCGGGCTGCATTGCAAATTTTCCGCCTTCGGCCATTTCCGACTTAATCTCTTCCTGGCTGACTTTTCCGTCGCCATCTTGATCAGCATTTTTTCCGGAACAAGCCGCAAGGGCCAACATGGCTGCACCCGCCAAGACAAATTTGCGCATTCAAAATCCCTCCCATTTTATATCGCATTGCATAATGTCTTGCTTGCACGCGAAACGCAATCTCTTTGGGCCCAAGATGATGAAAGTCTGGGGATGACATCGCTTTCGATCATAGCCATAATGCATAAATGTCAGAACTCATTATTCGCCGCGGGCTGGAAGAGCCGGAAACCGACGGCAACTTTATACCCCACAAACCGCAGCGGCCACCAAAGTTGGAAAGTGGGCAGAAATTCCGCATCCAATCCGATTATGAACCCGCAGGAGATCAGCCGACCGCGATCCGCGAGCTGGTAACCACGGCGTTGGCAGGAGAGAAAGATCAGGTTTTGCTCGGCGTCACTGGTTCCGGCAAAACATTCACCATGGCCAAAATGATCGAGCAGTTGCAACGTCCCGCGCTCGTGCTTGCCCCCAACAAGATCCTCGCGGCGCAGTTGTACGGCGAGTTTAAAAGCTTTTTTCCTGACAATGCGGTCGAATTTTTCGTCAGCTACTATGACTATTACCAACCCGAGGCCTATGTCGCGCGCAGCGACACCTATATTGAAAAAGAATCCAGCGTAAACGAAGCGATTGACCGGATGCGGCATTCGGCGACGCGGTCTTTGCTGGAACGCGACGACGTGCTGATCGTCGCATCGGTGAGCTGTATTTATGGCATCGGTTCGGTCGAGACATATTCGGCGATGATTTTCGATATCAAAAAGGGCGACAGCGTCGATCAGCGCGAATTGATCCGCAAGCTGGTGGCGCTGCAATATAAGCGCAACGACACCGCATTTGCGCGTGGCAATTTCCGCGTGCGCGGCGACAATCTGGAGATATTCCCGTCGCACTACGAAGATATGGCTTGGCGGATCTCGTTCTTTGGCGATGACATAGAGGAAATCGCCGAGTTCGATCCGCTAACCGGAACAACCGGAGCGAAGCTCGATAACGTCCGCGTCTATGCCAACAGCCACTATGTCACCCCCGGCCCGACGATGAAGCAAGCCACCGAAGCGATTAAGTTCGAGCTGACCGAACGGCTGAAAGAATTGGAAGCGGAAGGTAAGTTGATCGAGCATCAACGGCTGGAGCAGCGCACCCATTTCGACTTGGAGATGATCGCCGCCACCGGAAGCTGCGCTGGGATCGAGAATTACAGCCGCTTTCTGACAGGACGCTTGCCGGGCGAACCGCCGCCGACTTTGTTCGAATATCTGCCCGATAACGCGCTGCTGTTTGTCGACGAAAGCCATCAGACCATCCCCCAGATTGGCGCAATGTCAAAAGGCGATCATCGCCGCAAGCTGACGCTGGCCGAATATGGTTTCCGCCTGCCGTCGTGCATTGATAACCGGCCGCTTAGGTTCAACGAATGGGATGCAATGCGGCCGCAGACGGTGAGCGTTTCGGCGACGCCGGGCAAATGGGAGATGGAGCAATCGGGCGGCGTATTTGCCGAACAGGTGATCCGGCCCACCGGGCTTATTGACCCGCCGATTGAGATCAAGCCTGTTGAAGATCAGGTGCAAGATTGCATCAATGAATGCCGCAAGACGGCGGAGCTTGGCTACCGAACTTTGGTCACGACGCTGACCAAGCGCATGGCCGAGGATTTGACCGAGTTCATGCACGAGGCGGGGCTGCGCGTGCGGTATATGCATAGCGATGTCGAGACATTGGAACGCATCGAGCTGATCCGCGATCTGCGGCTGGGGGTGTATGATGTGCTGGTTGGCATCAACCTGCTGCGCGAAGGGCTCGACATTCCCGAATGCGGGTTGGTGACGATATTGGACGCCGATAAAGAAGGATTTTTGCGCAGCGAAACCAGCCTGATCCAGACCATTGGCCGCGCCGCACGCAATGTCGATGGCCGCGTGATCCTGTATGCCGACCGGATGACCGGCAGCATGGAACGCGCCATCGCCGAAACCACCCGGCGGCGTGAACGGCAGTCCGCCTATAACCTTGAACACGGCATCACCCCCACCACGATCCAGAAAAACGTCGACGACGTGCTGCACGGGCTGTGGCAGGGCGACACCGATCAGGCCCGCGTCACCACCAAGGTCGATCAACCGCTGATCGGCCCCAACCTCGCCGCCCATCTCGATGCCCTGCGCCTGAAAATGCGCAAAGCCGCCGAGAACCTTGACTTCGAGGAGGCCGCCCGCCTGCGCGATGAGGTCAAGCGGCTGGAGGCGGTCGAACTTGCCATTGCCGACGACCCGCTGGCCCGGCAATCCGATGTCGCGGCAGCGGTTGAAACCGCCGTAAAATCCAGTGGCCGCTCCACCGGCGGCCGCCCCGGACAGCGCGGCGGCAAACCACGGCGACGCTGATCAAGACAGTTGCCAACGGCCCGGTTTCGCTGCATCCTACACCCTTGATATTCAGGAGGATTCCATGCGGAAAGCCCTAGTCCTCTGTGCCGGCCTGCTGCTGGCCCAATTCGCCGAACCCGCCTATGCCCTGAACTGCACCA
>JAYUPJ010000172.1:0-17053 GCA_043760195.1 Sphingomonadales bacterium | reverse complement strand
AAGGCATGATCGTGCGCACGCCCAATTGCAATTATCTGGACTTCATTGCGGAGTTACGGGTAGCAGTTAGTCCTATTTCAATCGGAAAGAAGCCAATGCCCGCCACCCCTGATTTTGATTTTGCGCTCGGCGAAAATGCCGAAATGATCCGCGACAGTGCTGCGCGCTTTGCCGATGACAAGATTGCGCCGCTGGCGGCGAAGATCGATGCCGACGACTGGTTCCCGCAAGAGTTGTGGCCGCAAATGGGCGCGCTCGGCCTGCACGGGATTACCGTGGCAGAGGCGGATGGCGGGCTGGGGCTTGGCTATCTGGAGCATGTCGTGGCGCAAGAAGAAGTGGCGCGGGCGTCGGCCTCTGTCGGGCTTTCCTATGGCGCGCACAGCAACCTGTGCGTCAACCAGATCGCCCGCTGGGCCAGCGATGAGCAAAAAGCGAAATATCTGCCCAAGCTGATTTCCGGCGAACATGTCGGCAGTTTGGCGATGTCAGAGGCGGGCGCGGGATCGGACGTGGTGTCGATGAAGCTGAAGGCGGATAGGGTACAGGGCGGCTATGTGCTGAACGGCACCAAGTTCTGGATCACCAACGCCGCCTATGCCGACACTTTGGTGGTCTATGCCAAAACCGGTGAAGGTTCGGGCGGCATCACGACGTTCCTGATTGAAAAGGATATGCCGGGTTTCTGCATCGGGCAGAAAATCGACAAAATGGGCATGCGCGGTTCGCCGACCGCCGAACTGGTCTTCACCGATTGCGAAGTGCCCGACGAGAATATCATGGGTGCGGTCAATGGCGGGGTTGGCATATTGATGTCGGGGCTGGATTATGAACGCACCGTGCTGGCCGGAATTCAGCTGGGCATCATGCAGGCCTGCCTCGACGTCGTAATACCGTTTGTGCGCGAGCGTAAACAGTTCGGCAAATCGGTGGGCAGCTTCCAGTTGATGCAAGGCAAAATCGCCGACATGTACGTCGCGCTGAATTCGGCGCGGGCTTATGTCTATGCCGTGGCAAAATCCTGTGACGCGGGCCGGACGACGCGGTTCGACGCGGCAGGCGCGATATTGCTGGCCAGCGAAAATGCCGTGAAGGTCGCCAATGAGGCTATACAGGCGCTGGGGGGTGCGGGCTATACCAAGGACTGGCCGGTTGAGCGTTTTTACCGCGATGCGAAGTTGCTTGATATTGGCGCGGGTACGAACGAGATACGGCGGATGCTGATTGGGCGAGAGTTGATTGGATGTTGAGGGGCGTGCAAACTCCTCCCCCCTTGAGGGGGAGGAAAGTAGAGCTTGCAAGCTTGCTTGCTAGCGGCACTTGGCGAGGGGGGCGAGGCGTGGCCTCGCGCAGCCGTTTTGCGGCTGCCACCCCTCACCCAGCTTCGAGTAAGCAGCAAGCTGCTAACTCTTCTCAACCCGTGGAGCCACTCGGATCAGTCTGGGAGACTGATCCCTCCACGCCCTCAAGGGGAGAAGGACGGATATGAGCGCACCCACCCTAACCACCGCGCTCAACCTCGACGATGAGAAAGCCCGCGCCAACGCCGCGCATAACCGAGCGCTGCGGGACGAACTCTGGGCCAAGGTCGCGCAGGCGGCGCTGGGCGGGAACGCGAAGTCGCGGGAGCGGCATACGTCGCGCGGCAAACTCCTCCCCCGCGAACGCGTCGAACGCTTGCTCGACCCCGGCTCGCCGTTCCTCGAAATCGGCCAGCTCGCCGCAAACGACCTGTACGACGGTGAAGTGCCCGGCGCAGGCCTCATCACTGGCATAGGCCGTGTGTCTGGCCGTCAGTGCATGATCGTCTGCAACGACGCGACGGTGAAGGGCGGCACTTACTACCCGATGACCGTCAAGAAGCATCTGCGCGCGCAGGAAATTGCCGAGACCAACCGCTTGCCGTGCATCTATCTGGTCGACAGCGGCGGTGCGAACCTGCCGCATCAGGACGAGGTCTTCCCCGACCGCGACCATTTCGGGCGCATCTTTTTCAATCAGGCAAATATGAGCGCCAAGGGCATCCCGCAAATCGCGTGCGTCATGGGTAGCTGCACCGCGGGCGGAGCCTATGTCCCCGCGATGTCCGACGAAAGCGTGATTGTGCGCAATCAAGGCACGATTTTCCTCGCTGGCCCGCCGCTGGTGAAGGCCGCGACGGGCGAGGAGATCAGCGCCGAGGATCTGGGCGGCGGCGACCTGCACGGACGTAAATCGGGCGTGGTCGATCATGTTGCGGAAAATGACGAACATGCGCTGACGATTGTCAGGGATATTATTTCGCATATTCCCCTCCCGCTTGCGGGAGGGGCTAGGGGTGGGCCTGAGTCGTCGTACTTGCCCACCCCCAACCCCTCCCGCACGCGGGAGGGGAGTATACGCCCACCCAAATACGACGCAGAAGAACTCTACGGCATCCTGCCCGCCGACGTCCGCGCGCCTTATGACGTCCACGAAGTGATTGCGCGACTGGTGGACGGCAGCGAGTTTCACGAGTTCAAGGCGCTGTACGGCACCACCCTCGTCTGCGGCTTTGCGCATATCTGGGGCATGCCCGTTGCGATCCTCGCCAACAACGGCGTGCTGTTCAGCGAAAGCGCACTCAAAGGCGCGCATTTCATCCAACTGGCGCAGCAACGCGGCATACCCCTATTGTTCCTGCAAAACATCAGCGGCTTCATGGTCGGCGGCAAATATGAGGCGGAGGGCATCGCCAAGCACGGTGCGAAACTCGTCACCGCCGTCGCCACCGCGAGCGTTCCCAAGATCACCGTGCTGATCGGCGGCAGCTTTGGCGCGGGCAATTATGGCATGTGCGGGCGGGCGTATTCGCCAAGGTTTTTGTTCACCTGGCCCAATGCGCGGATTTCGGTAATGGGCGGCGAACAGGCGGCGAGCGTGCTGGCGACCGTCCACCGCGACGCCGAGAAATGGACGCCCGAGGAGGCCGAAGCCTTCAAGGCCCCGATCCGCCAGAAATATGAAGACGAAGGCAACCCCTATCACGCCACCGCGCGGCTGTGGGATGACGGGATTATCGACCCGGCGCAGACAAGGGATGTTTTGGGGCTGGCGCTGGCGGCGGCGCTCAACGCGCCTGTTGAGGAGGCGCCCCGCTTTGGGGTGTTCCGGATGTGAATTTTTGAAGCGAGGATCAAGAAAATGTCTCGAAATAGAATATTGTTAGCCAGCTTAATTTCGGCAGTACTTTGTTCAACCTCAGTTTATGGTGCAGGGATGGCCGTTTGGGACCGTTCAAGCAATTGGCTTTGTAAGGCGGAAAAAATTCGCCTTTGTGCGGGACCCGATGTCGCCTGCCGGGTCGAGCCCGGTCAAGCAGTTTTTCAGATTAACTTCGACAAAAACACCTTTCGTCCTTTCGGTACTGAAGATGAATTTGTAGAACATTTTGTTTTCAAAAAATATAAAGATCGTAGCGAGAATACATATTCGCGCGACACCCACTATGCAGCTCTAGATGGCGGGGCACGGGTTTTGATATTTGGGCGCCCGGATGATTCGTTAGTAAAACAAAATGCGATTTCGGCGAAATTTATATCTGCTGATGACGAGGACGTTATTACCCATTTTCTTAGATGCGCGCCTAGCGATTAAACTTTGCCTTACTTGTCCGAAAGCCGAAACAACTACACATGATCCAATCCCTCCTCATTGCCAACCGGGGCGAAATCGCGTGCCGGATCATCCGCACCGCGCGCGCGTTGGGCATCCGCACGGTCGCGGTCTATTCGGATGCCGATGCCAAGGCGCTGCATGTCCGGCAGGCGGATCAAGCGGTGCATATCGGGGCGTCTCCGGCGCGGGAGAGCTATCTGGTGGGTGAGAAGATCATCGCCGCTGCGCTCGTGACGAAAGCGGAGGCGATCCATCCGGGCTATGGCTTCCTCTCCGAAAATGCCGAGTTCGCGCAGGCAGTGATCGACGCGGGGCTGGTCTGGGTCGGCCCTGCTCCTGCCAGCATCACCGCGATGGGGCTGAAGGATGCGGCCAAGAAATTGATGGCTGAGGCGGGTGTGCCCGTCACCCCCGGTTATATGGGCGCAAACCAGGACCCGGCGTTCCTTGGTGAACGCGCCGCCGAAATCGGCTATCCCGTCCTTATCAAGGCGGTCGCGGGCGGGGGCGGCAAGGGGATGCGCAAGGTCGAGGACGCAGGCGACTTCGCCGACGCGCTCGCCAGCTGCCAGCGCGAGGCCACCGCGTCGTTCGGCAACGCGCATGTGTTGATCGAAAAATATATTCAGCGCCCGCGCCATATCGAGGTGCAGGTCTTCGGCGACACCCACGGCAACATCGTCCATCTGTTCGAACGCGACTGCTCGCTCCAGCGCCGCCATCAGAAAGTGATCGAAGAAGCCCCCGCGCCGGGCATGGACGAGGCGACCCGCGAACAACTCTGCGCGGTCGCGGTCCTCGCGGCGAAAGCGGTCGATTATGTCGGCGCAGGCACAATCGAATTCATCGCCGATGCGTCCGAAGGCCTGCGCGCCGACCGGATATGGTTCATGGAAATGAACACACGGTTGCAGGTGGAGCATCCGGTGACCGAGGAGATCACCGGCGTCGATCTGGTCGAATGGCAATTGCGCGTGGCAAGCGGTGAGCCGCTCCCTAAAAAGCAGGATGAGCTGAGCATCAACGGCCATGCCATCGAAGCGCGGTTATATGCGGAAGATCCGGCGAAGGGGTTTTTGCCTAGTGTGGGCGGCGTGTTTAATCTCGTCCTTCCCGACGACGTACGCATCGATACCGGCATTGAGGAGGACGACGAAGTCTCGCCCTTCTACGACCCGATGATCGCGAAGTTGATCGTACATGAGGAAGATCGGCAGCGAGCAATCTGTCGCTTGTCTCAGGCGTGTGGGGAAGTTGCAATGCAGCCGGTTCGCAACAATGCATGGTTTTTGAAACGGCTGCTCGATCAGCCGCCGGTCCGGAGCGGGGATGTCCAAACGGGCTTTATCGCTGATAATGTAGATATGCTTACTGCCCTGCCGAAGCCAAGTGACCTGACCTTGCAGATCGCGGCTACGTCGCTGGGAAATGACACCTATGTGGGCGGGCAAAAGGGCCATTTGGCGTTTGAAATGATCCGCGAGATGCGCGGTTTCCGCCTAAATCGTTCCTCGCAAAACACATACCGCTTGGTTGTAGATGGAGAGTCAGCCGCGGTGGAGGTGACCGAAGATGACTACGCGCTGGTCAGCGAGAGTTGGCGTCGTGCGGGCCAGTTGCATGGCGACGATGGTGTCATTGCATTCGAACATGGGGCAATGTTCCGTATTTCGTTGGAACAACAACGCGGTTCTCATGAAGGCCCCGCCGCCTCCGGCACCATCCTCTCCCCCATGCCGGGGCGTATCATCGCGGTCGAGGTTGCAGCGGGCGATACCGTCACCAAGGGCCAGAAACTCCTCACGCTCGAAGCGATGAAGATGGAGCACAGCCTGACCGCACCGTTCGACGGGGTGGTGGCGGAGCTGAATGCCGAGGTCGGCGCGCAGGTGCAGGTCGAGGCATTGTTGGTGCGGATCGAGGCTGCCGCGGATTAGGCGGGCGCGGGGTCCTATCCGCCGGGGCCACGCGGACACATTCCTGAATATTTTTTACAAATCACATCGACGCGGGGCAGTATTTCTTCAAATAGTCCCCGTGTTCCGGCATGTGCTGCACGACAAAGCGGATCGACTGTTCAATTCCATCGAGCTCTTGCGCGGTCGACGGTTCTTTCAAACCATCCGCCATGGCATTATGCCCGCCCATCATAATGCCTTGGCCCATCATCACCGCAGCCCAGCTGGTTTCGGTAAACAGCTCATCATCCTCGCGGAAAATCTGGCCATTGGAACGGAATAACGCGGTCTTTTCCGTTAAGCTTTCGGGAACGCTCATATTACGGCAGTAGTTCCAAAATTCACTGTCGTCGCGCTTGGTGGTATTATAGTGAAGGATCAGGAAGTCGCGAATGCGCGCATATTCTTTGCCGGTCAGCCGGTTGAATGCATCCTCCTGCGCCTGCGTGATCCCGTCGAGCGATAATAATGCGATCAGTTTGTTGATACCGGTATTGATCAGGTGGATCGACGTCGATTCCAGCGGCTCCATGAAACCACTTGAGAGGCCAAGGGCAACGACATTCTTGTTCCAGAACTTCTTTCGCCTGCCGGTAGTGAAACGCAGGAAATTGGGCTCGGCACCCGGCTTTCCAGCGAGGTTTTTGACGAGGATATCATGTGCTTCATCATCGTCCATGAAACTGCTGCAATAGACGTGGCCGTTGCCGTTGCGGTGTTGAAGTGGCACCTGCCACTGCCAGCCTGCCGAATGGGCAGTGGCGCGGGTATAGGGCAAGGGGCCGCTACCGTCTTCGCGCAGGCATGGTAATGCCACCGCACGGTTGCAGGGCAGATAGTTGGACCAATCGTCGTAACCGGTCTTCAATGCTTGCTCGATCAATATTCCGCGAAAGCCGGAGCAATCAATGAACAGGTCGCCTTTGATGATTTCCCCGTCGTCCATGGTAATCGACGATACGAAACCGCTTTCGCCATCAAGCGTGACATCGCCGACCTTGCCCTCGCGGCGCACGACGCCTCTGGCCTCGGCATATTTTCGCAAAAAGCGCGCGTAACGTCCGGCGTCGATATGGTACGCATAGTTAACCGGCGGCAAATCTTCGCGTTGGTAATCTTCGGTGCGCGCGAAACGCCCGAAATGGGCAGCCATCGTCTCGATGTTAAAGATTTGGATGGGGCGTTTGTCGCCAGCTTGATGGTATTTATGCCACACATGGTGAAAAGAAATTCCGTCGACTTGATAGCCATAATTGCCGAACGGGTGAATATAGCTGTCACCAAGCTTGCCCCAATTGACGAACTGGATGCCCAGCTTGAAACTGCCTTGGACGGCGGCGAGCATTTCGGCTTCGTCAATTTCGAGCAATTTGTTGAAATCCAGGAATGGCGGAATCGTCGCCTCGCCGACGCCGACAGTGCCGATTTCCTCCGATTCGACAAGCGTGATTGCCACTTGCCTACCCACACGAAGGCGCGAGAGAGCCGCAGCGGCCATCCAACCAGCGGTTCCGCCGCCGACAATTATGATATTTTCAATCGCCATGGTTTGCTATTCCTTCATGATATGGTTGGTTACATAAAGCAATAACGCAAATTGTGAACGTTCATTTTCAGTCTTGTGAACGCTCTCAATTGGCGTTATGCATGATCGGAAGTCTGGGAATTAAACTCGGATACACACACCAGGGAGGGTATATTGGCTCGCAAATTCATTATCGGAGCGTCGCGTTCGCAGCGCTTAATTGCACTGACGACGGCTTCAAGCCTAGCGTTATGCGCCTTTGCGGCCCAGCCTGCATTTGCGCAAACCACCGGCGATACGGCTGAAGCTCCTGAGGCCGCAGCCGAGGAAAACGACATTGTCGTCACCGGCTATCGCAAAGCACTGGAAACCGCGCAGAAAGTCAAGCGCGACGCCGACACATTCGTTGATGTTATCTCTGCTGAAGACATTGGCGCACTGGCCGATCGTTCGGTCGCCGAGGCGCTGCAGCGCGTGCCGGGCGTCAACATTTCGCGGTTTGAACAGCGCAACGACCCTGACCGTTTTTCGGTTGAAGGTTCGGGCGTCGTTATTCGTGGCCTTCCTTATGTGGCCTCCCATCTTAACGGGCGCGATATTTTCTCGGCCACTGGCGGGCGCGAATTGTCGTTTAACGATGTTTCGCCCGAATTGGTTGGCCGGATTGAAGTTTACAAAAACGCAACCGCCGACATTATCGAGGGCAACATCGCCGGTTCGGTCAACCTTGTGACCCGCAAGCCGCTGAACAATCCCGGACTGCATATTGCCGGCGCTATTGAGGGCAATTACGGAGATCTGGCGAAAAAATGGTCGCCCGGTTTTTCCATCCTGGGATCAAACACATTTGAAACCGAAGTCGGCACTTTTGGTCTGCAACTGTCGTACACCCAGTCAGAACTGGCGACACGCACCGACGCTTCGCAGATCACCGATCCTTGCTTTCGTGATCGGTCGCTGACCGGTTCCTGTTTCCGCGTTCGCCCCGTTGGGCCAAACGGATTCGGTGGTGGCACACCCCTGAACGCATCCAACTTCCCTCCTGCGAATGCCGTGTTTGTGCCCAAGGGTGCAGGCGTCCGCACAACTGATCTAACCCGTGATCGCAATGCGTTTTCGGCTGTCGGCCAGTGGCAAAGCAATGACGGCAGTGCGAAAGTGACGCTTGAATATCTGCGCGCAGAAACCGATGCGACGTTGAATGAATTTGCTGTTCTGGCATTGGTGAATGATGATACGTTGTTCCCGATTCTGGTTCCCGGAACCACTGCCACCTTTGATGGCAACCAGTTCGTATCGGGCACATTGACGCAGCGTCAGCCGTTCAACGGTGGCTTCGGTATTCCAACCGAGTTGCTTCGATTCCAACGTGAGGATACGGCAAAAACCGAAGATTTTTCGGCACACATCAAACTCAATCCGACCGACAAGCTGCGTTTCAATTTTGAAGTGCAGCATATCAAATCGGATCGCACCGAAGACGGCTTCATTTCGGCGATGCAGACCTATACCGATCTGCGGATCGACAACAGCGGCGAAACGCCGCAAGTCGAGTTTCTCCAACCCGGCAGCACAACATCACCTTCCAGCTATTTTAATGATCCAACGCGGACGTTTTATTGGTTCTTGATCGACAACCAAGTGAAGAATGAAGGCGACTTGACCACCATGCGCGCCGATGTTGAATATGACATCAGCGAGGAAGGCTTCTTCAAAAACGCACGTTTTGGCGCACGTTGGGGTGATCGCAGCCGCGTAACACGTAGCTCAAACTTTTCCAACTGGGGCAACCTAGGTGCGCCATGGACTGGTCGTGGTGGCAATTGGAGCTGTAGTGATTTTCAGGCATTTGGTTGTGGCGGCGCTTATGTCCGCGACTTCCCCAATTCTGCTCAAGTCCGCAGCCCATTTGGCGATGGCTTCCAGCGCGGCAACAGCCCGACTCCTTTTGGTGACGGATCGGCGTTTTTCTTTGGCGGCGACAATCTGGTCGCTGACTATTTGAGCGGTGCCATCCGGACGCAGGCCAGTGCAATCACCGCCTACACCATCACACCGAACGCGTGGTTCCCGATTTCAGCGCGCAGTAGCAATGTGCCTGGCGGTGTTTGGAATGTGGGTGAAATATCGGACGTTGAGGAAAGCACTACCGGTGCATATTTCCGCGTCGATTTTGGCACAGACTTCGGAGAAGCGAAACTCAGCGGCAATATCGGCCTGCGTTATGTAAACACGAACGTGAGAAGCGGGGGATCGTTCAAATTACCAACACCAGAATTTTTCGACAATAATGGCAACCGCGATGGCGTGGTCCAATTGGCAGAGGTACAGGGCTCATGTGCCTTCATTTTTGCGAATAACATCACACCTGTGCCTGGTTATTGCCGCCTGACACCCGCCCGCCAGACCGATTACGCCGCGTTGTTCACGGGCCAGGTTATTTCCGATCCGCTCAATATCAGCTATGCAAACTGGCTGCCCAGTTTCAACGCTAAGCTTGATTTCGGCAATGGCATGTTGGTTCGCGCCGCAGCATCCAAGGGCATTTCCCGGCCAGATCTGTCTGTGTTCGCATCGGGCGGCAGCGCATTTGACAACACCAATAACCTGCTTGCTGGCGGACTTTTGGCCACTGGTCCGTTGCTTGGAATCAACACAGGCAACAAATTCCTGCGCCCCGTAGAATCGATGAACTACGATCTTTCGTTCGAATGGTATTTTGACGACGTTGGCTCGGTGACCCTTTCCGGCTTCGTAAAGGATCTAAAAAATATCGTTAATGGCGGCGCCGTCGTTCGCCCGTTTAGCACGTCGGCAGGAGTAACGGATGTTATCTTCAACACGCCGGTCAACGCCGATGGCGGCACCCTGAAGGGTGTCGAGGTAGCGTATCAACAAACCTATGATTTCCTGCCCGGCATATTGAGCGGTTTGGGTGCCGGTTTGACGTATACTTATGTTGATGCGAATGATTTCAGCAACGCATCGCTTGGTTCAGAGCAAAGCCCGCTTTCTGGCGGCCTGCCGCTGGCGGGTGTGTCAAAACACTCGGTCAACGCCGTCGGCTTTTATGAGAAGGGCCCCTTGTCCTTCCGCTTGGCTTACAACTGGCGGTCTGAATTTGTTCAGACACCGCGCGATGTTATCTTCCCATTCTCGCCAATTTACGGCGAGAGCACGGGGCAGTTGGATGGCTCGATCTTCGTCAAAGTCAATAAACACGTGAAACTGGGTGTGCAGGGCGTCAACTTGCTCGATGAAGTGACGCGCACCAGCCAAGTGATCGATTTCACAGGAACGCGGGCAACACGCTCGGCCTTCCGGAATGACCGCCGCTTTACATTCTTGGCGCGGTTCGACTTCTAAGTTAGAGTGAACAGCTTCATTACAAAAAAAGCGGGCTTTGGTCAAATGACCGAAGCCCGCTTTTCGTTTGGGTGCAAAGCAGTTAGAGAAGGTAGCCAGTGACGATTGTGATCGGTACGGGACGAATTGGAGGAGAGCTAAACATGTGGAAGATTCGGCTACTGCCGCTGCTGGCCTTTCTGATACCGTTCCAAGTCGCCGCTCAGCCCAAGGCGGAAACACAAAGTGCTCCGCCCGAATGGGGTCTTGTCTGGTCGGATGAATTTGACGGCAAAAAACTTGACCGCAAGAAATGGAAGCCAGAAAAATCCTGTTGGGGCGGCGGCAACAACGAACGGCAGTGCTATACTGGCCGGCAAAAGAATATCCAGATTACCGGCGGCTTTCTTAAGCTGATAGCCCATGAGGAACGGTTTACTGGCCCGGACCGCCCGCCCGAAATCGCGCCCATGCCCAATCCGAATGTTATCCAGCCCTTTACTTCGGGGAAAATTCGTACACGCGGCATATCAAGCTGGCAGTACGGCAAGATCGAGTTCCGCGCCAAGGTTCCCAAGGGCCAGGGCACATGGCCTGCGGTCTGGATGATGCCAGCCGGCGATTATTATGGGCCGTGGCCTTTATCCGGTGAAATCGACATTCTCGAAGGCGTCAACCTTGGTGCCAGTTGCCAAGACTGCAAAGGCAATGTCGGCGAAAACCGCATGATCAGTGCCATCCATTTCGGCGACAAAGCACCAGGGAACGAGCATATCGCGACGCGCGTTGCTCTGCCCGATCACGCGCTTCCCTCTGATGACTTTCATGTCTGGACGTTTGAATGGGGCGCAGGGCTGATGCGCTTCTATCTGGATGGCCAGCAATATTGGGAAATCAAGCCGGACCAGTGGCGAACGGGCTCTCCGCGAGCAAAATCAAATCCCTTGGCGCCATTCGATAAGCCCTTTTATATCATGGCGAACCTTGCCATTGGCGGCAAACTGTCCGAAGACAATAACGACAAGGGGATTATCAAAAATGTTGCTCCAGCAGAATTTTTGATTGACTGGATTCGCATCTATCAATGCAAGGATGACAGGGAAAGCGGGCTTTCTTGCATGAAAGGCGTCACAGGGGATAGTTGAGTAATGGCAAGACGCCACCAAGCAGTTACCATCAAGCATGTAGCAGCCGATGCAGGAGTGTCTCTGCAAACCGTCAGCCGCGTCATCAACAGCGAACCCAATGTCCGTCCGGCGATGAAAGAAATGGTGCAGGCGTCGATCGACAAGTTGGGATATGTGCCCTCGATCGCGGCACAGCGGATGAGCGGTTCGCGGTCCTACCTGATCCTTGCAATCAACGACCGAGAACGCACAATTGCCGACTGGCAAGCACGGCAGGGCAGCGACTGGGTCGATCAGATGCTGCTCGGCGGTATGCTAAAATGTGCCGAACACGGCTACCGGATGATATTCGAGCTGATTGATACCCATAACGACCATGTCGAACGCGAACTGGGGGCTGCAATTTCCGCGCTACAGCCAGACGGGGTTATCCTTACTCCGCCGCATTCGGAGAACGCACAGATCACAGATTTGTTGGCGAAGCGGAAGATTCCTTTTGCGCGTATTGGATCGATTGTACCAGGCCCGGGCATTGCGATGACGATGGGCGATGAAGGATCGGCCCGAACCGCCACCGAACATTTGGTTGCACTTGGGCATAAGCGCATCGGTTTTATTGCCGGGCCAGAAGAATATAGCCTTTCGGATTGGCGATTGCTGGGGTGGCAACAGGCGATGGAGGCGGCAGGGCTTTGCTATGAAGGTCTGTACGCCCGCGGAGATTTTAGTCACGCCAGCGGTTTAATAGCATCGCGGGCGTTGCTGCGCCTTGATACCCCCCCGACCGCAATCATCGCCAGCAGCGACCAGATGACGCTGGCTGCGCTGGAAACTGCAAGCGAATTGGGGCTTAAAGTCCCGGACGATCTATCCCTGATCAGCTTTGACAATTCACCCGTCGCGCGGTTTGCGGACCCGCCGCTCACCGCCATTGATCAGCCTATCGCGGCGACTTTCTCAAAGGCTGTCGAATTGCTTATCGTGAATGGCAGCGGACCAGTGATGCAGCAGCCGGTGGTCACAGAAAGCACCCTAATCATTCGCGGCAGTACAGCGGCACCGCGCGGCAATGTCGGCTGCTGAAGCCACCCAGGCTGCGCAGCAGTCGAAGCGTTTTCTGTATCTATATGCCCTCGCCGTTTCGGGCGGGGCTGTTGCTTATGTGCCGTTCCTGACCATACTCTTACCGGTTCAGGTAACGATGATTTGGAGAGATAATGCGCTGACCCTGCTCGCCTATGCGGGCTTTGCCGGTGCGATCACTGCCAGCATCGCCAACATCCTGTTTGGATGGGTAAGCGACCGTAACGCCAAGCGGCGGCCTTGGATCGTGGCGGGTCTGATTCTCTCCAGCGTGCTTTTGCCAGCTATGCAGTTTGCGACTAGCCCGAATATGTTGATCCTCCTGATCATGTTCTGGCAGCTTGGCCTCAACATGATGCTCGCGCCGCTTGCTGCTTGGGCGGGGGATTGCGTGCCGGATTCGCAAAAGGGGCTGCTCGGCGGCTTGCTGGCGTTTGCTCCTGCGCTGGGTGCCTTGTCGGGCGCGCTGGTTACTTTGCCGGGCATCGCGGCGGGGGGCGACCGCTTGGTGATCGTGGCGCTACTCGTCATGCTGATGGTTACGCCGGTGCTGATACTCGGCCGTCCCGCCGCAATGCCGCAGCTGATGGAAGGCAAGCAGCCGGGCGATCAAGATCAGGAAAATACACGCGGCAGCCGTGCCGCCGTAATCAGAATGTGGCTAGCCCGCCTGCTTGTCCAGATCGCCGAAGCGTCGCTCTTCGCGTTTTTGCTGCTCTGGTTTCGCAGCGTTGCTCCGCGCTTTGGTGACAATGATGTCGCGGCGATTTTCGCTGTGGTGCTGGGCATGGCCGTCTTTGTCACTTTGATGGTCGGGCGTTGGTCAGACCGCACAGACCGCCCGATCCTGCCGCTCGGTATCTGCGCTGGTATCGCTGCTGCGGGCTTGTTGATGATGGCAGCGGCAAATAACTTGCCGCTCGCGATCACAGGCTATGTCGTTTTTGGCCTGTCGAGCAGCATCTTCCTTGCCCTACATTCAAGCCAGACGCTGCGCGTATTGCCAGCCCCCCGAACACGCGGGCGCGACCTTGGCCTGTTTAACTTGACCAATACCGTCCCGTCGCTGATTATGCCTTGGCTGACGTTGGCATTAGTTCCAGCCTATGGCTTTGACGCTCTGTTTATCCTGTTGGCGGGGCTAGCGATCGTCGCAGCTATACTGCTGATCAATATGCCCCGCCGGTTAGAGTGATTTCCAATCAGATGGAATCATCTGATGATTAAGAAATCGCGTAAAATCAAACAATCTAGGCCCTCATTTTGGTTCAACCAAAATGAGGGCCCAGTGTATTAAGCCGGGCGGCGGGCATAAACGCCAAAGGCCGCGATGACTGCATAACAGGCCATCGGCAGAACAAAAGCCAATGCCAAGCTTCCCGTCAGATCGGCAATGATGCCCGTCAATAGCGGGACCACAGCCCCGCCCACGATAGCGACATTGATGATACCCGAACCATCGGCGGCGCGGGCACCTAATTTCTCGCATGCCAGTGTAAAGATCGTCGGGAACATGATTGCGTTGGCCAACCCGACGGCAAGCAGGCTGTAACCCGATATCGCTCCTGTCGTCAGGGTGGAGATTAGGATCAGTGTGATCGCACCGATGGCGGCGGTCGCCAACAGCTTGCCCGGACTGACCATGCGGAGCAAAGCCGAACCGATGAACCGCCCGACCATCGCCCCGCCCCAATACAGGCCGATCAATTTGCCGGCAGCCTGTTCTTCCAAACCCATTACGTGCGCCTGCATCAGATAGTTTACGATCAACGAACCGATGGCGACTTCAGCGCCAACATAGAGGAAAATACACAACGCTCCGAACCCGAAACGCGGGCGTTTGAGCAGGTCAAGACCGGCAAGGCCCTCGCTTGCTTCATGTTTTTCGCCTTTCAGCGCATTGCGGAACATCCAAACCACGCCGGCCACGACCGCCAGAGCAACGGCAATGCCCAGATAGCCGTTTACAATCGCTTGGCTCTCGGCCGTGCGGTAGGCGTCAAGTTCAACGCCGGAGAGCTGATCGGCGGTGACCGCGGCCAATCCACCTAGGATCAAGATAGAACCGAAATAGGGAAATACCGTTGTGCCGAGCGAGTTGAAAGCCTGAGCAAAGGTTAGACGACTGTGTGCGGTTTCCGCTTTGCCAAGCAGCGAGATCAGCGGGTTCGAAACGATTTGCACGATTACCACTCCGCTCGCCAACACGAAATATGCGAGCAAGAATACACCGTAAGTCGCGGTTTGACTGGCCGGAATGAAGAGCAAGCACCCCAGCATCATGGTCACCAGCCCGGCGACTGCGCCGCGCATATAACCAATTTTCTTGATCAGGCGCGCTCCTGGAATACCAATCACCGCATAGGCGAAGAAAAAGCAAAACTGGACAAGCATTGCCTGCGTATAGTTGAGCGTGAACAGTTCTTTCAGCTTCGGAATGATCACGTCGTTAAGGCTGGTGATCCCGCCAAAAATGAAAAACAACCCCATGACGAACAGCTGCAATTGCGGCGCATCAATATGCGTGTCGTCTGCCCCTGTTGCCACTTCTGCATTTGTTTGAATTGCCATTTTCTCTCTCCCCCTTAATTACCAGCCTTAGCAGGACAGCCGATATCTCCGCCTGCTGCCTCTATCCGAACGTCGCGTATAGTCGTAGCAAATCCCTTCGGCGCTGCAATCCGAAAAGGCGAACTCACCGCGCCCAGTTTCGCGCCTGCTGCGGCGAAGCATCGCAATGGGATGCGTGTTTGCAGGACGGTGCCAGCAGGCACTGTCCCAACCGCACCGCGCATGTCTAACGTCGCCTCGCCGAACGAAAGCTTGATCGCACCATCGGCCTGTTGATCAATGCGCCAATCAATCAGCAACGCCGAACCAGCTTCAAACTGCGCCAGATCGACCGCAGGACCGTTAATCGCAAACGCCCCCTCCCGGTTCCAAATGAACTGCTTGGCATCTTCTTGTGCGGAAAGGTCCACAGCGCGCGTACTGATCGCACCGTCAATGTCCAGCCGCCACGGTGCAGGGGCTTTGCCGCGCACTACAAAGTTTGTGGCGTGGCTCAGCAATGCGAGATCGACGCGTGCATCTTCATTAACCTGCCCGAGCTTAGAACTGCTGGCATAGGTCAGGCCATAGCCAACAGGAAATAGCGGGTCAGCAATTGGCGCGCGGGCGTCTGCGGGCCACATAAAGGGCAAGCGCCCGGTAAAATCACGCAGCGGCTTGCCATTCGCACCCGCCACCAGCACGTCAGCAATCCCGCGGCCTTGGGTGCCAGGTAACCACGCGGCGACAAAGGCATCAGCCTGATTGATCAGCTTGCCGGTAAACATCGGCCGGCCCGACAGAAACAAGACAACGACACGCACGCCCTGTGACTTCAGACGTGCGATCAATTCCTCTTCGCCAGACTTCATGCGAAACGCGAGATCGGGCACGTCGCCCTCAAATTCGGCATAGGGCTTTTCACCCACGACAACCACGGCAACATCAGGCTTGACCTGAAAACCACCATCAGCCGAAATCAGGGCATTGCCGCCATTGGCCCGCACAGCATCGGAAATCGCGCGCCCGATAGTCTGTCCGTTGGTGAAGTCTGCAGCTTTGGTATCGCCCCCCTGCCAAGTGATCGTCCAGCCGCCGGCCTGCATGGCCATATTGTCAGCGCCCGACCCGGCGATCAGCACGCGGGCTCCGCTGCGGATTGGCAAAACTGCACCGTCATTTTTAAGCAGCACAAGCGACTTGGAAACCGCCTCTCTGGCAAGTTCCAGATGTTCGGGCGCGCCAACCAATGCAACGTTGCCGCGCTGTGTTTGCGCGGCGCCCATCAAACCCAGTTTAAACTTTACCCGCAGGATCCGGCGCACGGCATCGTTGATGCGCGTCACCGGGATGCTGCCGTCTTTTGCGGCTGCTAGTGTGGATTCAAACATCCCTTTCCAGCTGTCGGGTGCCATCAGCAGATCCACCCCGGCATTAATCGCCTGCGGGCAATTTGTTGCCGAACAACCCGGTATCTGGCCATGCCCGTTCCAGTCGCCAACGACCAACCCGTCAAAGCCCATCCGCTTTTTCAACACATCGGTAAGCAGCGATTTATTGCCGTGGTGTTTTTCCCCATTCCAGCTTGAAAAACTCGCCATGACGGTAAGCGCACCCGCATTAATCGCGGCGGGATAGCCCTGCGCGTGTTTTGCCACCAATTCGGCTTCGCTGATCCTTGCATCCCCTTGATCGCGGCCGTCCGCCGTGCCGCCATCAGCAAGAAAATGCTTGGCCGTTGCAGCTACGTTTATAGCGTCCAGCGGCTTTCCTGAAACCAACGTGCCTTGCAGCCCCAATGTCATTGCACCGGCGTAACGCGCAACAAG
>JAYUPJ010000171.1:0-17079 GCA_043760195.1 Sphingomonadales bacterium | reverse complement strand
ACGGCAATTGGGATCGAAGCGCTTAACTATGTCGCGCGACGCATCAACCGGCGCTACGCCGACATCGAAAACTTTGCGCGCGACGCCAACGCGCTGGCACTTGCGGAAAATGCTCCGGTCAGTCTGGGGTTGGTAAAGCGAATATTGGCGTAAAATTTACCGCAGCGGCGGCGCTATTCTTCTTTTAGCGTGCGTGTCATCTGGAGCTTGCCATTAACCACCGCAAAAGCGAGCCGCCCTTCGACCAAATCGAGAGCATCCCTGCCAAACTGTTCAAACCGCCACCCCGATAGCAGTTGCAGCCCGTCCCGTTCGCCCGCCGCCAATCTTTCCAGTTCCTCGGCTTTGACGATCAGGCGCGATGCGACGTTGATTTCACGCGAACGGATCTTGAGCAATAATTTGAGCAAGTCGGCGACGAGCGCGCCTTCTTTTCCGCCGCCGGTTCCGGTGCGATTGCGTTCAGATATGGTGTCCCGGTCAATCGGCGTCGATTGGCTAATGGCAATCATCAGCCGCTGTCCGATTTCATTGTCCCGCCAGGCGGGGGAAAGGCCGCGAACCTTTGGCAATTCGGATTGCGACTTTGGCGGATGCGATGCGATGTCGCCCAGAGTTTCGTCCTTCATGATCCGGCCGCGCGGAATGTTTTTGTTGCGGGCCTCAATCTCGCGCCATGCGGCCATCGCTCTTACGCGGCCGAGAACTTCCGGTTTGCGCGATTGCACTTTCACTTTTTCCCAGGCTTTTTCCGGGTCGTTGCGGTAATTTTCGACGTTGGAAATCCGTTCCATCTCGTGGTCCAGCCATTGACCCCGGCCCGTTTCCTTCAATTTTTCCAGCATCATCGGGAATATCACCGCAAGATGGGTAACGTCGGCAACGGCGTAATCAAGTTGGCGTTTATCCAGCGGCCGCCGCGACCAATCGGTAAACCGGGCGCCTTTGTCGATTTGAATGCCCAGCCACAGATCAACCAAATTTGAATATCCCACCTGTTCGCCCTGGCCCAATGCCATCGCGGCAATTTGGGTGTCGAACATCGGGTGCGGGGTGCGGCCGGTTAGATTGTAGAAAATTTCGATGTCCTGGCCGCCAGCATGAAACACCTTTAATATGTCCTCATTGTCGGTCAGCAGGTCCAGCATCGGTTTCAAATCAATGCCATCAGCCTTGGGATCAACTGCCGCCGCCTCTTGCCCATCGGACAATTGCACCAGACACAGGTCGGGATAATAAGTGTTCTCGCGCATAAATTCGGTGTCAACGATTACATAAGGCGCCTTTGCAAGACGGCTACAAAATTCGGCGAGTTGATTGCTATCGGTGATCAGTGGAAGGATTTTCATGTTTGAAGCCCTTAGCAGTCATTCACGGCTTGACAAAGGGGACGGTGACTTGTGTAGCGCACAGCTTCCAATTTTAGCACATTCCAATCTACGGATATTATCTTATGCACGCCTATCGTACCCATAAATGCGCAGAATTGCGTGCTGATCATGTCGGCCAGCAGGTTCGTCTTTCAGGTTGGGTCCACCGAAAACGCGATCATGGCGGGTTACTTTTTGTCGATTTGCGCGATCATTATGGCCTGACGCAAATTGTAACGGATATCGATTCCGAGGCGTTTAAGGTGTTGGATAGAGCGCGCAGCGAATCGGTTGTAACGATTACCGGCGAAGTCGTTGCGCGGGATGCGGCAACGGTGAATGCCAATTTGCCAACCGGCGACATAGAGGTGCGCGCCCGCGAAGTGACCGTGCAATCAACCGCAGACGAATTGCCATTGCCGGTATTTGGCGACGCAGAATATCCCGAAGAAACCCGGCTTAAATACCGCTATTTGGATTTGCGGCGGGAACGCTTGCACAATAACATCGTATTGCGATCAAATGTGATTTCCAGCGTGCGGCGCAGAATGATTGATCAAGGCTTTACCGAGTTTCAAACACCAATCCTAACCGCGTCATCACCTGAAGGTGCGCGTGATTATCTGGTGCCAAGCCGCATCCATCCCGGCAAATTCTATGCGCTGCCGCAAGCGCCGCAGATGTTTAAACAGCTGTTGATGGTGGCCGGGTTTGACCGTTACTTCCAAATAGCGCCATGTTTCCGTGATGAAGATGCACGGGCCGACCGTTCGCCGGGCGAATTTTATCAACTCGATTTTGAAATGAGCTTTGTCACACAAGACGATGTTTTTAACGCGATTGAACCAGTCCTTCATGGCATTTTTGAAGAATTTGCCAATGGCCGCAAAGTCAGCGCCATGCCGTTTCCGCGCATACCTTACCGCGAATCGATATTAAAATATGGCAACGATAAACCCGATTTGCGCAATCCGATTATCATCAACGATGTCACCGACCATTTCAGATCATCCGGCTTTGGCTTGTTTGAACGGATCGTCGGCGAGGGCGGCGTCGTCCGCGCCATTGCTGCGCCAAAGACCGCCGAAAAGAGCCGAAAATTCTTTGACGATATGAATGAGTGGGCCCGCAGTGAAGGTCATGCCGGCCTTGGTTATGTAACGCGAAAAGGCGGAGAATTTGGCGGGCCAATCGCCAAAAACCACGGCGAAGAGGCGATGCTCGCTTTGTATGCCGCATTAGGGCTTGGTCCAGATGATGGCTGTTTCTTTGCTGCTGGCAAGGAAGATAAAGTGGTTAAACTAGCCGGAGCCGCCCGAACCCGGTGCGCCGAACAGTTGGATCTTATTCCCGAAGGAACATTCGAATTTTGCTGGATCGTTGATTTTCCGATGTTTGAATATGACGAAGAAGCCAAGAAGGTTGATTTCAGTCACAACCCATTCTCAATGCCGCAAGGTGAAATGGAAGCACTGGAAACCATGGATCCGCTCGATATCCTTGCATTTCAATATGATATTGTTTGCAACGGGGTGGAGTTATCTTCGGGCGCGATCCGCAACCATCGCCCTGAAATAATGTACAAAGCGTTTGAAATCGCCGGTTACACGCAGGCCGATGTCGATGAAAATTTCTCCGGAATGATCAACGCCTTCAAATTTGGCGCACCGCCGCATGGCGGAAGCGCGCCGGGTATCGACCGGATCGTGATGCTGCTGGCCAATGAACCGAATATTCGTGAAGTCATCGTATTCCCGATGAACCAAAAAGCCGAAGACCTGATGATGAGCGCGCCGGGCCCTGTTTCGGCCAAGCAGCTGCGCGAACTCAACATCCGGATTGTGGAACAAGCACCGAAAGCGTGATTGTCCCTATTGGGAACAAGGGAATTCAGCGGCTTGTTCGCACTGAAGAATGATGCTCAAAGACGATGATGAGTATTGATCTTTCCGAATTTGAAGCTGGCGAAAAATATGACGGCGACTATGCCGAAGACTTGGCTGAATTGCAGAAGCAATTGGCGGAGCAACAGTCGCTGCATATATTGCACAAGTGCCGCACACTGATCATTTTTGAGGGCTGGGATGCAGCCGGTAAGGGCGGCGCGATTAAGCGGCTGACCGCCAATATGGACCCGCGCTATGTCGAAGTTTTCCCGATCAGCGCGCCGACAGCCGAAGAGAAAGACAAGCATTTCCTGTGGCGGTTTTGGAACAAGTTACCACGCAGTGAGGAAATCCACATTCTTGACCGCAGCCATTATGGGCGCGTTTTGGTGGAGCGGGTGGAAGGATTTTGCAGCGAGGCGGAATGGCGGCGCGGTTATGACGAGATCAACGAATTTGAATCGCAACAGGTGGAAATCGGCACAAAGCTGATCAAAATTTTTCTGCATGTCACCCAAGAGGCGCAGGATGAGATGCTAAAAGAACGGCTTTCTGATCCGTCAAAACGCTGGAAAGTGACCGCTGAAGATTTTCGTAATCGGGGAAAGCGTGACGATTATCTTGCGGCATTTGCCGAGATGTTTGCGCAAACCGATACCCGCTGGGCGCCGTGGACGGCGATTGACGGCAACAATCAAAAGGCAGCACGGATCGCGGTGCTGCGGCATATCTTACAAGAATTGCAATCGCACGTGCCGCAAGATTTTCCGGAAGTTACTGGCGAGATAGCAGAGTTGGCGAAGCAGGCGTTTGATTAGTTTGCGCTGCTTTAGGCTGCAGTGACATTAAGTTGATCCAATACCGTAGCCCTGAGTCTGTCGAAGGGCAGGTTGCTTGTCACGTCCTTCGACGAGCAGAGGACTAAGCGAGAGGGGGTTATGCTCTACTCCAACGTCATCCCACTCTCTAGGTTGTGTTGACATTCAATGCTCTCCAACAATAACACCTAAGTCTCGTCATTCCCGCGAAGGCGGGAATCCATCACCTGGCCTGTCAAAATTAAGCCAACTTGCGGAAAATTCGAGTTCAGGTGATGGATTCCCGCCTTCGCGGGAATGACGAAGTGTATGTTTTTCTGTATCTTATTACTTGAATGTTAACACAACCTAGCCGTCCTTCGGCGGATAACTTACCGAAATAACTTCCCATTCTTTTGCGCCCGATGGCAGGCTGACCGTTCGTAAATCGCCAATGGCGGCTTTTCGCAGGGCGATGGCAAGCGGCGCGCTCCACCCGATCAATCCTTGATCTGTGTCAGTTTCATCGTCGCCAACGATTGTCACTGTGCGCTGATTATCATTTTCGTCGGCCAGCCCGACCGTTGCCCCAAAATAGACATGCGCTTTGTCTGGTTGCTGCGCCGGGTCGATGATATTGGCCGCTTTCATCCGCTTTGAAATATGCCGCACTTCGCCATCAATTTCGCGCAGGCGTTTTTTGCCATAGATGTAATCGCCATTTTCACTGCGGTCGCCATTGCCTGCTGCCCAGCTTACGGTTTCAACCATCCTTGGCCGCTCGACCTCGAACAGTTCCACATAGCGCGCCCGCAATGCATCATATCCTGCCGGAGTGATAGGATTGCTGCGTTCTGCAAGTTTGCGTTCAGGCCGAAGGCGAATCATCCAGGAACAGATTTTCCAAGATAGGCGCTAAGCGGATAAGCCGCCTCGATATGTGCTTTGTCGGGATGCTGCAAATCATAGACAACCGCATTTTCGAGCACGCGTTGTACATAGTTGCGGGTTTCATAGATCGGGATTTGCTCGATCCAATCCAGCATGCTGATCGAACCAGTTCGCGGATCACCATTGGCGCGCAGCCATTTGTTCACATTGCCGGGACCGGCATTGTATGCCGCCACCGCAAGCGGGTAGCTGCCGCCGAAATAGTTCATCATCGCTTGAATATAGGTTGATCCCAGTTTTACGTTGTAATCTGGATCGTCGGTCAACGATTCGCGGCTATAGCCCAGCGAAATTTTGCCCGCCGTTTCCCTCGCCGTTCCCGGCATTAGCTGCATCAGACCGCGAGCGCCGGCGTGGCTGATGGCCTCTCGGTCAAATTGGCTCTCTTGCCGGGTGATGGCGTGGATCATCGTCCAGTTGTGGTTATGACCAGCAGGAACGGATACGGTGGGAAATCCATAAGGTATCAAGCTGCTATGGCCATCGATACGGGCATTGCGTCCCGCCATGACTGACAAGTCCGGACGGCCGATTGCTTTGGAAAGGCTAATCGCGTCGATATATTGTCGTTCTGACTGGATTGAATTGGCAATCGCGCGCAGAAAAAGCGTCTGTTCCTTGTGGTCACCAAATCTCGAAGCCAATCTCGCTGCTTGAAATACCGAGGATGAATCGACGGAGGGCAATGCCGGAATTGTAGCTACGGTGCCGGTCGCGCTAATGCGGCGGCCCAAGGCTTCGCTCGCTAATTGACCGTAAAATTGGTCATAAAACGGCGCAGCTTTTTCAAAATGGCCGTTTGCCGCCGTGACGTCACCCGCGCGTTTGGCGGCGACCCCGGCCCAATAATATCCTTTAGTCTGGGTCTGCGGTGATTTTGCGCCTTGGCTGTAGCGTTCAAACATGCCCACCGCATCTTTTGGGCGGTTGAGTTTGTTCAGCGCCAGAGTTCCGGCAAGCCATGTCAGGCTGGTGTAATCATCGCGCACGCCAATTGATTGGTCGCGCACCGCTTTACCCGGAGCAATGCCATCGTCGACGCGTGATGCAATCCGGTAGGCCATGTCATATTGGCCATCATTGGCGGCTTCACGTGCGATAGTGAGCAAAACTTCGTACCACTCTTCGGTATCGGCAGGCGGCAGCAGCAATGCGCTGCGATTTGCGATCAATTCACGGGCGGCCCAGCCATTGCCTTGCGCCCGTAGTGCCATCGCGCGGTCAGCCAATAAGCCGGAATCCGCATTGGCTGCGTTGCCCAGTGATGCAAGATTACTGTCCGTTCCGTTCTTCAGCGAAATGCGGGCCGCAAATGCGTTGCGCCGGGCGTTCGATGTATACGGTAAGACCCGCTCTGCGGCGCGTGTCGCCTTTAACCAAAGCAGTTTGTCGGTGCGGGCATCATGATCGTCTGCGGTCAACTTAGCCGCCATCCAACTCAATATGCGTGCCTCGTCGTCATCGGTAAGCGGCCCCTCACGCCAAGCCCGGCGGCCCCAGTTTTCGGCGCGGGCCTTGTCGCCCGCCGCAGCCAGTGCGATCGCAAATTTTGCCCGTCCGGTATTTGTGGTCGGCTCCAATCGTTCAAAATACGCAATTGTTTGCGACGGCGAGTAGCTGTTGAGGTCAATGGCTTGTTCTGCCTTTTGCCGCATGACTTTTTCGTCCGGCCAATTGGGGTATGTCAGCAAGAACGACGCATATTCGCCGAAGCTATAGTTTCCGGTCTGGCTTAACATGCGCCAACGCTGTAACGCTGCGGGAATGTTGCCTTGACTGGGATCGACCTGGCTGGTGGGAACAACCATCTGGCCGTTACCAACGCCGTTGCGCCACTCAATTTGTTGCGCCTGTGCAGGCGCTGCCATAACGATAGCAGGAAGAATGAAGGCGGTTGTCGAAATCAGATGCTTTACCATATTAGACATATTAAGGGATGTTTCCTTAGCAGATGCTGAATTGAACCAATCGGTGATGTATAGACGCGCTTTGACTCGATGTAAGGAATAAAATCCATGTTTTCCGGCTCAATTCCGGCTCTAGTGACTCCTTTTCGCGATGGAGCGTTTAGCGAGAAGCATTTTCGCGCGCTTGTCGATTGGCAAATTGAACAGGGATCAAACGCGCTTGTGCCTTGCGGAACGACAGGCGAGAGCTCGACATTGTCGAATGCCGAGCATCACCGTGTGATCGAGGTTTGTATCGAACAGGCAGCGGGGCGGGTACCGATCATCGCAGGATGTGGGTCAAATGACACTACCAACGCCATGCTGCATTTGAATTTCTCCAAGAAATGCGGCGCAGCGGCAGGCCTTGTGGTCGCGCCTTATTACAACCGGCCCAATCAAGAGGGAATTTACGCGCATTTCTCGGCGCTGACCGAGAAGAATGACTTGCCGTTGATCCTGTACAATGTGCCTGCGCGAACGGTGACCGATATTAAACCGGAAACGGTTGCGGCGCTTTCTTTGTTACCGTCGGTTGCCGGCATAAAGGACGCGAGTGGCGATTTGTCGCGCGTGACGGAGCATCGGCTTGATTGCCGCAAGGATTTTTGCCTGCTGACGGGCGTCGACGAATTGTCGTTGGCATTCAACGCAAGCGGCGGCGTGGGCTGTATTTCGGTGACTGCAAATGTTGCCCCCAAATTATGCGCCGATTTTCAGGCGGCCTGTGCAAAGGGTGATTATGATCTGGCACGAGATCTGAACGATAAGCTTTATCCGCTTCATAAGGCTTTGTTTTCAGATGCATCGCCCGGTCCGATCAAATACGCAATGTCGCGGATCATCGAAGGGTTCCCAACCGAGCTTCGCCTGCCCATGACTCCGCCAAGTGCAGACAGTTGCCGCCTGGTTGATGCGGCGTTGGAGAATGCAGGACTACTCTGATGGTACGACCAAAACCCGAAGCATTTGTGAAAGTCAAAACGGTCGCCGAAAACCGGCGCGCGCGCTATGATTTTTTCCTGACCGACAAATTCGAAGCTGGCATCGTGTTGACAGGAACCGAGGTGAAATCACTGCGCTTTGGCGAGGGCAATATTGCCGATAGCTATGCAGAAGTAAAAGACGGCAATGTCTGGCTGGTTAATGCCAACATCCCTGAATTCAGCCATGGCAACCGGTATAATCATGAACCTAAAAGGCCGCGTAAACTGTTGCTTAACAGCCGTGAAATAAACAAGCTTTATGCAGCGGTTATGCGGCAAGGGATGACAGTCGTGCCGCTTTCGATCTATTTCAATGATCGCGGCAGGGCGAAAGTAGAAATTGCGCTGGCCAAGGGCAAGAAAGCTCCCGACAAAAGGGCGACTGAAAAAGAACGTGACTGGAAACGCGAACAAGGGCGATTGATGCGTGAAAAAGGCTGAGAAAATCCCAACGTGGCTGGACAAGCAAATGCCAACGCGCGAGAGCTTTGAAAAGAGCGCGTTGCTGCGGCCGTTTGCCAAGCGCGTGTTTCATCCCGCGTTGTGGCGATTTACAAGGCGTTCAGTGCCGCGCGGCGTCGCTTTGGGACTGTTGGTCGGCATTTTTCTGCTGATACCCGGCGTTCAAATTGCTGGCGTAGCGCTGTTGGCTTTGCCGGTTCGTGCCAATGTTCCTTTGGGCGCCGCCATGACGTTCTTAAGCATGCCGGCAACGACGCCGTTCATCCTTGCCGCTTCGGTCTATATTGGTAACAAGGTTTTGCATCTTGGGGCGGATGTCGGCAGGTTTCAGGTGCTGATAGAGAGCAATGCATCGTTTTCCCAATGGATCACGTGGCTGCTGTCGGATGCAGCGCCTGCTATGCTCGCGGGACTGGCGATCATTGCGGTGGTTAGCGCCTCTATTGGGTATGTATTGGCGGCAAGCCTGTGGCGTTGGATGCTGGTTCGCAAATGGCGGCGCCGGTCGAGCAAATAAAAGATGAATTTACACTTGGCGAAAATATCGTAGCGAATTTGCGCCAACGTCCTATCACCGGCTCGCTTTGTCCATCCGAACAACGTGCCCGGCTATTACCAAACCTTGACAAATGCGTTGATGCGTTCCAGCCAAAAACGGCACGAAGTATTATATCTCGCTCCCGAAAAGCGGGTTCGCATTTGGTAACATAACGAGGATTTCAATTGACCGGCCTGTCCACACCAACTTCTTTGCAGCTTTTTGGTGGGGACGGGGCGGAGGAAAGCGCCCAGAACCGTAAGTTGGTGCTGATGCTCGTCGCCGCAGGGCTGCTGTCGCTGGGATTGATTTGGCTGGCCACGCGGAATTTGGGATTGGTAGCCGGTTTTGCAGCAGCACAGATTAGCTTTTGGGCATATATTGAATATGCCCGCAAAAATGCCCCGGCGGCGATTGCCGCAGGAACGATTCCGCCCGATTGGTCGGTAACGCGGACGGCAGCCTCTTTATCGGGCGCGGCGGTGGCAATCAGTGATAGAGCAGGGCGATTGGTCTGCGCCAACAGCCTGTTTACGCAGTGGTTTGAGGGGTTAAGCGCACCCCCCGATATTGCGGTGGATGAAGCCGGGCGCGAGATGCTGACCGAACTCGCGCGTGCGGCGTGGCGCGATGGCCAAGCAACAGCCGAAGGCTTGCGCCACAACAAGTTTGAATACACGGTCAAAGCAATCCGGTCGGGCGCAGGTGACGAATATCTGCTCTGGTGGTTTGCGCCGCTGGAAAAACGCGACATCGAATCGCGGGCGGCTGATTTAATTTCGGGAAGGATCGGTTATGCAATGTCCGGTTCCGGCATCATGGCCGTTTCGTTGAGCGCAGATGGCCGTGTCCGCTCGGCAAATGCGGCCTTTGCTTTGCGGTCGACGGGTACAGAAAATAGCAACATCATCGGACGTGAGCTTGCGGCATTCATGCGAATGGATGAAAAAGGCAGGATATTCTTTGAACGCGAAGGGCGAAAGGGCTTGCCTGTGCGGTTGATGCATGTGCCGCTGGGCGGGGCTGGCCAACAAGGTGCGTCAATGTTGCTGGCGGTTGATGATGACGGGGCAACAACCGACCGCGCCTCTGCGCTCAGCCATGTCGAACAATTGCTATCGACGCTGCCGCTGGGATTGGCGTTGGTCGACCGCGACGGCCGTTTCCTGTTTGCCAATGAAGCTTTTGCGCGCGTTGTTGATATGCCGGTTGAGAAATTGCCGCCCTATCCCGGCGATCTGGTAATCAATGAAGACAAAGCTGCGGTATCGGAAAGTATTCGCCGTTATGCGCGCGGCCAATCAATGTCAGGCGACATTGCCGTTCGATTGAAGGATCAACCAGACGAGGTTATTGCATTGTCGATAGCGGGGGTTCGCGGGCTTGGCGAGGCATCGGTATTGATCGGATTGAAGGACAATAGCGAGGAAACAAAGTTAAAGCGGCAAGTGGCGCAGGCGACCAAAATGCAGGCGGTTGGGCAATTGGCGGGCGGTGTTGCCCATGATTTCAACAATATATTGACCGCGATCATTGGTTACTGCGACCTCATGCTGCTGCGCCATCAACCCGGCGATAGCGATTATGATGATATCCAGCAGATCAGAAACAACAGCAACCGCGCGGCCAGCCTGACGCGGCAATTGCTGGCATTCTCCCGTCAACAAACGTTGCGGCCACAAATATTGCAATTGCCCGATGTGGTGGCGGAAGTTTCCAATTTGCTGAAGCGGTTGCTGGGCGAAAAGGTTCGGTTGGAGGTGCATCATGGCCGTGGTACCGGAACCGTGCGCGCCGATCCCGGGCAATTGGAACAGGTTATTGTCAATCTGGGGGTAAACGGACGTGACGCTATGCCAAGCGGCGGCGTACTGTCGATCTCGACCAAGCCGATATCGCAAGGGGAAGTTCGCGCAATGGGCAGCGATATTCTGCCAATTGGCGATTATGTGCAGCTTTCAGTCGTCGATAGCGGGACCGGGATCTCCAAGGAGAATCTGAGCAAGATATTTGAGCCATTTTTCACCACCAAAGAAGTGGGTAAAGGCACTGGCTTAGGATTGTCGACGGTCTATGGGATCGTGAAACAATCCGGAGGGTTCATCTTTGCCGATTCGGTCATGGGCAAAGGCACGCGGTTCGATATATTTTTGCCGGTTCATATCGGTAAGCCTGCCGACACTGATGTTCCCGCTAAACGTCCGGCCGAAAAGCCGCGTGACCTGTGGGGCAGCGGCCGGGTGCTGATTGTGGAAGACGAGGATATGGTTCGCGCAGTGGCCGAACGCGCGTTGGTTAGGCAAGGCTATGTCATCGAAACGGCGCGTGACGGCGAAGAAGGCGTGCAACTGTTTGCCGAAGGAAAACGTTATGACCTCATCGTTTCTGACGTCGTGATGCCCAATATGGACGGCCCGGCGATGGCCAGAAAATTGCGCGAGACTTACGGCGATGTAAAAATCCTGTTCATGTCGGGCTATGCCGAAGAGCAGTTGAGGGAATCGATCAATTTGGAAAATGTGTACTTTTTACCGAAGCCGTTTTCGGTGCAACAAATCGCAGAAGCCGTGCGCGACGCGCTTGCAGCAAAAACCGATTGATAAAAAAAGAATAAATAATTTCGTTCTACTCTTGTTCTATTAGAACAAATAGCATACAAACTGTTTCAGACGATCCGGGTGGGTCTTCACAAAACAGAGCTAAGGAGTGGGAAAATGGCTGTAAATCTTAAAGTGATAGAACCGGGAAGTCAGGCAAAAATGAAAGATAGTGATCGCGAAAAAGCCCTTGAAGCTGCGTTGGCGCAAATTGACCGCGCCTTTGGCAAGGGCTCTGCAATGAAGCTGGGCAGCAGAGAGGCCATGAATATTGAGGCAATCTCGACGGGCTCTTTGGGGCTGGACATTGCACTTGGTATCGGCGGCCTGCCGAAGGGCCGTGTCATTGAAATTTATGGTCCGGAAAGCTCGGGTAAAACGACGCTTACCTTGCATGTGATTGCGGAATGTCAAAAGGCAGGCGGTACCGCTGCGTTTATCGATGCGGAACATGCGCTTGACCCGTCTTATGCGAAAAAGTTGGGCGTCGACATCGATAATCTGATTGTGTCGCAACCCGACACGGGCGAACAAGCTTTGGAGATTGCCGATACATTGGTGCGTTCTAACGCGGTTGATATTTTGGTGATCGATTCGGTGGCAGCATTGGTTCCGCGTGCTGAAATTGAAGGCGAGATGGGCGACACCCATGTTGGCCTGCAGGCCCGGTTGATGAGCCAGGCACTACGCAAAATTACGGGTTCGATAAGCCGTTCGAACTGCATGGTTATTTTTATCAATCAAATCCGTATGAAAATTGGTGTCATGTATGGCTCGCCGGAAACAACAACCGGCGGCAATGCGCTCAAATTTTATGCTTCGGTGCGTCTTGATATTCGCCGGATTGGCCAGATCAAAGATCGCGAGGACATCGTCGGCAATGCGACGCGCGTGAAAGTGGTGAAGAACAAAGTCGCTCCGCCATTTAAGCAGGTCGAATTTGATATCATGTACGGTCAGGGTATCTCCAAAACCGGCGAATTGCTTGATCTGGGTGTGAAAGCCGGTGTGGTTGAAAAGTCCGGCAGTTGGTTCAGCTATGACTCGGTCCGCATTGGTCAGGGCAGGGAGAATTCCAAAACTTTCTTGGTCGAAAACCCTGAGCTAGCTGCCAAACTTGAAGCTGCCATTCGCGGCAAGGTTGATGAAGTGGCGGAAGAAATGCTCGTTGGTCCTGGACCGGATGACGGCACGGAAACCGAATCCGAAATCGATACCGACATCTAAATTCTAACGTCGTTCGAGTTTTAAACTTCCTCCTCCCCCTTGGAGTGAAGTGTGCGGTCTTTCGCCTGAAAGATCGAACGCTGGCCCGCCTCGACCCACCCCGAGGCGGGCCATTTTATAACGGCATCGATTTAAGGGCGGGACCTATTAGAGCATCATGATATTTGAGTGTAACAAGAACCGTTCGTGCTGAGCTTGTCGAAGTACAGGTTGCTTGTCACGTCCTTCGACATCGACCCACCGGGAGGCAGGACGAACGGAAAGAGCGCTATGTACTGGTGTAATGTCATCCTGCTCAAGGTCAGCGCATTCCGGCCTGAAGATCTGAGGCTGCGTGAGATTTTGACGATATTACCCAAGCAAGGCGCGCATAATCGGGGCAGAAATTGCCGAATTGAATCCAATGCGTGACATTGGTGCCGCAACCGCCATATTGGTAACCAAGCTTGCCTGTGAAATTGCTTCAATTATGACCCAAGGCTGCGTTTAGCCGGATTTTGAAAAGGAAGAATGCATGACCCTGACCGTCCATCATTTAAACAACAGCCGTTCGCAGCGTATTCTCTGGCTGCTCGAAGAACTTGGCGTGCCTTATGAAATTCAACATCACCAGCGCGATGCAGAAACAAACTTGGCCCCGCCCAGCCTTACCGCGCTGCATCCGCTCGGCAAATCGCCGATGATTGAGGATGACGGCAAGTTGGTTTGCGAATCCGGCGCTATCACCGAATATCTGTGTGAGCGTCATGGCGGCGCACATCTTGTGCCCGCGCGCGGCACCAACAACCATGTCCGTTATCTGGAATGGCTGCACTTCGCCGAAGGCTCTGCGATGACGCCGATACTGCTGCGTTTGTATACGTCGCGCCTTGGCGACGCCGCGCAACCGTTGACTCCGCGTATCGATCAGCAACTCGAAAGCCACTTTCAATTCATGGAAGACAGCATTCAGCCGTCTGGTTATTTCGTCGGAGACAGCTTAACGGGCGCAGATATTATGATGATCTTTCCAGCAGAAATAGCGGTGGCACAGGGATATGGCGCCAAAATGCCAAAACTCGCTGCGTTTGTAAAAATGATCCATGCGATGCCGGGCTATCAGGCTGCACTCGAAAAAGGCGGCGCTTATGCGTATGCATGACCGATTTGTTTAAACGACATATCGCACTTGCAGCAGGCATAATGGTCGCCTAAGTCGCGTGATTATGAGCTCAACAAACGATATTCGCCGCGCATTCCTCGACTATTTTGGGGCTGCCGGGCATGATGTGGTGCAATCCGCGCCATTGGTCCCGTATAACGATCCTACATTGATGTTCGTCAATGCCGGGATGGTGCCGTTCAAGAATGTATTTACCGGGCTGGAAAGCCGCGAGATTCCGCGCGCGGTTTCCAGTCAAAAATGCGTTCGTGCAGGCGGCAAGCACAATGATCTCGACAATGTTGGTTATACCGCCCGGCATCACACGTTTTTCGAGATGCTGGGGAATTTTTCTTTCGGGGACTATTTTAAGGCGGACGCGATCACGCATGCGTGGACATTGCTGACAAAAGTCTGGGGCATTGATCCAAACCGCTTGACCGCAACCGTCTATCACACCGATGACGAAGCGTTTGACCTTTGGCGCACGATTGCCGGATTGCCGGAAGAACGCATCATCCGCATCGCCACCAATGACAATTTCTGGTCAATGGGTGACACTGGCCCCTGCGGTCCGTGCAGCGAGATTTTCTATGACCATGGCGATCATATATTTGGCGGCCCTCCGGGATCTGCGGATGAGGACGGCGACCGTTTTGTCGAAATTTGGAACCTGGTCTTCATGCAGTTCGAACGCCATGAAGATGGCAGCCAAACCGATCTGCCCAAACCAAGCATCGACACCGGCATGGGCCTCGAACGTGTTGCCGCAGTGTTGCAGGGTGTGCATGACAACTATGACACCGATACCTTTCGCGCGCTGATCGAGGCATCCGAGAAAATGACGGGAACCAAAGCGCAAGGCGAACAGAAGGCAAGCCACCGCGTTATTGCTGACCATTTGCGTTCGACCAGTTTTTTGATTGCCGATGGCGTACTGCCCTCCAACGAAGGGCGCGGTTATGTGCTGCGCCGGATCATGCGCCGGGCGATGCGGCATGCGCATATCTTGGGCGCAAAAGAACCTTTGATGCACCGTTTGGTCGGCAGCTTGGTGGCAGAAATGGGCGTGGCTTATCCAGAATTGCTGCGGGCGCGGCCATTGATTGAAGAAACTTTACGGCAGGAAGAAACGCGGTTCCGGCAGACATTAGACAAAGGCATAAAGTTGCTTGATGAAGCGACCAAGGATATGAAATCGGGCGATACGTTGTCCGGCGATGTCGCATTCAAACTCTATGATACTTATGGTTTCCCGTATGATTTGACCGAAGACGCCTTGCGCGCACAGGGTTTTGGTATCGATCAATCCGGTTTTGATGCCGCCATGGATAACCAAAAAACAATGGCGCGCGCTGCTTGGAAGGGTTCAGGAGCAAAGGCCTCCGACGATATCTGGTTCGATATAGCAGAGCGCGCTGGCTCCACCGAATTCACCGGCTACTCCGCGACCGAAGGCGAAGGACAGGTTCTGGCCCTGATAAAAGCGGGCGCCGAAGTGAATAGCGCCAGCGCCGGTGATGACGTAACGATTATCACCAACCAGACGCCTTTTTACGGCGAATCCGGCGGCCAGAATGGTGACGCGGGAACCATCAGTTCGAGCAAAGGTCTGCGCGCCGCCGTTGCCGACACAGGAAAACCTTTGGGCCGGTTGCATGCGCATCATGCCAAGGTTGAAACCGGAGAAATTGCGGTTGGCGATGTCGTTGCGCTTTCCATCGATGTCGTGCGCCGTGATGCTGTCCGCGCCAACCATAGCGCGACGCATCTGCTGCACGCTGCTTTGCGGAACCGTTTGGGCGGTCATGTCAGTCAAAAAGGCAGCATGGTTGCGCCAGATCGGTTGCGGTTTGATTTCTCGCACAACAAAGCCGTCGAGCCAGCCGATATCGCGGCGATTGAGGCAGAAGTGAATGCCCAAATTCGCGGCAATCAAGATGTCACCACCCGTTTGATGACGCCCGATGATGCGGTGGCGGCGGGCGCGCTCGCGCTATTTGGCGAGAAATATGGCGACGAAGTTCGCGTCCTTTCCATGGGGCATACTGAAGCGAAGCATTATTCAGTTGAACTTTGCGGCGGAACGCATGTGCGGGCGCTGGGTGATATCGCGTTGTTTACGGTCCTTTCCGAAGGAGCCGTCGCGAGCGGTATTCGGCGTATTGAGGCGCTAACCGGGGAGGCCGCAAGGCAGCATCTTGCCCACCGCGAGGCGCAGTTGAAAGACGTCGCCGGATTGCTGAAAACCGGTATCGATGACATCGCAGCCCGCGTTGAAACGCTGTTGACCGAACGCAAGCGGATGGAAAAAGAACTGTTCGATGCAAAAACGGCGCTTGCCGTTTCGGGCGGAAAGAGTGGCAATCAAAAGGCAGAGGCCGAAGTAATAAATGGCGTTAACTATCTGGGACAAATCATTGCAGATATTGAACCAAAGGCATTGCGCGGTCTTGCCGATGAGCAAATGAAACTGCTTGGTTCGGGCGTTGTTGCGATCATCGCTGCGAATGAAAATGCCAACACTGTGGTTGTCGGGATATCCGCCGATCTGATGGATCGTTTCAATGCCCCGGATTTGGTGCGCGCTGCCACAGCGGCAATGGGCGGTCAGGGCGGCGGCGGGCGGCCCGAAATGGCGCAAGGCGGTGGTCCTGCTGGCGCTGATCAAGCTCAGGCTGCGATTGACGCGATCAAGCTGACATTTGCCTGATAGGATGATTGCATCGCCGCGCTAACTCATTGATTTCAACGTCGGCGCAGTGTTCAACCCGCCAGCATCCATAATGGCGCGGCGGAATTCATCGCGTTTTTCGTGGATAGATGCGATCACGGGTCCCATTGGCACGCCAAGATCGACAAGCACAGCCTCGGACAATTGCAGCGAGCTCTCCAATGTTTCCGGCACCGCGTCGCTGGCACCGGCACGGTAAAGCTCGGCTGCATGATCGGCATCGCGCGCACGTGCGACGATTTTTAAATCAGGCAGCTGGATACGCACGCGCTTTACAATACGTGCTGTCAATACGGGTTCATCCATCGTCAAAATCAAGGTAGTGGCGCTCGCGAGTTCCAGCCGTGTCAGGGCGTCATGCCGTGTGATGTCGCCAAAAATAACGTGATAGCCCGATCTGCGCGCGGCCAAAACAGCATCGATATCCGATTCAACTGCCATATA
>JAYUPJ010000170.1:0-17197 GCA_043760195.1 Sphingomonadales bacterium | reverse complement strand
GGCATGTGGGCCGCGCCCGACATGATGGCCGACATGATGGCGCAGAAAATTGGCCATCTAAAGGCTGGCGCAAACACCGCATGGGTGCCAAGCCCGACCGCAGCAACTTTGCACGCCATGCATTATCATCAATATGACGTGTTTGCGCGGCAGGCCGATCTGGCCAAGGACCCGGTCCCGGCGCTTGACGCTTTGTTGACCATTCCGGTGGCACCGCGCGGGCACAATTGGTCCGATGAAGAGGTCAGCCAAGAACTGGAGAACAACGCGCAAGGCATATTGGGCTACGTGGTGCGCTGGATCGATCAAGGCATTGGTTGCTCCAAAGTACCCGACATCCACGATATTGGATTAATGGAAGACCGCGCTACGTTGCGAATTTCATCGCAGCACATGGCCAATTGGATGCTGCACGGCGTTGCAACCGCTGAACAGGTTGATGCCGCATTGACCAAGATGGCGGCAAAGGTCGACGCGCAAAATGCAGGCGATTTGTTGTATCAGAAACTGACGCCGGACAGCATCGCATATCAAGCGGCGCGGGCATTGGTGTTTGAAGGCTTGGTGCAGCCCAATGGCTATACCGAACCTTTGCTGCACAAATTCCGGCGGCAGAAAAAAGCGGGTTGATTTCGGGGCTGCAGCTCAACCGGTTTAGCAGGCCGGTTCGCAAAAACGTGCGCCGCCGCGCGGATGCATCGCCGCCAAAAATCTGATCGCGCCTGGCCGAAAAAATGCCCCTTACGCTTAAATTTGCGCGTCGATAAACCGCTCGGCATCCAGCGCCGCCATGCATCCGGTGCCTGCGCTGGTGACAGCTTGGCGATAGATATGGTCCATCACATCGCCGCATGCGAAAACCCCCGGCACGCTGGTTTCGGTGGCTTGACCGGCCAAACCGCTGCGCACTTTGATATACCCGCCCGCCATATCGAGATGGCCCTCAAAGATGCTGGTATTCGGTTTGTGACCAATGGCGATGAATACGCCGTGCAACGTCACGTCTTGCGCCGCGCCGTCCGCCACTGCTTTGATCCGCATTCCGGTGACACCGCTGGCATCGCCCAATACTTCATCAAGCGTGTGGTTCCACATGATCGTGACCTTGCCCTCTTTTTCGCGGGCGAACAGCCGGTCTTGCAGAATTTTTTCGGCTTTCAGTTTGTCGCGGCGATGAACTAACGTAACGTGGCTGGCGATATTGGCGAGATACAGCGCCTCTTCAACGGCGGTGTTGCCACCGCCAATCACTGCGACGGGTTTATTGCGATAGAAAAACCCATCACAAGTCGCACAGGCCGATACGCCTTTGCCCATGAAAGCGGTTTCAGAAGGCAGGCCGAGATATTGCGCGCTCGCCCCCGTTGCGATGATCACCGCGTCAGCGGTATAATCGCCTACCCCACCGGTTAACGTAAACGGCCGCTTTGAAAAATCCACTTTTTCGATATGGTCATTTTCGATCCGGGTGCCAAAGCGCAGCGCATGCTTGCGCATCCGTTCCATCAATTCAGGACCTTGCACGCCGTCATCGTCACCGGGCCAATTGTCGACGTCGGTGGTGGTCATCAGCTGCCCGCCAACCTCCACTCCGCTGATAATCATCGGTGTCAAATTGGCGCGCGCGGCATAGACTGCGGCGCTGTATCCCGCCGGGCCGGAACCTATAATGATGACAGGGGCGTGGCGATCTGTTGTCATGGAATTTCCTATGTTGCGAGTCTGTGAAATCGCGACATAGGGATTATGTCCATAACGGCCAAGTGACTTGTCTTTTATATGGCAATAAATGGGCTTCCCATCGCGCGAACGGCAACCTAATAAGCCCCGAGTTAGAATCAACAGGTTGGAGTAACAAATGCCCAAAATCACCGTAATTTCCCGCGAAGGCGAAGCCCGCGAAGTCGAAGGCGAAAATGGCCTGACTTTGATGGAAGTTATTCGTGACAATGGTTTTGATGAATTGCTCGCCCTATGCGGCGGTTGCTGTTCATGCGCGACGTGCCATGTCCACATCGACCCCGCCTTTGCAGACAAGTTGCCGGCAATGGGCGAAGATGAGAATGACCTGCTCGACAGCACCGATCACCGCAGCGACACATCGCGGCTTTCTTGCCAGATTCCGGTCACCGATGCGATTGATGGCTTGATCGTAACGATCGCTGCCGAGGATTGAGTTTAGAGCTCGGCGAAGGCGGATGGATGGTTTTAAGCGAACCACGCGCGGGGTAATGCCTTAGGTTGTGCTGATATTCAGATAGTACAATGTATAAAACCATAAGTTTCGTCATTCCCGCGAAGGCGGGAATCCATCACCTAACCTAACAAATCTAAGCCAGCTCGCTTAAAATTCGAGCACAGGTGATGGATTCCCGCCTTCGCGGGAATGAGGATATCATTATTTAAAGCGCTAGTTTTTGAATATCAGCGCCCTAACCTCGTTGCGCGCTTGTTATGCTTTCTTCCAACACCGGATAGCCGTGGCCGTCTGGCAAGCAGATATATTGGTCATTGCCGCGCGTTTCGATATACGTTGTGATCAGCTTGACCGGAAAATCGGCGGCATGGGTGGCTGCGTGATCAAAGCTGCTGAACAGCGCAAGCCGTTCCAGGTTGCGGCGCGTTGGAAAGATGATCTTCACCTCTTTGCGGGCGGCGCGTTCCAATACGCCGGATGCGGTTTCCCAGAAAAGCCCAGTATTTTCGGTATTGTCGACCTGCGCATTCAACTGCACCGGGCCAGCATCAACCAAATAAAATCGGGTGTCAAAGATCCGGCTTTCCATGCCGGGCGGACGCCACCGCGCCCAAGGAACCAGCGCATCCATATCCGGCAGCCAGTCATGGGTTTTGCAAATATCCGATATCGTCTTGCCATCATGCAGCGCGGCGCGCGCATCGGCGCAGTCCGCCGGATCAGATACGCCCAATAGCCCAAGCGCCAAGCCCGCTTCCTCCAAAGTTTCACGGATCGCACCCAGCCGTGCAGCAGCTTCGTCTTCCGCCAGCGCAACATGCCCTGCGGCGATCAATTCGCGGGCATAGTCGAAATCGGCGGTATCGATGCGTCCGCCCGGAAACACCGCCGCGCCGCCCGCAAACGCCATCGCCTTGACCCGTTCCACCATCAACAACAATGGCGGCCCACCGGCGGGGTCGCGGTGCATTATGACCATGGTCGCGGCGGGGATGGCTGCTGGTAAGCTGGCTTGATTTTCTTCGCTCATGTGGACGGTGAAGCATGGATTTTCGCAGTTTACCAGCACCGATTGCACGGCAATCCGCAATGCGATTGCGTAAACCGTTTAATCATGGCAGCTTGCCGTAAAGGAATCGGGGGATGAACATTGGGCATAATTGAATTGTTGGGATTGGCCACCAGCGTCAGCCTGCTGTCTGGATGGCGGCTTTATCTGACGGTCTTCGCCACCGGAATAGCGATGTACAGCGGCTATATCGACCTGCCGGAGAACCTGAAAATGCTCGATGCGCTCGGCAATCCTTGGGTTATCGCAATTGCCGGAATTGGCGCAGCCGCAGAGTTTTTTGCCGACAAGGTCGCTTGGCTCGACAGCATCTGGGACGGATTACACACGATCATCCGGCCGTTGGGCGGCGCGCTGCTGACCCTCGCGGTGATCGACAGCAGTGACCCCACTTGGCAAATCGTGGCGTTCTTGCTGGGCGGCGGCGCGGCATTTGCCAGCCACGCCACCAAAGCGGGCGCGCGCGCGGCGGTGAACACCAGCCCCGAACCCGTCAGCAACGTGCTGCTTTCCACCGCCGAGGACGTTGTCACTGGCGGCTTGCTCGCTCTGGCTTTTGCCAATCCGGTGGTCGCGGCGGGTATCGCAGTGGTACTTCTGGTGCTCACAATGTGGGGTTTGTGGAAGGTGTACCGGATGTTCAGGCGTTTCGGATCGCCGCCGCCTGCTGAGCTGAAATAGCGGTTCAATGGTCCTTATCAATCAGAAAACGTAGCAAAAAAAGAGTTGAACTTCTTCCTTTTTGGATATAAATCTTTCGAGAATTTGGGATCAGGGGGCCGCGCATGAAAAAGCTGGACATTATTTACATCATCGCGGCTGCAGCTGCGGTTTCTGCCTGCGGTGGCGGCGACACTTCTGGCGGCGGTGTAGTAATCACTCCGCCCCCTGCTCCGCCGCCTCCTCCGCCTCCTCCCCCGCCGCCGCCGCCGCCAACCAGCGCGAATGCCGACCTTATCACGTTGGCAAGCAGCGAAAGCTTCACCAACAACGCTGTCACGGGAAGCGCGAGCTATCCTAAGCCAGCAGCAGCCGGCACAACAAGCGCGTCTGGCGTTGCTCTGACTGTGATCTATGATGCACCTAGCCGGACTTACACAATCACCGACCCATCCCGTTCGCAAAGCTTTGCTGCGGCAACGCGCGATGCTGCAACCAGCACGGCGCAACAGGATGTGTTCAAAATCGTCAATGGCGATGTCACTGATACGCTAACCCTAAGCAAGGCCGCGACGTCGGGCAGATTGACCTACCAATATGTCGGCTCCGGATTTTGGCAACGCACGACCGACAATGCGGCGGCAACTAGCGCCTTTATCGACGCATTCACTTATGGCGTTGAAACCACGGACATAGCGATGCGCCGTACAGGAGCGGCACGCTTCAATGTCGATTTGCTCGGCGTAACGGCGTTAGCAGATCAACCCGCGCGGTTGGAGGGCACGGGCACGTTAGAAGCTGATTTTGAAACATTCCAGATAACCACCAACATCGCCACAACCGAATTTCCCACAACCGGCGGCAGCAACCCCGGCCCGGTATTTCAGGGAACGGCAACAATAGGTGCGGCCGTAAATAGCTTTAATGGTAGATTCAATATGGGGCCGTTCCAGAATGGAACATGGGCAGGCCGCTTTTATGGCCCCGATACAAAGGAAGTGGGCGCGACATTTTTCGCCCGTGATGCTGGCAATAATCTCTCGACCGTCGGCACGATCACCGGTCGTCATACCGCCGACATCGCTTCCAAGGCCACCAACAAGAATCTGGTCAACCTGACCAAAGACACCTTCTTCGTCAACAGCGGTGCGTTTGTCGGATACAGCCGCGAAGCAGGCACAAACAAGCTTGTCTTTTACCCCAACATCGGCGGCGGCGCGAACGCCAATTCCTTTATCAGCCTCAATTATAAAGCAGCCACACAAACCTATACTTATGGATCTGAAGCTTCGATCTTCAATCCGGTTACGGGCGTCGGAGGTGAATTTAATTTTGGTCCTGCGCAATTGTCCGCGGCTCTTTCTGACTCGCGGTTTAGCACCTATCAAGTCGTCATCAATGGCGTGACCACCACGCTCAAGCTTTACAAGCCCGCGGGTTCGAACAGCGAGTTGCAATTAAGCTATACCGGGTTTGGCCACTTCACGAACGTCGGCGCGCCAAGCGGCGGCAACGAGGCAGGTTTTGAGCGATTTTTTGTATATCGCCTGCCGGATAGTTTGGGGGGTGCAGTCGGTGTGCCGCGAACTGGAAGCGCAAGTTATGGCGCAAAAATCCATGGCGTAGCAACCGAAGGGACGGGCACTTTTGCCCATTCATTGAGCGGCGATGCCAGCTTCGCATTCAATTTTGCCAACCAGAATTTTACCGGGTCGATGTCACCAACTGGCACCAATCGCGATACAGGTGTGACGCGGAACTGGGGAAGCTTCGATTATAGCGGTACGATATTTGGTTTTTCAAACCAGTTCGACGGACGCATAGTGCAAGGGACGACGGACGTTGGCGGCTTGTTCGGCTGGCTAACGGGACCAACCGCTGATGAACTCGGTGCGAATTTTGTCGTCGGGCCGTTAAACGTTGGTCAAATCGGTAATCAATGGATCTTGCGCGGTGTTTTGATCGGCAAAAAATGCCCGACCGCTGCTCCTTGCTGATCAATTGACGGTTCGATAGCAGCGCAAATAATGCCCATAATTCTGCGCCTGCTGACCACATTGACGGTGGCCGCAATGCCATTGGCGGCGGCGCAGGCGGCGCAGGCTGCGCCATCGGCCCAAGACGACCCGGGCAGCGTAACGGGGCTATCCGCTGTCCAGCTTTTTGAAGTCGCCGAAAAGGCCACGGCGCAAGGCGATACCGATACCGCTGCCGCCGTGCTCACCGCATTGGCCAAAGACCAGGATATCGAGGTTCGTACCGAGGCCCGCTTTCGCCATGGACAGATGCTGGCCGGGCAAAAGAAGTTTGCCGATGCCGCCATATTGTACCGCGCGATACTCGATGAAAAACCAGATGCGCAGCGCGTGCGGCTTGAACTCGCTTATGTGATGGCACAGTCGGGCAATCTGGGCGCGGCGCAGCGCGAATTGCGGCTCGCCCAAGCAGGTGGTTTGCCGCCCGAAGTAGCCCGGCTTATCGATCAATTTACCAATGCCCTGCGCGCCGGAAAGCCTTATGGCGCATCCATGGAAATCGCGCTTGCCCCCGACAGCAATATTAACCGGGCGACCAAGTCCGAAACGTTGGACACAGTCTTTGCACCCTTTGACTTGAGTGAGGACGCCAAAGCGCAATCGGGGCTGGGTTTGACGGTCAAAGGGCAAGCCTATTTCCGCACCGGGATCGACAAGCGTTCACAACTGTTGGTGCGTTTTTTGGGAAGTGCCGATCTTTACCGCAAGCGCCAGTTTAATGACGTCTCGCTTGGTGTTCAAGCGGGGCCGGAAATGCGGTCGGGCAAGGACCGGATCAATGTGTCGCTGGGTTACACGCAGCGCAGCTTCGGCGGTACGGCCTATTCAAACATTATCAATGCGTCGGCAAATTTGCTCCATCCGCTGGGCAACAAAGCGCAAGGAAATGTCGGCGTAACGATTAGTGATTTTAACAATCGCCAGAACAATTTGCAGGACGGCACAATTTACAGCGCCAACATCGGCTATGAACGTGCATTTTCCAGTCGCTTTGGTGCAGGGCTTAATGTCGCGGCGGTGCGGCAGGCGCTGGCCGATCCTGGCTATGCCACGGCGTCCGGCGCATTCTCGCTTTTCGCTTTTCGCGAAGTTGGCAAGACGACATTGGTCGCCTCTGCCAGTTACAGCCATTTAGAGGCGGACGCACGGCTGTTCCTTTTCCCCCGCCGCCGGATTGATGATCGCTACATGGCAAGCGTTGGCGCAACATTTCGGCAGCTCCAATATAAAGGCTTTGCGCCCGTTGTCCGCTTGGAATACGAACGGAATGAAAGCACGGTCGGGTTGTACGTTTATAGCCGCCTGGCTGGCTCGATCGGGTTGGCCCGGGCGTTTTGACTTTACCAGCCGGTGGCAAATCGGCAAAGACCAGTTCTTCAAAAGAACAATCAACTATCCTGTTGCGCCACGACGCGATTCTTCAATTGCGTATTTAGAACAAATCTGGAACACGTTTTCCCATGAGTCTGACCCACATTAAAGTGCGCGGTGCGCGCGAGCATAACCTTAAAGGCATCGATATTGATCTGCCGCGCGATCAATTGATCGTGATTACCGGGCTTTCCGGGTCTGGAAAATCGTCACTGGCGTTTGATACGATTTATGCCGAGGGGCAGCGGCGGTATGTGGAGAGCCTGTCTGCTTATGCGCGCCAGTTTCTGGAAATGATGCAGAAGCCGGATGTTGAACATATCGAGGGGCTGTCGCCCGCGATTTCCATCGAGCAGAAAACCACGTCGCGCAATCCGCGCTCGACCGTTGCCACGGTGACCGAGATTTATGACTATATGCGGCTGCTTTGGGCGCGCGTCGGCGTGCCTTATTCGCCCGCCACAGGCTTGCCGATCACCGCGCAAACCGTCAGCCAGATGGTTGACAGGGTGATGTTGCTGCCAGAGGGAACACGCGCATTTCTGCTCGCGCCCGCCGTGCAGGGGCGCAAGGGCGAATACCGCAAAGAGCTCGCGGAATGGCAGCGTTCGGGCTATACCCGCGTGCGGATCGACGGTGAATTTTATCCCATCGAGGAAGCCCCGGCGCTCGACAAAAAGTTTAAGCACGACATCGAAGTGGTGGTTGACCGCATCGTGGTGAAGCCCGGCATTCAGCAGCGATTGGCGGAAAGTTTCGAGGCAGCGTTGAAGCTGGCCGACGGGTTGGCGTTTGTGGATTTGGCCGATGGGACGGTTACTGAAACGATGCCGAGCGCCTTCGGCGAAGCGCGCGCAACATTCACTCCGCTCGCGGGAGGGGCTGGGGGTGGGCAGCCTGCACCATCGGAACGTCCCACCCCTAACCCCTCCCGCGAGCGGGAGGGGAATATGAAAGGCACCGGCCTACCCGCCAACCGCATCGTATTCAGCGAAAAATTCGCCTGCCCGGTATCGGGCTTCACCATAGCCGAGATCGCGCCGCGGCTGTTCAGCTTTAACGCGCCGCAAGGTGCCTGCCCCGATTGCGACGGGCTTGGCGAGCGGCTCGAATTTGATCCGCAACTGGTGGTCCCGAATGAGGCGCTTGCCCTGAAAAAAGGCGCGGTGGTGCCGTGGGCAAAATCGAACCCGCCCAGTCCTTATTATCTGCAAGTGCTGGCCAGCCTGGCCAAGGCCTATGATTTCAGCCTCGACACACCGTGGAACGAATTGCAGCCAGATCAGCAACTGATCATTCTTTATGGCACCGGCGGTATGCCCGTCGAATTGACGTTCAAGGACGGGCGCAAGGAATACACCGTTCGCAAGGCATTTGAAGGCGTGATCGGCAACCTAAACCGCCGAATGCTGCAAACCGACAGCACATGGATGCGGGAGGAATTGAACAAATATCAGACCGCGATGCCGTGCGAAACCTGCCACGGCGCGCGCCTGAAACCCGAAGCGTTGAGCGTTAAGATTGCGGGCGTCGATATCGCCACCCCTACCAAAATGAGCGTTGGCGACGCGCTGGTCTGGTTCGGCAGCGTCGATCAAACGCTGACCAACCAGCAGCAGCAGATTGCCAAAGCGATCCTGAAAGAGATCAACGAACGGCTCGGTTTCCTCAACAATGTCGGCCTCGATTACCTCAACCTTGACCGGACCAGTGGCACATTGAGCGGCGGCGAAAGCCAGCGTATCCGCCTCGCCAGCCAGATCGGATCGGGCCTTTCGGGCGTGCTTTATGTGCTCGATGAACCTAGCATCGGCCTGCACCAAAAGGACAATGACCGCCTGCTCGCCACGCTGCGCCGTCTGCGCGATTTGGGCAATACAGTGATTGTAGTTGAGCATGACGAAGACGCGATCCGCACCGCCGATTGGGTGGTCGACCTTGGCCCCGGCGCAGGCGTTCACGGCGGCACGGTGATGGCCGAAGGGACGCTGGAGACAATCCTGAAAGCCAATTCGCTGACCGCAGATTATTTGAACGGCACGCGCGAAATTGCTGTTCCAAAGGTGCGGCGCAAGGGCAATAAAAAGAAGCTGACCGTGCACGGTGCGCGCGCCAATAACTTGAAAAACGTCACCGCGTCGATCCCGCTGGGCACCTTCACCTGCATCACGGGTGTATCGGGCAGCGGCAAATCCAGCTTCACCATCGACACTCTCTACGCCGCCGCCGCACGCTCGTTAAATGGGGCGCGGGTGATCGCGGGCGCGCACGACAAGATTTCCGGACTTGAACATTGCGACAAGGTGATCGACATCGACCAGTCCCCGATTGGCCGCACGCCCCGCAGCAACCCCGCCACCTATACCGGCGCATTCACCAACATCCGCGACTGGTTCTCGCAGCTACCGGAAAGCGCGGCGCGCGGGTATAAACCCGGCCGGTTCAGCTTCAATGTAAAGGGCGGGCGGTGCGAAACATGCAGCGGCGACGGCCTGATCAAGATCGAAATGCACTTCCTGCCCGACGTCTATGTGACGTGCGAGGAATGCAACGGCAAACGATATAACCGCGAAACATTGGAGGTGAAGTGGAAGGGGCTGTCTATCGCCGACGTGCTCGACATGACAGTCGAAGATGCGGTCGAGGTGTTCAAAGCCGTCCCGCCGATCCGCGATAAAATGGCGATGCTGGCGGAGGTTGGCCTTGGCTATGTCAAGGTCGGGCAACAGGCAACCACCCTGTCCGGCGGAGAGGCGCAGCGCGTCAAACTCGCCAAAGAGCTCAGCCGCCGTTCGACCGGGCAGACGCTTTACATCCTTGATGAACCGACCACGGGCTTACACTTTGAGGATGTCCGAAAATTGCTAGAGGTGCTGCACCGTTTGGTCGAACAGGGCAACAGCGTGGTGGTGATCGAACATAATCTGGACGTCATCAAAACCGCCGATTGGGTCATCGACCTTGGCCCCGAAGGCGGCGTCAAAGGCGGTGAAATTGTCGCGCAAGGCACGCCCGAACAAGTGGCAAAAGAACCGCGCAGCTACACCGGATTTTATCTGGGACCGATGCTGGCAAAGGCGAAATAGCGGCATTGGGCATTCAACCGACGCCGCTACGAATGCTGTTTATCTGCAGCCAGAACAAGCTGCGCAGCCCCACGGCGGAGGCGGTGTTTGCGAGTGTCACCGGCGTCGAGGCATTGTCGGCAGGAACCAACCACGACGCGGAAACACCGTTGTCGGGCGATCTGATCGAATGGGCGGATATGATCGTCTGCATGGAGCGTGTGCATCAACGCAAAGTCCAACGCGACTTTGCCAAGGCCTTGCGCGGAAAACAGGTGACGGTGCTGGCGATACCCGACGAATATAGTTACATGGATCCCCAGCTGGTTGCGATCATCAAGGCGAAGTTTTCTAGGTGGTTTGCGCCGACGCGTTAAGCGCGGGCTGTAAACGCGATAAGACAACGGTTTTCACATTCCACAACAACGAAAAACCACGCCGCTCCAGCGCAGGCTGGAGCCTATCGCGTGTAACAGCATCAGCCAGCGTCGCGGTCACACATAACGCCAACAACTCTGCGAACTCTGCAACCTCTGCGCGAACAAAATGTTTCACGCAGAGGCCGCGGAGCAGTGCCGAGATAAAAGAGCGGGATTATCGATAGCCAACAGGCTAATTTGTAATGTGTTCCCGGGTTTGGCAGTGTTCCCCGCACACTACGAAACTTCGGAATTCTTGTTTGAGTCCACACCCTAGTATTGTGTCCTCGAAACTCTCTTTAAGCAGCCTTCATGCGCTTGTCTTCCCAGTGGCCATTATTGAGATACAGCTCAACTCTCCTTGGGGTAAGGTCATCCATATCTTCAATATTACGGAGCAAATCCATAAAGCTATCACGCTCGTCTGGTCCCATAGTCTGAAGCGTAAATATTCCACGTAAAAGCCTGTCTGCAACGGATGGAATAGGGGTATGCCCTTTTTCCCACCGCGCTACTGTCTGGCTATCTTTACCCATCCATCGACCTAACTCGGATTGAGTCAAATCCATAGTTTTACGTAGAAAACGGATTTCGTCAGGTGCAAGTTCTTTCCTATTTGCTACTAAAAACTCACCAATTCTGCGGTTCAAACCCTCTGTATCGGTAACAGATACATATTGTTCGCCCCCATGTTCTATGATGTCGTAGCCGTTGTGAAGAAAAATACCTGCTAACCCGCACTCCGTATACTCGTAGGATGCGGCACAGAGGGCTTCTCCTGTGCGTATAAAGTTTGCGTTATAGTTCATAAATCTTCCCATTCTGCGGTTTTGACTAAAATTTTCTTGTTATCAATAACAAGAGTTACAACTCCAATCTCTCTACTACCTTTCACTTTCGCGACCACTTTACATTTCCATTCTCCTGCGTTTTCGCCAAGTAGAATAGGACCATCAATATGGCCAGTTTTAAGGACACGTATAAGATCGATACGAGTTATCGATCTTAGGTCCATCCTCTCCCGCGCATGTCGACTGAGAAAGACGAATTTGTCTTCCTCTGCCAAACTCCGAATCGTCGCATGTATATCTGCCAATTTCGGACGAATCTGCGTGACATTCTGTTGTGTCTTGTCGCTCATGTAGCTATCATTATGATAGGCATTAGATGGTGTCAATTAATAAAAAGTAAAGAGCGGTCCTGAAATGATTGAGCGATCACTATCGCCATAACACCTCAATCACATCTAACCGCTTGTAGGAAAGTACTACTTACGGCCACCGCTTAAGAGTTCTCGGTTACGTTGAAAGCACACTCAACCGCTGTCACTCACGACTCAGCGAAAAAATCTTCAAAAACGCAAGAGCGCCTCTCAACTAACCCTCCGCCCCCACAGCCGCCATCACTTAATCTGCGCCTTGATCAGCAAGTCGAATGTTCTGGTGGTGGTCAGGCCTGCTAACATTAGGCCTGATGGTTTTACCCGGACGTGGGTTACGGTATCGTCATACACGCTTGCAGGCGGCAGATAGGTGAAGCTGATCCCGCCGTCTGTCGAATATTGGATATGCGCCGGGCCGCAGCATGTTAGGCCGCTGCTCGTTCCGGCGGCCCCGTCGACAAATTTGATGGGCTCTGTGGTTGCGCCGTCAAATGCAAAGCGCGAAAAACTGAGCTGGCCTGGCAAGGCGTCGATAACGATTAACGCGTTGGCATCAACCGCATCGCCGTAGTTTTCCACCCGGATGGTATAGACGACATCTTCGCCCGGGGTGCTGTATTTCGCTTCGTTCAAGGGGTTAAAGATGAACGATGTCTTTTGCACGCGCAGATCAGCGACGGGAACAACAACGGTGGCGTTGGCCACACTGGTCACCGCAACTGGGCGCTCGGTGCTTAATATTCGGGCTGTGTTGGAAACCGTCTGTCCAGCGATTGACGACGTGGCGACGTTAAATTCAATGCTGCCGCCCGCGCCTGTTCCCAATGTAGCAATCGGCAGGAAGTTTATCGTACCGGTTGCCGGCGGGCTGGCCGGGATGATGTTTGCGCCGCTGATGACTGTGAAGTTCGATGTCGCCACCGATTGCGTTGGCAGTATATCGCTGAGCTGCACATTGGTGTGCGGCGACAGGCCAGAGTTTGCGTAATTGATCCGGTAGCGCACCGTGGCGCCTGCCGGGATCGTGCCGCTGCCGGAATAAGGCGAACCGTTTACCGCGACGATTGTTTTGACGAGCGACAGCCGGGACGCGATGGCGGGCGCAGCGACGCCGGGACCGCCGATAAAATAGCGCCAGGGATTGTCGTTGCCTGCCTTGACACCCTGAGTGGAATCGCCGCCTGCGGCCTCGGCATTGAACGCTTTGATCAGCGCGGGGTCTAAAACGCGCAGGCGGATCTTGATGCGGTAAGTCAGGCCCTGATCAATGCCGCCAATCGAATAGCGCACGGCGTTGGTTTGCGGCGGCATTGGGGCCGCTTCACTGACCGGTACGCCCGATGCCGCGCCGCAAACAGCGATTGAATTGGGGACGTTGTTGATCGGCTGTGGGCTGACCGAACCGGCACCATTGGCAGGGCCATCAAGGCCGTCTTGCGCAAAGCATGAACCGGGATAAGACATCCGTTGCCAAGGGCCCGTCGTGCCATAGCGGTCAAGCGGATTGCCGGAACCGCTGCCGGCAACCGGGCTGCCTGCCTTATAGGGGGTAGCGCCGCGACCGGTGGTGACGATGCGGGTCGATTCGGCGACCGAAAATCCCGGATTAACAAGCGGGCCAGCGGAACCAAACGCATTGGATTGTACCGCATCCCATTTATTGTGAACGCGCGCATCGCCTGTCCCGCCAATTGATGTCCACGGAACGGTGTTTGACGGACGCACACGGTAGCCGTTTGTTAACGACGCAACATCGGTGCCGTCACCCGTATAAAATACGGTATCCGCACGGGTCGAATAAAAAATTCCGGTGTCGCCATAAATGTGAGCAAGACCAGAATTACAGGTTGCGGCGGTAAACCCATAGGTCGCGCAAGCCGATGGCAGCGGCGCGGGATTCCAGCCGTTTGCTGTGACGACAAATGTATTTGCTGCCTGTGGTCCCCGTCCGCGAGAGATACCTTCACCTGAAACCGCGCTGGTCGCGTTGCGGACGGGAATATCGGTCAACGACGCATTGACAAAGCTGGCGCCGACGACTTCGGTTCCGCCCGGTACATAAAACGTAAAATACCCCGACGGCCCTGACAAAGTGCCATCGGTGATCGTTGGAAAAACGGCGACGAGTTCAACAACATCGCCGACCGCAAACGCTCCATTGCCATTCGCCACATTGGCGTTGATTTGCGCTTCGGTGGCCGGGGTAAAGATGATTTGCGGTCTATTGAGCCACGCCCCGTGGCCGAACACGATCGACGCCGGGATGCAAATCGCAAAGATCAATACGGCCAGCCGTATGACGGTGCGCCCAAATGAACTTGTACCCGGCGCTATATGCCGCGTAAATTGACCTGCATTCATGTAAATCATCCACTTTTATCCGGAATTTTTTTTAGTAAAGAAGGGTAAAAAATTTACTAATCCGCTGTATCGTGGTGCCTAGCTTGTGTTGATATTCAAAAGGTATTTTTTTGAAAAAGGATATCGTCATTCCCGCGAAGGAGTGGACGGTTGCAGCCATGTCTATGCCCACTCGACTTTATCAGCGTTACTTGGCTATGGCAGGCGCTATGATCGCATCCTGCCCCGCTTTTGCTATTGCCGATGCCCTGCGCGATGCAGCGGCGGTGCTCGCTCCGGTTAGCGATAGCCCGCGCTTGGACGCCGAATTGCTGATGGCGCATGCGGTGGCCATGGACCGCGTTGATATGTTGATGCGGGCGCGTGACCTGACGGTGCCGGATGCATTCGCGGGCTATCTGGCACGGCGGATGGCGCATGAACCGGTCGCCTATATCACCGGCCGCCAAGCCTTTTGGGATCTGGAGCTGCGCGTTACGCCCGATGTCCTGATCCCCCGCGCCGATAGCGAAACCTTGATTGATGCGGCGCAGGCGGCGTTTGCGGGGCGGGACGGCCCTGATCATGTGCTGGATTTGGGAACAGGGTCAGGGGCGTTGTTGTTGGCTGCCCTATCGGTATTTCCCCGCGCGCGCGGCACCGGGATTGATGCCAGCGCGGCGGCATTGGCAGTGGCGCAGGACAATGCACAGCGGCTGGGCTTTGCGGACCGCGCGGCGATGCAGCAATTAAGCTGGCGAGATGCGGACTGGCAAAACCAATTGCGCGCGCCGTTCGATTTGATCCTGTGCAATCCGCCTTATATTGAGGACGACGCCGACTTGGCCCGGCAGGTCGCCGAATATGAACCACATCCGGCGCTTTTTGCTGGCCGCGAAGGGCTGGATGATTATCGCGTCCTGCTGCCTGCTTTGCGCGGACTGCTGGCACCGGGCGGCACGGCGATATTTGAAATTGGATATACACAGGCCGATTCGGTTAGTGATTTGGCAAGTAAATCTGGCCTATCGGCGGCGCTGCAGCATGATTTATCGGGAAATCCGAGATGTTTGACCTTGCGGATCGGTTGACGCGGTGTTTTTCGCTTGGAATCGCTTGGATCAACCGCTAGAGCAGTAATTGTTACGCCGCATTAATGCTCTTTTTAGGGCGCTTGCGCGAAGCCGCCCCCAGCGAAAGACGGAGAAACTCAGGGCCAGACGGGCCTTGACGCAAGCCAGACGAGATTATGGCAGGGGCCGATAAACACTTTAATTTGCAACAATGAGGATGGGTCATCCCTAATGAATAATAACCGCCAGCCGAACAATAACAACCGGCGTCGTGGCCGCGGCAACAACAATAGCAACAGCAACCGCCCACAAAGTAACAACAGCAATCGCAATGGCTTTGATTATCAAAACCGCATTGATAACCGCGCCCGCGGCAATGCCAGCCAGATGCTGGAGAAATACAAAAAACTGGCGGCAGATGCCCAGCATAATGACGACCGGGTGAATGCCGAATATTATCTGCAATTTGCCGATCATTATTTCCGCGTGCTTGCCGATTTCAAAAGCCGTCAAGAGGAACGCCGCCCACAGCGCGACGAAAACCGCAATGACCGCGAAGACAATGATCGGTCCGAAAATGACCGCGACGAGAATTCCGGCGGCGAAGAAAACTATGACCGTGATGGCAATTTCAACCGTGACGATCAGAATGAGGCGGCGGACAACGCTCAATCCGACGATAATACGCAGTCCGAAGGTAATGGCCGAACTGAACGTGCGCGCGAAGAACGCCCCGCGCGTCAACAGGAACGTGCGCCGCGCAAAGAACGCACTGCCCGGCCGCCACGCCGCCATCATAGCGAAGAAGCCGCCGATGAAGAGCAAAGCGGCAATGGCAATGCAGAAATGAGCGGACTGGACCTGTCGGTATTGCCGCCTTCGATTTCTATCATTGCAGATGATTTCGAGGAAGCTGCAAAGCCTGCGCGCAAACCGCGTGCGCGCCGTCCGAAACCTGAAAATAATACGGAACTGTCCACCGCTGCGGAATAATCCGGTTAATCCGCTGGCAATATAGGACAAACTACTCCAGTCTCTCAAAATTCGATTTATACATTCGATTTGGGGAGACGATAATGCGCAAATTGTTGCTACTTGGTTTGGGGAGCGCGATTGCCGTTCCGGTTATTCTGGCCCCTGCGCTGGCGCAATCCGGCGGCGCCAATTTGCCCAGTACCAATTTGCCGGGCGATGCCACCGCGCAAGGCGATGTTTCGGTCACCATTTACAACAACAATCTGGCGTTGGTGCAAGACATCCGTCAGATGAACCTGCCCGCAGGCACCACCCGGCAGGAATTTCCCGACGTTTCCGCCGCAATCCGGCCAGAGACAGTATCGCTAACCGGCCCGGATTTCGGCATTGTCGAACAGAATTTCGATTATGATTTGTTATCCCCGGGCAAGCTGATGGAAAAAGCCGTCGGCCAAACGGTGACATTGCTGCGCACCAACCCGGCAACCGGCGCGGAAACGCGCGAGCGCGCCAAAGTGCTGGCCGCAAATGGCGGCGTTGTTATTCAGGTCGGCGACCGGATTGAGGTGCTGCGCGATGACGGCCTGCCCGTGCGCGTGATATTCGACAAAGTGCCGTCCAATCTGCGCGCCAAACCGACATTATCCGTGACACTCGATTCGGCGCGCGCCGGTACGCGGCCGATGACGTTGAGCTATTTGACTTCAGGGCTAGGCTGGAAAGCCGACTATGTTTCGCTGTTCGATGAAAAAGCGGGCACGATCAACATGCAGGGCTGGATCACGCTCAGCAACGGGACGGGAACGACATTTTCAAATACCGAAACCTTG
>JAYUPJ010000169.1:0-6055 GCA_043760195.1 Sphingomonadales bacterium | reverse complement strand
ACCAATATATTGGCGGCGTCGAACATGCTATCCTGCACTTGTTATACGCGCGGTTCTGGACGCGGGCGCTGGCGCATGTCGGCTTGCTCGATGTGAAGGAACCGTTTGCGTCGCTGTTTACGCAAGGCATGGTGACGCACCAAACTTATCAAGACGCCAATGGCAAATGGTTGAGCCCCGAAGAAGTGAAGCGAGAAAACGACGTTTGGACGGTCATCGATGGCGGCACGCCCGCCACCGCAGGCCGCATCGAAAAAATGTCGAAGTCGAAGAAAAACGTCGTCGACCCCGATGATATAGTGGAACAGTATGGCGCCGACGCGGTGCGCTGGTTCATGCTGTCCGACAGCCCGCCCGAACGCGATCTGGAATGGTCGGAGGCCGGGATTGAGGGCTGCTGGCGCTTTACCCAGCGGTTGTGGCGATTGGTTGGGCAGGTGTCTGGCGCGGCAGGAATTGATATCGCATTGACCCGCAAAACCCATCAAGCGATTGCCGGGATTGCGGCGGATATAGAGGCGCTGTCCTTTAATAAGGCTGTGGCCAAAATCTATGAATTGGCCGCCGCGATCGAAAAATCCGCGCCATCGGCGGCACGCGACGAAGCGATCCGCAGCATCTTGTTGCTATCATCGCCCATGGTCCCGCATTTGGCCGAGGAAGCGTGGACGAAACTGGGCGGCGAAGGCCTGATCGCCAATGCACCGTGGCCCGGTGTTGATCCGGCGATGCTGGAGGATGACGAGGTTACGATTGCGGTGCAGGTGCAGGGAAAATTGCGCGACACGATGACGGTGGCCAAAGGATTGCCGCAAGACGAAATGCAGGCCCTTGCGCTGGCCCTCGAGAAGGTTCAATCTTCCATCGCGGGCAAAGAAATCCGCAAAGTCATTGTGGTCCCGGGCCGGCTGGTCAATATTGTAGTATGAAATCCAAAGTCTGTTTAACCTCCAAACGTCATACTGAACTTGTTTCAGCATCTATCGCGCAGTTGGGGCTGAACTTGGCGGATAAATGGACCCTGAAACGAGTTCAGGGTGACGGAGTGAGTGAATGATATGATGCGTGTTTTTGCAATATTGCTCTCGGCTCTAAGCCTCTCTGCCTGCGCCTTGCAGCCATTATACAGCGGCGGGTCGCAGGGGCCAGTTGCCGCATTGCTCGAAGATATCAGCGTCGAGCCGATTGAGGGCAAGGCTGGTTGGCTGGTACGCAACGCCATTAATGATCGTTTAAAAGCCGTCGGAAATGGCGAGGCGCGGTACCGCCTGAACGTGAAGCTGGACGACAAAATCGAAGGTTTCGGTCTGCGCACCAACGACACCGTCACCCGCGAACGCCGGACATTGCGGGCGCGCTATCAACTGGTGGAGCTGGCCACGGGCAAGACGGTGCTGGATGCGACGGCAGGTTCGGACGCCGGGATTGATGTGGTCGGCAGCGAATATGCAACGATAGCGGGCGAGAACACCGCGCTCGAAAACCTGTCACAAACCGTGGCGCAGCAGATTCTGGTGCGCCTGACGCTGTACGCCCGGACACAAAAATGAGCTTTCGCGGTGCTGCGAAAAAACCCAGCGAGGGCGATTTCATAAACGGCATCACGGCGCGGCCAGACATCAGGCTGTTCCTGATCTATGGCCCAGACGAGTCCATGGTGGCCGATATGGCGGCGCAAATGGCGGCAAAGCTTGGCCCCGATGCCGAACGTATTGATCTGGACAGCGACAAAATTCGCAGCGACCCGGCGTTGTTAACCGATGAAGCATGCTCGCTGTCGTTATTTGGCAGCACGCGTTATGTGCGCCTCAATATGCGCCGCGAAGAGGGCCATGCGGCGTTTGAAAATCTGTTGAATGCGGCCAATGGCGGCTGTCCGGTAATCGCGATTGCGGGCGATCTGAAGAAAACCAGCAAGCTGCTTAAACTGGCCGAAGCATCGAAGCTGGCAGCAACTTTTATCTGCTATTTGCCCGACGAAGGCAGCGCGGCAACCGCGATTATGTCGCTTGCCAGCACGATGGGGCTGAAGCTGGAGCGCGCTTTGGCGCTGCGCATTGCGCGCTACACCGGGCAGGACCGCAAACTTGCCGCGTTGGAGGTGGAGAAACTGGCGCTCTATTACGATGCCGCGCCCGACCGCCCGGCGACCGTTGAAATTGCCGCGTTTGAGGCGCTATCGGCGGAAACGGGCGAAGAGAATGTGCAAGCGTTGGTCAACCAAGTGATGAGCGGCAACCTTAAGAAACTGGGCGCGGAAATCACCACATCACGGCAAATGGGTGTCGATGCCATCCGCATCGTTCGCGCGATGCAGCGGCGGGTGGTAACCTTGGCCGGATTGCGCGCGCAAGTGGACGGCAACACTTCGCCAGCCGACGTCGTTGCCAAAACCCGTTCGATATTCTGGAAAGAGCGCGGTGATTTCACCGATCAGCTGGGCCGCTGGCAATCCTCCCGCCTCGCCGGGTTGAACGGCCATTTGCTGGATATTGAACAACGGTTGATGTCGGTAAAGGCGGAGGCGGGAACAATAATATTGGAACAAGAGCTGACCAAAATCGCCCGCGCCGCCGCCAGAGCGCGCTGAAAATTGGACAATCAAGCGCGCCGTTCTGAACTAGAACGTAATGAAATTAAACCCGCCCAATACCGTACCCCTGAGCCTGTCGAAGGGCGCTTCACTTAGAGACGTACTTCGACAGGCTCAGCACTACGGTTTATAATGAATGGTTCAATCTAATTTCGACAGGCTCAGGGCTGCGGTTAAGTTTCAACCTTGTGTCATCGCCATCTATCCGCGCTTTTTCTTGAACGGGACAAACGCGCCCAATCGGCATGTTGGTCCTTGGAAACCGCTGGTGCGGTCGACAAGACGGATGGTGTCGCCCTTGCAATAGCTGCTGCCGAACGCATCAAACACCATGATGTCATCGTCGCGGCTTAATCCGCGGCACGTATATGGCAATGTGTTTTGGTAAACGACATTGCCAAAGGGTTTGTACAACAGGATGTCGTCATTTATCCGGGTAAAACTCACCAATGAATTGCGCGAAACACAGTTGGTCGGTTTCCCTGCCTCGCGGTCGCCCAACGCCTTGGTAAGCATTTCGGACTGCTTCGCCGTCAATGGCTGGGGCGCCGATTCTGTGGCCAGCGGCGCGCACGAGGTTGCGGCTATGCTTGCCAGCATGGCGGCGGGAATCATCAATTTGCGCATGGCAGACTCCTGATCAATCACTATTTCGGAAATTCAGTATACCGCACATTATCGGTTCATGCCAGCGCGGCAGAATTGCGCTTTTCGCCAGCGGTAACATCGGCCATGCGCGCCAAAATATCCGCATCTGTATCCATCGCAGCGGCATCCAGCACCGCCATCGCCCGCGTGCCGTTTTCCATTTCCAGCAACAGCGTTGCATCGCCCGGTAGTTCGCCAGAAACCGGCCGCGTATAGGTCAATATCTTGCCTGTGCCTTGCGGCGCATCGGCAATTGTCTGTGCCGCCGCTTGATACCCGCGCTGCGTTCCGGACCATGGCTGGCGCGGCTGCGTCGCTGTGTATATTCCCGCCGCTTGCTTCGACATCACGCCGCCATTTGCGGTTATCAGCCCCGGCTTGCTGCCATCATGGCGCAATGCCTGCACCATCGCGGCGATGCCGTGCAAGCTATAGCCATTGCCGGGTCCGCCAAAGAAAGTGAGCCCGCCCGTCAAAGTATAATCGCCCAGCGCGCGCTGCGGCACTTGCATAGTATCAGTCGCGGCAAAAACCGCGCACGGAAAACAGCTGTAGATATCGACCGGCCCCAAATCGGCGGCGGCCAGGCCTGCAGCATCAAGCGCCGCATTGACCGCGAAAATCTGTGCGTCCGAACCGGAAAGATTATCACGCTGGCTAATCGGCGGCTCGGCGGCTTCAGCGCTGGCGGCCAACCAGATCATCTTGTCCGGCGCGATGTTTAACTCCCGCGCCGTTCCCGCAGTGGTCAGGATCAATGCGCCGCCGACATCGACCGCATCTTGTGCGACCAGCCACCGCCGATAAATTTCGGTCAGCCGGTAATTGCCGCCCGCAGCGCCGGTTAAGTCAACGATATTCCACGTCCGCGCAAATTGGGCATGTTCGCGGCCCAAGGACTTTTCAGAAAAGGCCGCCCACAGCCGCGCCATTTCGGTCTGATACCGGGCCAGATCAAGCCCCAAACGGCCGCGCCGCGCTGTCTCGATCAGGCTATAGGCCAACGGCATCGAAACAATTCCGTGGCGAATTTCCGCACGGCTTAATATTGGAAAGTCCGAAATCCGGTTTTCAAACGGCGTTTCAGACGGCTCATTCCAGTCCAGCTCCACGCCCTGTTTGCGGGCGCGTTTCACCGTTCCAATCGCCTCTGCTCCGGCGATTACCACGGCGCGGTGCTCCCCGCGTGATACGGCGCCCGCAAATTCATTGACCAATGCTTGCGGACTTTGGCCGCCGACATCGGCATAGACAAACGTCGACGGCGCTATCCCGGCGTGTCCGGCATAAGATTGCGGCACGTTGGCGGGTGAACCTGTTCCCATTTTCAGCCCGCTATCTTCAAAAGTCCGGATGGCGGCGATGCAATCAATCGCGGCGGCCATCGCGGCGGCCTGTCCGCAATCGGCCAGCGCAGCCTTGATTGCCGCGCCCGCGATCTGGCTGGGTGATGGCCAACTCAACGCTGCGTTGAGGTTGCTTGCCTCGCCGACGCCGACCAATACCGGCGCATTTTGGTCAAATTCAGCCATGGCTTGGGCGTTAAGCCAGCAGGCCGCGCATGATCAGATCGACAGTATGTTCGCGGTATTGGTCGCGCATAGTCTCGCTGATGTCCGACTGGTCAAAACAATGACGCAACACCAAACGCGCCGAAAAGAAACGGTCGGCTGCGCCTGTAACCGTAAAGTAAAACAACGCTGGATCAATCTTGCGAAACTTACCCGCGTCAATTCCTTCGTTGATCAATTGGCTATATAGATCGGCAATCGGTTTTAGGTATAAATCGGCGATGCGGGCCGCTTCTGTCGGATCGCTATCGCGGACCAGCTGCATCAACAACCGGTTGAGATATGGGAACTGATAATAAGTGTCGATGACTGCGCCAATGTGGCGGCGCAGTTTTTCTTCGGGCGGCATATCTTTGGCGACAAGCGCGCCCAAGCCAACGACGATATTGCCCATATCCCGGTCGAGCAAAGCTTGCATCAGGCCGCTTTTGTTGCCGAAATAATATTTGACCAGCGCACTGTTCAATCCGGCGCGCAGCGACAATTCGGATAAGGACAGGTTGATGGTATCGCCGTCGCGCATGATCTGGCTTGCGGCGGCCAGCAACTGTTCGCGGGCAGAATTGCTTTCCGCCGCGCCTTCCACCAATTTTGGTTCAAATCCCGACATGTTCCCCCGCCCCCGTTATTTATATCCCGGTTCATCCCACCACGGGAAGAAATCGGGCAGATCCGCGCTAACCGTATCTGGATATACCGGATCGCGTTTTTCGAGGAAACTTGCAATCCCCTCTTTGGCATCGCCCGAGCGCGACCGCCGATAAATCGCTTTGCTGTCAACATTGTGCGCGGCCATCGGATGATCCGCCGCCGAGAGCCGCCACAACATCGCTCTGGTCAACGCGATTGACACTGGCGCGGTATTGTCGGCAATTTCGCGGGCCAGCGCATAGGCTGCGGGCAGCAAATCTTCAGGAGCGTGGATTGACCTGACTAGTCCGCCTTGCAAGGCCTCTTCCGCGCCGAATACACGTCCGGTCATGCACCATTCGAGTGCCTGCTGCATGCCGACGAGACGCGGCAGAAACCAGCTTGACGCTGCTTCTGGAACAATCCCGCGCCGGGCAAACACAAACCCGAACCGCGCCTTGTCACTTGCCAAGCGGAAATCCATGGCGAGTTGCATGGTGACACCAATGCCGACGGCTGCCCCATTGATTGCGCCGATGACCGGTTTCTTGCACTGGAATATCCGCAAAGTCAGCCGGCCGCCGCTGTCACGCACGCGTTCATCCGAAAGCGA
>JAYUPJ010000168.1:0-2734 GCA_043760195.1 Sphingomonadales bacterium | reverse complement strand
GAAACAAGTTCAGGGTGACGAGTGATGTGAGCACAGAATTCCGTCACATCGCCGCCCGAAGTTCATCGGCCAGCTTCTCCATCCGAGCCTTGAGTTCGCCATAGGCGTCATTGTCGACCCTGAAGCGAACATGCCTCTTTCCGTCCATTACCGACAATGCGAGAATGGCGTTTGCGCCAGACTTTACGGCCTTGTCGAAGCGCTTGCGGGGTGAACCGGTTGCAACGAGTTCCGCGCACAAGCCTGTGCGGCGAAGGATTGCGACCTGTTCGATCCCAGTGGAAAGCTGAGTCTCGTCTTCGACAACCACGATGATGTCTGCGTTAGATTCGGGCCGCTCTCCCACCAGCATCGCCAGCCGCTCAATCCCCGCAGCCCATCCCACAGCAGGCGTATGGTTTCCGCCCAGCTGCTCAATCAACCCGTCATAGCGCCCGCCGCCCAGTACCGTACCCTGTGCGCCCAGCCGGTCGGTGATGAATTCAAACGCCGTGTGGCGGTAGTAATCAAAGCCGCGTACCAGCGCCGCGTTGCGTTTCCATGCCACCCCGGCGGCATCCAGCCCCGATGTTACGCCAGCAAAAAAGTCATGCGCTTCTGCGGTTAGAAATTCGTCGATCTTGGGCGCGGCATAACACACGCCGCGATCGTCGGGATCCTTGCTGTCCAATATCCGCAGCGGATTGTTTTTCAGCCGCCGCATCGAATCCTCTGACAATACTTCATCATGGTCGTTGAAATACTCGACCAACGCCGCGCGCCACGCATCACGGCTGGGCGCATCGCCGAGTGTATTCAGGTTGAGCGTCACACCGTCAGTAATGCCCAGTTCCTTAAGCAACTGGTCGGCCATGACCAGCAGTTCGACATCGGCGGCGGGTTCCGCCGCGCCGATTATCTCGGCATCGATCTGGTGGAACTGCCGGTACCGGCCCTTTTGCGGGCGTTCATAACGGAACAATGGCCCGTGTGTGGTCACCTTCATCGGCGCGTGTTGTTGCCAGCCGTTGGTTAGGTACGCGCGGCAAATTCCGGCGGTAAATTCGGGGCGCAGGGTAATGCTGTCGCCGCCGCGATCCTCGAAACTGTACATTTCTTTTGACACGACATCGGTGGTTTCGCCCAATGTTCGGGCAAACACGGCGGTCGGCTCGATCACTGGCAGTTGCAGCCCTTTGAACCCGTATAGCTTCCGCACACGCTCAAAGGTCGCAACGACATGCGCAAAACGCTCCTCGGTTTCGCCGAACATGTCTTGGGTACCGCGTACCGGATTGGGGGTGCTTATTTTGCTCATGACGATTGCCCCTAGCCGCTTTTGATCGGCAGCGGAATAGGAAGATTCTTGCTAGACCTGATAAGAAAAATACGCATAGTCGAAGTCTATGACCATAAATATTCTGAAGCTTGCAATTGGCACTGCATCAATTGCCCTCCTTTCCTGCGAATCCGCGATTGCTGAAAACAGCGCGCCCACGATCACGCCGATTGTGTCGTCAATTCCCGGCCCGGTCGATACGCCGCTCTCCGCACCGATGACGTTGGAAGTGGATGCGACCGACATTGCGCGTTCGATATTCCGCGTTAAGCAGACTATTCCGGTCGATGCCGCCAAGCCATTGGTGCTGCTGTATCCCAAATGGCTTCCCGGCAAGCATGGCCCGCGCGGCGCCATATCGGAACTGGTCGGGCTGAAGATAATAGCGGGCGGTAAGCCTGTCACCTGGACGCGGGATCCGGTCGAGGTTTATGCGTTCCACGTCGATGTTCCCACCGGAACCAAATCGGTGCAAGCAGAATTTCAGTTTCTCGCGCCGGTGCGCGGCAGCGAGGGCCGCGTCAATGTGACCCCGGATATGATGAACGTACAATGGGAACAGGTCGCTTTATATCCGGCCGGGCATTTCACGCGGGCGATTAAAGTGAGGCCAAGCATAATCTTGCCCGCCGGCTGGACCGGGGTAGCGGCGCTCGACGGCGCGCGGATCAGCGGTAACCGGATTGATTATGCCGAAACCAATTTTGAAACATTGGTCGACAGCCCGATGTTTGCCGGACGCCATTACAAGAAATGGGATCTGGGCAACAAGGTCACGTTAAACGTGTGGGCCGACGAGGCCAAATTCCTTGAAGCCAAGCCCGAACATATCGCGGCGCACAAGGCGTTGGTGGACGAGTCGGTGATCCTGTTCGGATCAAAGCACTTCGACCGCTATGAATTTTTACTGGCGCTCACCGACCAAATGGGCGGCATCGGTTTGGAGCATCATCGCAGCAGCGAGAATACGCTGCACCCCAAAACATTTTTGGAATGGGACACGCGCGGGTCGGAGCGCGGGCTCTTGCCGCACGAGTTGACGCATAGTTGGAACGGCAAGTTCCGCCGCTCCAACGTCATGTGGACCCCCGATTATAGCACGCCGATGCAGGACAATCTGTTGTGGCTGTACGAAGGCCAGACCAGTTACTGGGATCTGGTGTTGGCGGGCCGTGCGGGTATTCAGAGCACGGAAGTCGTGCTCGCCGATTTTGCCCGCTCGGCGGCCTATTACACGGTTCAGCCGGGCCGCCAATGGCGTTCGGTTGAAGACACAACCCACGATCCGGTGTTCGCCGCCCGCAAGCCCAAACCGAACGCGAGCCTGTCGCGCGGCGAGGATTATTACAATGAAAGCGCGCTGATCTGGCTGGAGGCCGACATGATGATCCGCGAAATGTCGGCTGGCAAAAAATC
>JAYUPJ010000167.1:0-6077 GCA_043760195.1 Sphingomonadales bacterium | reverse complement strand
TCCAGTTTTTCATTCTGCCAGCTCCTGCTGTGCTTTCGCAATGGCTTCCTTTACCCGAACTGGCGCAGTTCCGCCAGCGCTGGTCCGGCTGGCGACCGAACCTTCGACGGAAAAGTCCGGCAGCGATGTTACAGCGAGTTGTGGCGCAATGCTGTTCAGGTCTTCGGCTGTGAGCAATTCAAGTCCGCCGCCATGGGCTTCGCAATGCTTAACTGCAGCACCAGTGACATGATGCGCATCGCGGAACGGCAGGCCGTGTTCACGCACCAACCAATCGGCAAGATCAGTAGCGGTGGAAAAACCGGTGGCGGCAACAGCGCGCATCCGTTCTGGCGCAAAAGTAACATTTGCGACCATTCCAGTAATCGCGGCCAGTGACAGTTCGAGCAGATCATGCGCCTCAAACAAAGGGGCTTTGTCGTTCTGCATGTCTTTGGAATAGGCCAAGGGCAGCCCCTTCATCGTCACCATCAGGCTAGTGAAGCATCCAAGGATGCGTCCTGCATGTCCGCGTACCAGTTCAGCAGCATCAGGGTTGCGCTTTTGCGGCATGATCGAGCTGCCCGTGGACCACGCATCGGGTAACTTCACAAAGCCAAAGGGCTGTGACGCCCAAATTATGATCTCTTCTGCTAGCCGCGACAAATGAAGTGCGGTCTGCGCAGCGGCCATCAGGTAATCAATCGCGAAATCGCGGTCTGACACACTGTCCATAGAGTTCGCCGTCGGCCGTGAAAAGCCGAGCGCCTTGGCAGTCATGTGCCGGTCATTGGCAAAGCCGGTGCCAGCCAACGCAGCCACGCCCAAAGGACATTCGTCGAGCCTGCGCTTTGCCGACAGAAACCTGTCACTATCGCGTCCGAACATTTCGACATAGGCCAAAAGATGGTGCCCCAATGTCACTGGCTGCGCGACCTGCAAGTGCGTAAATCCGGGCATGATGGTATCGGCATGCTGTTCTGCGCGTGCGATTAACGCCGCCCGCAAATCGGCCAGCGCAACGGCCACCTCCTCAATCGCATCGCGCACCCAAAGCCGGAATGATGTCGCAACCTGGTCATTGCGCGATCTTGCGGTGTGCAGCCTGCCAGCGGCAGGACCGATCAACTCGGTCAATCGCGACTCGATGGTCATGTGAATGTCTTCGAGCGCGAGATCGACGGGCACGCCGTCTGCCAGATATTCACCGCGAATTTGTTCCAATCCGCTCTTGATCGCAGCGGCATCTTCGGCGCTGATGATCCCGGTTGCACCCAGCATTTCGGCATGGGCGATGCTGCCGATGATGTCATGCTGCCAAAGTCGCTTGTCGAAAGGGATCGATGCATTTATCTCTCGCATTACAGCAGCAGGGCCTTCGGCAAACCTGCCGCCCCACATTTTATTGCCTGCCTTTGAACCGGAAACTGATATGCGCTTGTTAATGATCCCGCTCCTCTTGCTTCCTGCATTGATGCTTGCAGGTTGCGATAAAGCGTCAAAGCCTTTGGAGCAAGCGCAAGAAACTGCGGCGATAGAACCCAATGCAAGTCCCACAAAAGGAACGCCAGCCGATATTGGCCTGGAAAGCCGCAATGGCATGAACGCATTGCTTACTTATAACTTTGCCGGAAAAATTGCGCCTGACGTGACGTTTACCGGCGCAGATGGCCGTGATGTTCACTTATCCGATTTTAGAGGGCGTCCGTTGCTGGTGAATATTTGGGCGACATGGTGTGCACCGTGCAAGGCTGAAATGCCGACTTTGGACCGGTTGGCGGCGCTCGAGGAAGGCAAGACCTCGGTCATTGCTGTCTCGCAAGATTTGGAAGGCAGGAAGCCGGTAGCGGCCTTTTTTGACGAAATCGGGTTTGAAAATCTTGAACCTTATATTGACCGGCAAAATCAATTGCTCGCTGCTATAGGTAGCAATGTAAGGCTGCCAACGACGATATTGTACGACGGCCAAGGCAAGGAAGTCTGGCGCGTTGAAGGCGGCGTTGAATGGGATGATACTGAAATGGCAAAACTGATCGCCGAAGCGAGCTGATATTCCGCACTAAAGCCGGGTCGCTTCTACATCAAAATCCTGCAACTTATACAGCGCGTCCTTTTGCGGTTCGGCTGTTGGTCCGGGGACGGACGAGCGGGTTGCGACTTTGTCTCTTGCCGCGTTTCAACCGAATCAGCATTGCGCGCAGGCGATTTTTCTGGCGCGGCTATTGCGGGCGAAGTCGCCGCGCTCAACAAGCCTACCGCTGTCAATATGTGTATCTTCAGCAATTTCATAACCGCAACCTATCTATCGCACATTACTGTACGATGAATATGAATATCATATCTTGGGCCGGAATTGAAAATCCCTGGTGGGCGCTAACGGGCTCGAACCGCTGACCCTCTCGGTGTAAACGAGATGCTCTACCAACTGAGCTAAGCGCCCCTATGCAAGGGATAGCTGATACAAACGCGCATCAGCGGCCCGCCCATTGCCAAAGGTGAATGCAATTGGCAAGCTTTTTCGACACAAGCAGGGCCGAAACATATTGCTGACATCAAACCATGATGTGTCGCCATAGAAAACTACAGCATCGGCAGCAATTGGTTGCTGCGGCGTTTCATTTCAGAAAAATAGGTTGTCATCTGTGCGGCGGTTTCGTTGGACAGCTCGATGAACACACGGCGCGCGTCTTTCGGGTCATGGCGGCGCAACAAGATACCGCTTGTCGTCATGCCAGTGACCCAGCGCAATGCCGTGGTCGCAGGGACGGCCGCCGCTATACACAGGCTGGACACCGAAACAGAGATGCCTTCTAACCGCGCGGCAAACAGATCTAGCAATATGTCCCAAGCCGGATCGGCGAACAGGTCAGCTGGAAAATAGCTGTCACGCAGCCGGCGCAGCTTGATTGCTTCGCGGATAAGCGCAGGCGACATCAGACTCGCCTGCGCGGCAGGCGCATCAACGAGCGGATGCATGATTGCCGCAGGTGCTGGCCGGAACGAGATCGGTTTTTCTGCCAGCCCGATCATCGCCGCATCTTCGTCTTGTTCTGCAATGCGTGCCAAAGTTTTTGCGAAGTCAGCCAATTCATCGCTGATCCGGTGTAAGGCGCTAAACTCAATCTCGCGATTGCCCCCGTGTACTTGGTCCATTTTGCCCCGCTTAATTGCCCCTGACATAATCAGCATCACTTCGGCGTCGGTGGGATCGATCAGAAAATGACATCTTGAAACCGGCAGCACCGCGTATGCCGTTTCCAATGTTTCCAGATCCGCCCAAACCATCGCTTCTGCGTTGCTGCCATTCAGATAGTCAGAAATTTGGCGCAATTGTTGGGCAGGCAACTCCAAATCGGACTGAAGATCGATCAGCAATAGATCAAAATTCGGATCGGCTGCGTCGCCGCTTCCGTTGCGCTCAAGAACAACGCCATCGGAAATGGAGCAATCCAGTGCGCCCGCCAACTGTCTTATTTTCGCCAGCTGTTCGATCCTTCCGCACAACCAAGCGGCTTGGTTGCGCCGTGTTTTGCTGCTGTAATCTGTATCGCCTTTCTGCAACATATAGCCCTTCCCACCAGTTTTTTTAGCGTAACCAATATGCTCTTTGACTTACCAACGGCGCCGCTTTCATGGCCTGAATGGATAGAGTCCGAATTGGAGGCATCAACCGTGAATGGTTCGTATATGATTCGGCTTTGATACATAAATGCGTTGGATTTTGAACTTTTGCGCTCTATCTTGTCGGCAAAGACTTTATGAAAAGGTGAGATCATTATGCGTAAGATTAAACTGTGGTCGGGCTTCTCGATAATACCGCTGCTGATGTTGGCCTATCCCGCCACTGCGCAAGCAACCCAAAAAGGAAAAGGTCAAATGGCTTCACAGGCAAAAGCTCCGCTGTTGTTGCAACCATGGACGGGGCCGTATGATGGCGTTCCGCCTTGGGATAAGGTCAAGGCTGACGATTTTCCTGCTGCGTTCAGGGCGGCGATGCAGGTTTCGACGAACCAATTTGAAAAGATCGTCAACAACCCGGAACCCATTACATTTGAAAACACAATTGCCGCGACCGAAGTTGCAGGCAAAGAGATTGATCGCCTGTTTTCCGTCTGGGGCGTTTACACGTCGAACTTGTCGACCGATCAAATCCGCAAGATGGAGGCCGAATGGGACCCCAAGCTGAGCGAGTTTTTTAGTAAGCAGTCGCTTGACGCCAGGTTCTTTCAACGTGTCCAGTTCCTCTATCAACAACGCGAAAAATTGAACTTGGATGACAAACAGGCACGCTTGCTGCAGCGGACGTATGACGCGTTGGTGCGCAATGGTGCGATGCTCGGCAATGCTGAAAAAGACAAGGTGATTGCAGTTGAGTCCGAACTCGCCAAAAAATTCTCCGCCTTTTCGGGTAAGGTTTTGGCCGATGAGGAAACTTACATATTGCTAACTGACGAGGCGGAATTGGCCGGGCTTCCCGAGAGCTACATCGCGGCGATCAAGGCGTCGGCGCAGTCAAAGGGCAAGGCCGGTTGGGCCATCGCCAACACCCGTTCTGCCGTGCAGCCATTTTTGGAAAATTCGACCAACCGTGCTTTGCGGGAAAAGGTGTGGCAGGCATTTGTAAAGCGCGGCGAAAATGGCAACGACAATGACACCAACGCAACCATCGCCGAGATATTGAAACTGCGTCAGGACCGCGCGAAGCTGCTCGGGTTTGAAACGCACGCCCATTACCGCATGGCCAACACGATGGCAAAGAAGCCTGAACGGGCGATGGACCTTATGATGAAAGTCTGGCCCGCTGCGGTGGCGCGGGTAAAGGAAGAGGTTGCCGATATGCAGGCAATCGCCAATGCCGAAGAGGTCACGATCGAACCTTGGGATTATCGTTTCTACGCCGAAAAGGTTCGCAAGGCGAAATATGATCTCGATCAAAATGAGATCAAACCATATTTCCAGCTCGACAATATGGTCGCCGCCATGTTCGACGCTGCGGGCCGCTTATACGATTTCAGCTTTACCGAAAATACCGGCGCAGTGCCGGTGTTTGAACCCAGCGTCCGCACATTCGAAGTCACCCGCGAAGGCAAGGTCGTCGGCCTTTTCTATCTCGACAATTTTGCCCGTTCGGGAAAACGTTCTGGCGCATGGATGACCACGTATCGCAGCCAGCATAAGCTTGGCGGGCAGAACAATCTGATACTGGCATCGAACAACAATAACTTTGTCAAGGCGGCGGGCGCTGAACCCACGTTGATCAGCATCGACGATGCGTCGACTTTGTTCCATGAATTTGGCCACGCGCTGCATTATCTGAACTATGATATCACATGGCCGGGGCTCGCCGGAACGCCGCGCGACTTTGTGGAATATCCAAGCCAGGTGAATGAAAGCTGGCTGTTAACGCCGTATATATTGAACAAATATGCCAAGCATTACAAGACGGGCGAGCCCATTCCGGCGGCGCTGGTCGAAAAGATCGAAGCAAGCGGCACATTCAATCAAGGGTTCGCCACGGTGGAATATCTGTCGAGCGCGATCCTCGATATGAAGCTGCATTTCCGCACCGATCCGGTCACCGACGCGGCGGCGTTTGAAAAAGCGACGTTGGCCGAAATCGGCATGCCAAAGGAAATGGCGATGCGTCACCGCTTGCCGCAGTTCAACCATCTGTTTTCATCGGATGCGTATTCGGCGGGATATTATAGCTATCTTTGGTCCGAAACGATGGATGCCGATACATGGGCGGCCTTTGAGGAAAGCGGCGATGTTTGGAACAAGGAGTTGGCCGACAAATTCCGCAAAGTGTTGCTGTCCACCGGCGATGAAACCGACCGGATAGAGGCATACCGCGCATTCCGTGGCCGTGATCCGGATGTGAATGCGCTGCTGAAACGGCGCGGGTTTTCGGTTGCTGCACAGTAATCCAGTACAGCGGCTTGGCAAGGCGCGGGGTCGTCCGCCAAACTCACGCCCCCAATTTGCCCCACGCCAGTTCCGCAAACTCACACAAGAGCGGCCGCGTGTCGCGCGGGTCGATGATGTCTTCGACGCTGTAATGTTCGGCGCTGCGGAACGGGGATGTGACCGCGTCCAGC
>JAYUPJ010000166.1:0-17301 GCA_043760195.1 Sphingomonadales bacterium | reverse complement strand
CGACACCCGACATGATCGAGGCTGTGCTGACCGAAGGTGGCAAGTTTGTCGCCGAAGTCCTGTTTCCGCTCAACCAGTCGGGCGACCTGGAGGGCTGCACGCGCCATCCTGACGGCTCGGTGACGACGCCCAAAGGGTTCAAAGAAGCGTATAAGGCGTTTATCGAGGCGGGCTGGACCACACTTGGCATGCCGATCGAATATGGCGGGCAGGGGCTGCCGCATGTCATTTCGACTGCGTTTGAAGAATTTCTGATCAGCTCGAACATGGCGTTCGGCATGTATCAGGGACTGACGATGGGGGCGGTGTCGTCGATCCTTGTCGCAGGCTCAGAGGAGCAAAAAGCAACATATCTGCCCAAGATGGTGTCGGGCCAGTGGGGCGGCACCATGAACCTGACCGAGCCGCAATGCGGGACCGATCTTGGCCTGATCAAGACCAAAGCTGTGCCGCAAGCGGACGGATCTTTTGCAGTGACCGGCACGAAGATTTTTATATCGTCGGGCGAACACGACCTGACCGAGAATATCATTCATCTGGTTCTCGCCAAGACGCCCGACGCCCCGGACAATGTGAAGGGGATTTCACTGTTCATCGTGCCCAAGTTCATGGTGAATGAAGACGGCTCGCTCGGCGCGCGCAATGGCGTGACTTGTGGTTCGATCGAACACAAGATGGGCATCCATGCCAATGCGACGTGCGTCATGAATTATGATGGCGCGACCGGTTTCCTTGTCGGTGAGGAAATGAAGGGTCTCGCCGCGATGTTCATCATGATGAACACGGCGCGTCTTGGTGTCGGACTGCAGGGGTTGGCCCAAGGCGAAGTCTCGCACCAGAACGCCGTGCAATATGCCAAGGACCGACGGCAAGGTCGCGCGCTGACCGGCGCTGCGGAGCCCGACCAGAAAGCCGATACGCTGTTCGTCCACCCCGATGTTCGCCGGATGCTGATGGAAGGCAAGGCAATTACAGAAGGATTGCGGGCATTGTGCCTGTGGGGCGCGCTGCAGGGCGACCTGACGCACAAGGCGCAGACCGAGGAAGAACGCCAGCGCGCCGACGATCTGCTGAGCCTGCTGACGCCCGTCATCAAGGGCTATGGCACCGACAAGGGTTATGAGATCGCGACCAACAGCCAGCAGGTTTATGGCGGACATGGCTACATCGCCGAATGGGGCATGGAGCAATATGTCCGCGATGCGCGGATTGCGATGATTTACGAAGGGGCCAATGGCGTTCAAGCCATGGACTTGGTTGGCCGCAAGCTGGCGCAAAATGGCGGCCGCGCGGTGCAGGCTCTGTTCAAGGTTATTGACGACGAATGCGCCGCGGCCATGGGCAATGCGGCCCTTGCCGATTTCGCCGCGCGACTTGAAAAAGTGAACGGAGAGATGAAAGCGGCGACAATGTGGTTCATGCAAAACGGCATGGCCAATCCCAACAATGTCGGTGCCGGCGCACACAGCTATATGCACATCATGGGTATCGCGGCGCTCGGCCTGCAATGGCTGCGGATGGCCACCGCCGCGCAAAAAGCGTTGGACGCTGGCAATGAAAACAGGGCGTTTTATGAAACCAAGCTGGTGACCGCACGCTATTTCGCCGAAAGATACATGCCCGAAGCGGGATCATTGCGCCGCAAGATTGAAGCCGGCAGTGAAGCGATCATGGCGTTAGAGCCGGAGATGTTTGCGGTTGCTTGAGTAGGTCGGGGCGGGGTGATGCAAAGCATAGCGCAGTCGCGGGCCATTGAATGCACTTGCGATTTCAAAACGCGCGGCGACAAAACGGTTCCTGCGCGCGGCAAGGCGAATGCTTGGCTCAATTTGGCCCTTTGTAATTTCCTTTCGTCGCAATGCCCTCGCATATTCTATTTATTGCTCTGATAACGGTGTCAGACAGGGGCTCGCTTTCGCAAGGAGCAACCGATGGCTTTAAGTTTCCCGAGGGTCGCACTCTCGATAAGTATTATTTTGGCAGGTTTAGCGTTTTCAAGTTCCGCTTTGGCCAGTTCTGTGTCGGCCGAACTACAAAAGCTGGATCAAGCGACAGCGGACAAAATGTCTGCGCCTCCCCAGGTACCCGAAAAAGCGGTGCCGCCTCCCTCGCTTGATAGCAACAACGATGGCAAACTCGACGCGTGGGATCGGGACGCCAATGGGGTTGCCGATGCGTGGGATATCAACGGCGATGGCCAGCCCGACCAAGTGGACGACAATGGTGACGGAAAACCGGATGATTTGAAAAATCCGGCTCCTGCACCGAAACCGACAAACCCGCCAGAATAGGGCAATGGCACTTTAGATAAGGGGCAACAGAAAACTCACCGGGGTCTCTGGTCAGCCCCGGTGATTTTTTTATTCGGTTGGCAGGAAATCAGGTACCGACAAATACCGCTCACCCGTGTCATAGTTGAAGCCAAGTATGCGGCTGCCTTTTGGCAATTCCGGTATTTTTTGCGCGATGGCGGCCAATGTTGCGCCCGATGAGATGCCGACCAGCATTCCTTCTTTTACAGCCGCGCTGCGGGCCATATCCTTCGCCGCTTCTGGTTCAACCTGGATCACGCCGTCGATGGCCTGCGTGTGCAAGTTCGCCGGAATAAAGCCTGCGCCAATGCCTTGGATGGGATGCGGGCCGGGCTGACCGCCGCTGATCACCGGCGACAAAGAAGGCTCCACCGCATAGACTTTCAGGTTTGGCCAATGGCGTTTCAGTTCTTCTGCGCAGCCAGTGATATGGCCGCCGGTACCCACTCCGGTGATTAAAACATCAACCGGGCTGCCTGCAAAATCGGCGAGTATTTCTTGCGAGGTGGTGCGCACATGCACTTCAATATTGGCGGCATTTTCAAATTGCTGCGGCATCCAAGCGCCGGGCGTTTGTTCGACCAGTTCCAACGCGCGCTCAATCGCTCCCTTCATCCCTTTTTCGCGCGGCGTCAGGTCAAAACTAGCGCCATAAGCCAGCATCAACCGGCGCCGCTCAATGGACATGGACTCGGGCATGACCAGCACCAGTTTGTACCCTTTTACCGCCGCGACCATCGCCAGGCCGACGCCGGTGTTGCCCGATGTCGGTTCGATGATGGTGCCGCCCACGGTCAAACTGCCGTCCCGCTCAGCGGCCTCTATCATGGCAAGCCCGATCCGGTCCTTGATCGAACCACCGGGATTTGACCGTTCGGATTTGATCCATACCTCGGCGTCGGGAAACATCCGCTGCATCCTGATGTGCGGAGTGTTGCCAATGGTTTCCAGGATCGATTGCGCTTTCATGTCGTCTTGTCCTTAAACTGGGGTTCAAATGTTTTGGCGTTTTTAAGCTCGGGAAAAATCCGCCACCAAATGCCTGTTACTATTATGGCACCAATGCCGCCAAAAACAACTGCGCCAACAGGACCCAATATCGCCGCAGCGACGCCCGATTGCAACTCGCCCAGCTCGTTTGACGCCGAGATCGCAAGTCCCGACGACGCGCTCACCCGTCCGCGCATATCATCGGGCGTGTTGAGTTGCACCAAAGCCGATCTGACAAATACCGACAGCATATCTGCCGCGCCCAGCAATGCCAGCATGGATAGGCCGATTATCATCGACGCCGACATTTTTGCGCCCGCCGTATCGGCAAATAATGCCTTGCCAATCACATCGCATAAACCAAAACCAATCGTCGCCAAACCGAATATAATCACGGCCCACAACATCTTTACGCCGACATTGTGTTTTATCGGTTTGAAAACGAGGTACAAGGCTACAATCGCAGCGCCCAATGCTGGCGCGGCCCGCAACAGCCCCATTCCTTCGGCTCCGACATGCAAGATATCGCGCGCATAAACTGGCAGCAACGCGGTTGCTCCGGCCAATATCACGGCAAACAAATCCAGACTGATCGCGCCCAGCAAAAACCGTTCTGACCGGACATAACGCAGGCCATCGGCCATTTGCTGTAACGGTTTGCGGCGTTGGTCATTGGGCGGGGGGAATACGTTCTGGATAAAGCTGAGCGCGATGCTGCTCAGCAAAAGCAACGCTGCGCCTGACCAATAAGGCGCGCTCTGGCTTTGTGCGTATAACAGCCCGCCAAACGCTGGACCAATAACCGATGCCGATTGCCACGCGATTGAATTGAGCGCGATGGCTTGCGGCAGTGCCGATGGTGGCACAATATTGGGGGCAATTGCCGACATGGCAGGCCCGGAAAACACCCGTGCCACACCGTGCAGCGCCGCCATTAAAAACAGAAGCGGCAAGTTCAAAATGTCAAAATAGGTGAAGCAGCCGAGTGCCAAAGCGACCAACATATCAATACTGTTCGCGATCCTGGCGACGGTCCGCCGTTCAAACCTGTCTGCGGCCCATCCAGCGACAGGGGTGAGCAAGAACAGCGGCACAAATTGTGCAAATCCAAGCAGCCCCAGCAAGAACGCAGCTTGTTTTGGCGGCATGCCGTAATCGCTGCGGGCGACATCATAGACTTGCCACGCGATCACCACCACCATCGCCATCGTCGCCATAACGGCGCAAAACCGCGCAAACCAAAAACGGCGATAGGCGGGAATGGATAATGGGTGGGGGGCGTTCATGTGCTTTGGGCGTATCGAATTGTGCCGTGCCATGCAATCCGATGTTTGCATGCCGCCAATTATATTGAAATGCGGCTGGCCAAAACGCGCTGCAAATGCAAATCTGCTGCCATGTTGGGAAATCTGGAGAGCTTTCATGAAACTAAAATATCTATTGGCCGCAGCATCCTTGGCTGCGATTGCCGTGACCGGTGGCTGCAAGAGAGCGGACAGCGATATCGCCGCTTCCAATGTCGCCAATGACGGTACCGAATGGGGCGCATTCATGGCCAAATTCTTGGACGGCTATTACCCGATCAATCCGACCTTCGCGGTGTATCAGGGCAAGCATGAATTTGACGGCAAGTTGCCTGATTGGAGCGCGGCCGGGATCAAGGCAGAAATTGAATACCGCAAAAAGGCAGTTACCGATGCTAAGGCTTTCGACGCCAGCAAGCTAACCGATGCACAAAAGTTTGAACGCGATTATATGGTCAGCGTGATGGAGGGAGAGCTGTTTTGGATCGAGGAAGCAGATCAGCCGCATTTGAATCCTGAACATTACATCGCGGCGCTGGACCCCAACGTGTATATTTCGCGCCCCTATGCTGACGCGGCCACGCGGATGAAGGCGTTCATCGCCTATGCCAATAATGTCCCGGCGGCGGCGGAGCAGATCAAGAGCAATCTGAAATTGCCGATGCCCGCCAGCTTTCTGAAATACGGGCAGGCGGCGTTTGATGGCTTCGCGGAATATTACAGCGGCGATGCCAAAAAGGCGTTTGCCGAAGTGAAGGATGCCGATCTGCAATCGCAATTCGACGCCGCCGCTGCGAAAGCTGCTGCTGCAATGAAGGACCTGTCGGCGCACATCGCATCGCGGCCAGCAACCGAGGGCGGCTATGCACTTGGCGCGGCAAAGTTTGCCAATATGGTCAAGAAAACCGAGGGCGTGGATATTTCGCTCGATGCGCTGGAAGCCATAGGCCGTGCCGATTTGAAAGCCAATCAGGATGCGCTCGCGGCCGCATGCGCGACGTTTGCGCCGGGGGCAACGATGCAGGCGTGCATGACCAAGATGGGCGCGAACAAAGCCGCCGATGGACCGGTGGCCGAAGCCCGGCGACAATTGCCGCCGCTGAAACAGTTTCTGATCGACGCAGATATCGTCAGCATCCCGGGCACCGAAGAAGCGCAGGTTGAGGAATCGCCGCCCTATAACCGGCAAAACGCGGCCTATATCGACATTCCGGGGCCGTTTGAAAAAGGCCTGCCGTCGGTTTATTATATCAGCCCGCCCGACCCGACATGGGACAAAGCGACGCAGGACAGTTTCGTGCCTGGCAAGAAAGACCTGCTCGGCACCAGCGTGCACGAGGTTTGGCCGGGGCATTTCCTGAATTTCCTGCATGCCAACCGCGCCAAATCGCTGTTTGGTAAATTGTTCGTCGGCTATGCCTTTGCCGAGGGTTGGGCGCATTACAGCGAAGAAATGATGATGGACGCCGGGTTGGAAACGGGCAATGCCGAAACCAAAATCGGCCAGATATCGAACGCTTTGCTGCGCGATTGCCGGTTTATTTCCGCAATCGGCCTGCACGCAAAGGGCATGACGCAGGCGCAATCTGAACAATTATTCCTGAATGAATGTTACCAAGACGCGGGCAATGCCAAACAGCAAGCGGCGCGCGGAACCTATGATCCCGCCTATCTGAACTACACCATGGGCAAGCTGATGATCCGCAAACTGCGCGATGATTGGACCAAAGGGGATCGCGGCAAGTGGAAGGCGTTCCATGACGAATTTTTGGGCTATGGCGGTCCGCCAATCCCAATGGTCCGCGCCGCAATGATGAAGGAAGATACGCCCAAGGCGGTTTTTTAATCTTATTGATGCGTTAGCGTTTGAAGGTCTGCGGGGAGAGCGGAATGCCAAATGTACTTAGGTTTTTGATAGCGACATTTGGCGCTGTCTGCATGGTGATAGCCATATTGCATGTTACCGTAGGACCGTCGGCAATTCCGGGATCTATACCCGTTAACGCAACTATGGATAGCGAGCATCGGTTTTATACGTCGCTTTTCTTAGGCTTTGACGCGGCATTAATTTGGTGCAGCAGAAACTTGGATGAGCGAGAAATGCCCTTTAAGGCATTGCTGCTTGTTTTCTTCGTTGGCGGGCTGGCGCGATGTATATCGGCTCTACAAGTCGGTATGCCGAATGTCTTTTTCCAGTTTCTGTGGGCTTTGGAATTGATTCTACCGCCCCTTTTTTGGTGGTGGCACAGGCATACATTTCCGAAGTGAATGAGCCGCGATGATGAAGGAAGATACAGCGGAAGCGGTTTTTTAGGGGGCAACCTATATCACCGTAGCCCTGAGCCTGTCGAAGGGCGCTTGTCAGTAAAGCGCCTCTCGACAAGGTCAGGGCTACGGCTTTTGTTATTGGCTATTGTTTCAACTCGGCAAATTTCGCGCGGTACGAATTTATGGCTTATCTACTACTAACGGCACCTCTTCACGCCGCGCCCGCAACATACCGCGCAATTTACGCAGCGGCGGCGTCCGCCATATCGCCACCAGCAACACGCCCAGCATCAACCAAGGCAGCAACACGCCAATCGCCAGCAACAGGAAACTCGCCATCGTTGCAAAGCTGGCGACGGCGCTGTCCCATGCGTCGGCAAACGGATTGCCGCGGCCAAAGCCCGGGATGCCCTCACCGCCGGAGTAGCTGAACTCCATCGGCGTGGTTGCCAGGCTGGCTTCGCCTGCACGCCTTGTGTCGGTTTCGGCTGATAGTTGTTCACGCATCCGGGCCGCTTGTTCTTGCAATTCGGTGCGCTCGCGGTCCTTGATCCCGCCCGCCGCCAAGCGTTTTTCGATCCGGTCGAGATTGGACGATATGTCGGCGCTGCGCCGCTGTGACGCGGTGATTTCGCTGCCTGCATCGACGCCCTGATTCTCGCTATCGACCAATATCCCCTCGGCCTTGGCGACCGACGCAATGGCATCCTTGCCGAATTTGCGCGCGATCATCGGGTCAAGTTTGAACGCCAATGCGGCGCGCACCTCGTCCTCATCTTCGAGCGTATAGCGCATGCCCGTAATCCGGCAGCGCGACAGCCCCAAAGTCTCGCACGCCGCCGCATGTTCCTCTTGCACGTCTGCAATTTTTGCATCGGGAACACGGAACGCATAGCGATAATTGAACGCAACCCCGGGCGCGGCGCTGGGCGAGACATTGGGAGCAGAGGCCATTTCGGCGGAGGCTTCTTCTCTGACATCGTGGGTGGTCATGGATTCTTTCTCAGCGCTTTCCTCTGCGCCGGAACATGCCGCCAAAATCAGGCAGCCAGAAATCAGGATAAAATTACGTGCACGCATATTTTCTCTCCTCACACGCGACTCGAGGTCGCAAGTTGTGTGATAACATTACATTCAAGGAGTGCAACGGTTTATCGATGAAACGAAACGCTTCGTCGTGGTTATGTTAAGGTGTGCGGCGAATTTGGTTCACGCGGAGGCGCGGAGGATTTGCAGGTGCCATCAAACTCTGCATCTCGACGTGAAAAATTTGTGTCAATGGCGTGAAGAGGTCAGTGGTAAGAACATCGTATTTTAATGTACGTTGTTGTAAGAATTTTTTGCTGTCTTTTTTATAATTCTTGTGAAATGCTGCACTAACAACTAAGCGCTAGGAAATCAGAAACACATTCCATATATGTTAGATATTCGGAAGTGATATTGATGAGGAAGCAAAAATTGCGTTCGCCAAAAAAACCTAAAGAAGCAATTCAAAATCAAATTAGAGTTGTCCGAGATACTACATTCGTGCGTGCAACTGTTGATCGTGTGATAGCTATGCCTCTCGGTAGCGATGTTGAGCTTGCTTGTTTGCAAGTTGGCGCAAGTATCTTAGAGATACAGGATCACGGAGAACGTGAACAATTGACAATGAGTCCTCATGCTACTGAAGTGGCTCGAATACGTATGGATTGGTCAGGAGCCATTGACATGGTAATGAGCATTGTGTCTGCGGGTGTAGAGTCAAATAAAATTGAAAAAAAAGAGATACTTCAGTTTTTTACCGATAATCTAACCGATGAAGTTGACGAACCAATTGAGCAATCAAAATGAATGCTATCCCTTCCTCTTTAAAAAACAACCTCCGCAAAAAACTACTTCCAACTGTTTTTTTGCCGGATAGTGCTGATGAGGGAGTTGAATTAAAAAATACCTATTTCTCTAAAATCACAAAACGCCAATTTGCGGAAAAAGGTTTTGGAATTTTAAAAGATGAGAATGGTGATGAAGAAATTCATGACTTCTCTCATGTTCGCCATTCATTTAAACCGGAATTTAAACCCGAATATGACTCGCCTCAAACTGAATTATTGCTTCCAAGAGGCTTGGATTTTTGGCGAGAACTCAAACCAAATTGGCTCGAGAGTTTTGAAAAACGGTTGAACCAATTGAAAACCCTATCGAAAGACGAAGATTTGAGTTTTAATAAGCTCTCGTCTGTTTGTGCGCGAAATTTTGTACAGAAAACTGCTGCATACGCACGGCCTAGCATATTTTTACTCACCAATGGCAATATCAGGTTGCTTTGGGAAAATTCTCAAAATGAACAAGTCGGGTTGCAGTTTATGGGTAATAAACAAATTCAGTATGTCATTTTCGTTCAGCGCGACGGTTTAATGGCAGAACTAATGGGTGTTGATAAAATTGTCGGCGTTCAGCGGCTTTTGAAAGATCAGGGTATTAGGAAGATTGTTACTTCTTGATGTCAAAGAAAAGCAGTTTGTCCTTGGTTGAAGGGCATGAAAATATTGTTCGATATGTCGGCGGTTCGCATGTCGATCCAGAAACTAAAATTGTAAATGGCAGCGCATTTGATCGATTGCCGAAAGACAAAGATGGCCTTTCTGTAATGCGGACTAATGTCTTTTCATCTGAAAAATTGGTCGATGAAGATAAAATGCGCGAAGTGCTGGCATCTAGGCGCGACCTAGGGAAAACGGCTATCTTCATAGAATTTAATGTTGACGCCATGTTTGATAAACTCACTGAATTTCAACATGATGTTGCCGTAGTGCGGAATCCCTTGTTCAAATGTGGTAACGAGCTTGCAAATCCTGCTCACGCGTTAATTTTAGGATTGCCGTTTCAAGGCGAAAAATCTGCGTCACTGAAAAGTGAGGTCGTAGGTGACAAGTTGAAGCAGATAATTTGTCACACTTTCCCAGCCTACGTCTAATTTACCCCACCCGCACAAAACTATCCATCACCCGCTTGCTGCCTGCGGTATCAAACTCGATCTCCAGCTTGTTGCCTTCGATCTCGATAATCTCGCCATAGCCGAATTTTTCGTGGAATACGCGCATGCCGCGTGCCAAATCCTTGCGGCCTGGTTGGGCAAAGCTGGCGGCGCTGCGGGTGGTTTCGGCTACGCGCTGCGGGGCGGGGTTGAAGCCGCCGCTGGTTGCGGCGCGTTTCCAGCCGGGACCGCGCGCGTTGCTGCGGCCTTGATTGGCGGCTGCAAGATGCGCGAAGGGATCCTCGCGTTCTGACCAATTGGCGCGCCACATCGATGCGCCGCCTGCCATGCTGTCCTGCGCCTCGATATGGTCCTTGGGCAGTTCGCTGATGAAGCGTGACGGGATGCTGGATGTCCACTGGCCGTAAATGCGGCGGTTGGCGGCGTGCAATATGGTGCATTTGGTGCGCGCCCGCGTGATTGCCACATAAGCCAAGCGGCGTTCTTCTTCGAGACTGGCGAGGCCGCCTTCGTCCAATGACCGCTGAGAAGGAAACAATCCTTCCTCCCACCCGACCAGAAATACGTTGTGGAATTCCAGCCCCTTGGCTGCGTGGATGGTCATGATCGTAATCTGTGGCCCGCTGTTTTGCGCCTCGTTATCCATCACCAGACTGACATGTTCCAAAAAGTCACCGAGCGTTTCATATTCTTCCATCGCGCGGGTCAACTCGGTCAGGTTCTCAAGGCGGCCTGTCGCCTCGACGCTGCGTTCGGCTTGCAGCATGCCGGTGTAACCGCATTCGTCGAGTATCTGCTGCGTCAATGCAGAGGGCGTCATTGTCGCCGCCATTTCGCGCCAGTTGGCGATGCCTGCGACCAATCCGGCGAGCGATGCGCGCGCCTTTCCGGTCATCTCGTCGGTGCCGGTCATTTGCGCGGCTGCGGTGGAAAGCGGGATTCCGGCGGCGCGCGCGATGATATGGATTTTGCCCACCGCCTTGTCGCCGATGCCGCGTTTTGGCGTGTTGACGATGCGTTCAAACGCGAGGTCGTCAGCTGGTTGATTGACGATCCGCAAATACGCAATCGCGTCGCGGATTTCAGCGCGTTCATAGAAGCGGAAACCGCCGACGATTTTATAAGCAAGCCCGATGGAAATGAACCGGTCCTCAAACTCGCGCGTTTGATGCTGTGCGCGCACCAAGATGGCGATGTTATCCAGCGTGACGCCGCGATGCTGCGCCGCTTCAATCTCTTCGCCCACACGCCGCGCTTCTTCGGGGCCATCCCACACGCCGATAATCTGAACCTTTTCGCCGTCATCCAGCTCGGTCCACAATGTCTTGCCCAGCCGCTCGCTATTGGCATCGATCAGCCCCGATGCAGCGGCAAGGATGTGCGGCGTCGAACGGTAATTCTGCTCCAGCTTGATCACCTTTGCGCCGGGAAAATCCTTTTCAAACCGCAAGATATTGGCAACCTCTGCGCCGCGCCATGAATAGATGCTTTGGTCATCATCGCCCACGCACGCGATGTTCTTGCGTTTCTGGGCAAGCAGCCGCAGCCACAGATATTGCACCGCGTTGGTGTCCTGATATTCATCGACCATGATATATTTGAACCGCGTCTGATATTGCTCCAGAACGTCGCGGTTGTTTTTCAGCAGGTTCAAACTGTGCAGCAACAGATCACCAAAATCGCAGGCGTTCAAAGCCAGCAACCGGCGTTGATACAGCGCGTACATCTCTTGACCTTTGCCGTTCGCATAAGCCTCGCTATCCCCCGCAGACAAGTCGGCTGGCGACAGTCCCTGGTTCTTCCACTTATCGATCAGCCCGGCCAGTGCCTTTGCCGGAAAGCGTTTGTCGTCGATATCTGCGCTTTGGATCAACTGTTTCAACAGCCGGATTTGGTCGTCGGTGTCGATGATCGTGAAATTGCTTTGCAGGCCCATAAGCTCGGCATGACGGCGCAGCATTTTTGCGCCGATGGAATGGAACGTGCCCAGCCACGGCATGCCTTCGACCGCATCGCCGATCATCCGGCCAATCCGTTCCTTCATTTCCCGCGCGGCTTTGTTGGTGAAGGTTACCGACAGGATTTCGGACGGCCACGCCAGCCGCGTCGCGATGATCTGCGCCAACCGCGCCGTTAACGCCGCCGTCTTGCCGGTGCCTGCGCCTGCCAGCATCAGCACGGGGCCTTCTGTGGTCAACACAGCCTCGCGCTGCGGCGGGTTCAGGCCCGATAGCCAAGGCGGATCGTTCGCGGGCGGAGCGGTAGTTGCGGAAAAGGCGTTGGAGTCGGTCACCGGCGAACGATTAGGGAACAACTGGCGCAAGGGCAAGTGGGCAGGTTATCTGAGTTTTGTCTTGCCGCCCATTGACCGCCGCACCGCATTTCCGCCATAGCCCGCGCGTGATATTCAGGGGATCAGTGTGACCAATCAATCCAGTCCGGCCAGCACCCGGCGCATACTAACGGCATCGATGGCCGGAACAGCCGTAGAGTTTTACGATTTTTATATCTTTGCGACCGCCGCCTCGCTGGTGTTCGGGCCGCTGTTTTTTCCGACATCCAGCCCAGAGGCGCAATTGTTGCAAAGCTGGCTGACTTTTGCGCTGGCATTCATCGCGCGGCCGATCGGTGCATTGGTGTTTGGACATTATGGCGACCGGATCGGACGAAAGGCGACACTGGTTTGGTCGTTGATGATCATGGGCGTTTCGACATTCTTGATTGCGTTATTGCCCAGCTATGCCGTTGCGGGCTGGATCGCACCGGCGTTGCTGTGCTTGCTGCGTTTTGGTCAGGGTTTCGGGCTGGGCGGCGAATGGGGCGGGGCGGCATTGCTGGCCGTAGAAAACGCGCCGGAGGGCAAGAAAGCACGCTATGGCATGTTTCCGCAATTGGGTGCACCCATCGGCTTTATCGCCTCAAATGGCCTTTTTCTGATCCTTGGATTGACATTGAGCGATGCCGATTTCCGCGATTGGGGCTGGCGTATTCCGTTTCTGGCAAGCGCATTGCTGGTCGGGATCGGCTTGTGGGTTCGGCTAAAGCTCACTGAGACACCGGCATTTGCTGCTGCGTTGGAAGAAGCGCCGCCGCCGCGTGTGCCGATATTCGAAGTGGCCCGCACACATCCGCTGCAGTTGATCGGCGGAACGCTGGCTGCGGTTGCTTGCTTTGCCATATTCTATCTCTCAACGGCGTTCGCATTGGGATATGGCACGACGACAATGGGCATCACCCGCGCCGATTTCCTTGGCGTGCAATTGGTCGCCATATTGTTTCTGGCCGTTGGCATTATTGCGTCGGGATACCTAGCCGACCGCTACAGCCCGGGCAATGTCCTGATGGCCGGGTGTGCGGCTACGTTTGGCGCAAGCTTTTTCACGCTCGGCGGATTGGGCAGCGGCAATCTGGTGCTGACGGGTGCATATTTATCGCTCATGCTGTTTTGCATGGGCTTTGTTTACGGGCCGCTGGGCGCTTGGTTGCCTGGCTTGTTTCCGGCGCGGGTGCGATATACCGGCGCATCGGTTTGCTTTAACGCTGCGGGGATATTGGGCGGCGCGTTGGCTCCCAATATCGCGTTACAGCTGTCGGCATCGGGATTGCAATATGTCGGATATTATCTGGCCGCGATTGCCGCCGCCAGCTTTGTGGGATTGCTTATGCTTCGGAAACGGGCCGCAATAGGATAAGCTGCGCCTTGCCGACATTGCGCAATGTTTCAACCTCGAACCCGGCCACTTCGGGCGCTTCTTTTAGGCCGGTTTCGATGCTGATCCAGGTGGCGGGCGCGATCCAGCCTTGGCGGGCGAGTTTGTCGAGCGCAACCGCGCCTGCGCCGCTGCCGTAGGGCGGGTCCATCAGGATCAGGTCGGCGGGTTTGAGCGCGCGGCCAAGCGACATCACCGACGTCCGGCGCACTTCGCATTGCGGCTTCGCGCCCAATCTGTCGATATTCTTATCGAGTGCGGCCAGTGCGGCGGGGTCTTGTTCGACGAACATGCAATGCGCCGCGCCGCGTGACAACGCCTCCAATCCCAGCGCGCCAGATCCGGCAAACAGATCAAGCACAGTCAATTCGTCAAACGAACCCAATCGGCTCGTCAGCATTGAAAACAGCGTTTCACGGGTGCGGTCGGCGGTCGGCCGGGTGGTGTCGCCCTTGGGCGCGACAATGGGCCGCGAACGCCATTGGCCAGCGATAATTCTCATTTCTTCAACGTATTCCTAAATTCGACCAGATCAACCTTGCGAACTTCACCGACAGTGCCCGCCGCCAAATCACCCAGCACAAACGGGCCATACCGGGTGCGGATCAGGCGGTTTACCTCCAGCCCCAAATGTTCAAGTACGCGGCGAACCTCGCGGTTTTTGCCCTCGGTCAGGGTCATTTCGATCCAGACGTTGGCACCGGTACGGCGTTCCATATTGGCGTCGATCTTGCCATATTGGATGCCATCGACTTCAACGCCGTGGATCAATTCTTCGAGCTCGGCTTGGCTGACCATACCGAAACAGCGGGCGCGATAGGTGCGTTCGATGCCGGTGGAGGGCAGCTCCATCTGGCGTTTGAACTCGCCGTCATTGGTCAGCAGCAGCAGCCCTTCGGTGTTTAGATCGAGGCGGCCAATCGGCATGAGGCGCGGCAGTTCTGGCGGCAATAAGTCGTAAATCGTTTTGCGCCCGGAAAAATCACGCTCGGCGGTCAGGCAGCCTTCGGGTTTGTGAAACATATACAGCATGGTTGGCGCAGGCTTACCGACCAGCTTGCCGTCCACCGCGACGCCGTCGAGGTTTTTCATCAGTGTTGCAGGGGTTTCGACGACGACATCGTTCAGTGTGACGCGGCCGTCGGCGATCATCCTTTCCACTTCACGGCGCGAGGCCACGCCAGCGCGCGCGAGCAGCTTGGCGATCCGCGCGTCACCATCATCGCGCTCCAACGCGCCTTTGCTGGAGACGTTGGAAGCAGGGCGCGCGCGGCGCACGGGTTTGTTGTCCCAACGAATACGCGGGGGCTTTTCAGGAGTGCGGCCAGAGGGCGGACGGGAGGGAGGATTTGCCATGCAGCGGCCTTTGACGCAATTTCTGGGAAAAGTCACCTATAGTAGTTAAAATTCTGGTCATTCGGAAAAATGGCGTTAGTTTCATGGGCAAAGATAGAAGAGGGGAGCAACGATGAACGCAACTGCCGTGGAGGAACAACCGAAGCTTAAGGGCTGGAAGTTGTTGAAGGCCGCGTTTTCCAATCGGAAAATGGGCATCATGCTGGCCTTCGGATTCTCCGCCGGTCTGCCTTATGCTTTGTTGCTGGGGACATTATATGCGTGGCTCGGCGAAGAAGGCGTTGACCTTGAAACGATGGGTGTGTTTTCGCTGATCGGGCTTGCTTATGCGTTCAAGTTCTTATGGTCGCCCATCGTTGACCGGGTCGAGTTGCCGATATTGGGGCGGCTGGGACGGCGGCGTTCTTGGTTGATCCCGATCCAGTTGCTGCTCGGGCTCTCGTTCATTCTGCTATCACAGCTTAATCCGCAAACCTCGCTGGGGATATTTTCGGCGGTTGCGGGCTTGTGCGCATTTGCATCGGCGACGCAGGATATCGTCATCGATGCGTGGCGGGTTGATGTGGCCGATGAAACCGCGACGTTGGAGATATTGTCGGCGATTTACCAGCTCGGCTACCGGATCGCTGCGCTTGCGGGTGGCGCATTGGCGCTGATTATGGCGGCGCGCATTGGTTGGCCGCAAGTGTATCTCATCATGGGGATAGCCTTGCTGTTCGTGGTGCTGGCCAGCATTGCCGCGCCCGATACACCGCGCCCCGAAAGCACCGCCGATGTCGGTAAATTTGCCGATGCCGGTGAATTGTCGCTGCGGGTGCGTGCTTGGGCGATGGGGCTGGTCGGCGCGTGTTGGATTTGGGCGCTGTTTTCGGTGATTTCGTTTATGATCGAATCGTTGGGGGCAACACCCGAAGCACGCCCGAACAGCGGCGATTTTATCAAGTTCCAAGGGCCGTTGATTGTTATCGCAACGGTCATTGTTCCTGCGATAGTTGCGGCAATGTTGAACTATTTCAAAAAGTCCGGGCGCTATGTTTTAACCGAAGCAGAGCCGGTTCGCACCGGTGTCCACCGCTTCGTCGACCATTGTTACAGCGCGCTGTTGATGCCATTGGCAGAGATTGTCGGTCGGCTCGGATGGGCATCGATACTGGTGCTGTCGATCATATTGACATACCGTTTCACCGATGCCGTTTGGGGGCCATTTGCGCTGCCGTTCTACTTACAGGAATTGAAATACAGCAACGACGAAGTGGCAATCGCTTCTAAGTTTTTTGGCGTCGGCATGACCATGCTGGGCATTACATTGGGAGCAATCTCGTTCGCCACTTTGGGACGGATGAAGACATTGATACTGGGCGCAATGGTCGCGGCGGGATCAAATTTGCTTTACGCCGATTTGTCGCAAGGCGGGGCAGGACTTGACATTTTTGGCACCTATACCGGGTTCTATTGGTTGGCCGAAATGTTTGGATCGGATGCGCGGTTCTCCCGGTTGTTGCTGGCGATTGCGGGCGAGAATCTGGCCGGAGGATTGGCGGGCGCGGCGTTTGTCGCCTATCTGTCAACGATCACGTCGAAATCATACAGCGCGGTGCAATATGCGTTGCTGTCTTCGTTGACGTTTTTGGTCGGTTCATTGGGACGCGGCGCAATTGGCCAGATGATCGAAACCGATGGCTATACGCATGTGTTTTATCTGACCGCCGGACTGGGTTTGATCGCAGTCATATTGTGCATCATCGAAGCGATCCGGGTGCGGGGACGACCGGAGACGGCGGGGGTTGCCTGACCTAAACCGGAACCTCGTCGTTGCGCGCCAATACTTCTCCGGCAAGATAAAGCGAACCTGCGATCAGGATGATCTCGGTGGCTGGATCAATGGTGAGGGAACGGATTGCCGCCATGATGTCGGGCATTGCCCTAATTGCAAAAACTTCGTCATTCCCGCCTTCGCGGGAATGACGAATTGAATTTGCAGTGAATAAATCTGTAAATACTCCCAAGCCATGGTGCTCATGCCCGGGAACGGGCAAGACAGTGATACTCGCCAACCGCGCGGCCAGCGGTGCGATGATCGCGGCGGGGTCTTTGTTCGCCAACATGCCGATGACCAGATGGATGCGCTTTGCATTACCCGCAAAATGTGCCGCCAGCGCCAACCCCGCATCAACATTGTGGCCGCCATCAAGCCAGATTTCGGTTCCCGCAGGCAGCATCGCCGACAGCGGGCCATCGCCCAGCGCCTGTAACCGCGCGGGCCAATGCGCCCACTCCATCGCTGAGGCAATTGCGGCATCGGGGACGGTTATTGCATCTTGATGGCGCAGCATGGCAGCAGCAAGCGCGGCGTTTTCGGCCTGGTGCGCGCCGGGCATGCGGGG
>JAYUPJ010000165.1:0-17343 GCA_043760195.1 Sphingomonadales bacterium | reverse complement strand
CTTCAAGGCACTGGATGAACAGGTCGGACGCTTTCTGGCTCATAATTGTTCCCTTATTTGCCGGCTACAATCGCCGCATTGGTGTTACTTGTTTCGATGCTTATGAAATTGAATTGGATGCGGGCGGATTGCGCCATTTTGGCGGACCGCAGCATTGCGGTTCGGCTCAATTGCAAAGCTGTTCGGTCCATCCATTCCCCCGTCTTCTTTTACCCAGACCGCAATATTTTGCGGCATCGGTAAAGACTGATCGCCATCGCCAATCCCATGAACCCCGCCAAAGCGGCGACATTCAAAGAACCGCCCTGCGACAAAGGGGCAGAATATAGCGGACGATTTTTCGCCTCAAATGCAGTTAACAATATCTATGCGAAAATTGCAACTGCTCGCAAATTTTTTGCTTAAGGGCTTAAGATTTCTGACTACGTTGTGTTGACATTCAAAAAACACTTTTTGAAAAACGTTTCGTCATTCCCGCGCAGGAGTGGACGGTTGGACATACCCCGTATGTCCAAGCATCGTTCGGGGAACGATGCTACGTGCCACTAATCCATCACCCGCACTCGAGCTTTAAACAAGTTGGCTTAGATCTGTTAGGTTAGGTGATGGATTCCCGCCTGCGCGGGAATGACGAAGACTATGCTCTTATTTACTCTGTATTCTGAATGTCGTCACAACCTAGCCGGTAGGCCGGGCGGGTCCTGCTTGCGCGAACGTTTCGGCAAGCAACTCGCCTTGCGCCTGACATCCTTTGGCCAGCAATCCGGATGCCAGATTCTCAATCGTCTCTTCGGCTTGCACCGGCATTTGGGTCAGGGTGAACGTTGCTTTGCCGATCCGGTAACTGCCGCCATCAACGGGGTTCACGCCAGATGGCCACGCCGCAGTCGACAGGCCCTTGGGGAACGTGATCCTTCCGGCTGCTCCCGATTTGGTATCTTTGACATCCAACGTCAAATCCTGCGACACATCGCTGCGCCAGAATTGCATCTTGCTGAAATCGGCGGCGCACATTGCCCCGCTCTTGTTAATGTCGACAAACCAGAGATTCGGGCTCAACCGGACAGCGGCTTTGGGCGCGGGTGTGCCGCGGACAGCGCCGGTTCGTGCCCGGCGCACGTTTGCTGTTTTCACGATCGACATCAGGCTTTTGTTTGATATCTTACCCGCGCTGGCCGCGCTGGACGTGCTGAATTTGCCGGGACCACTTAGGATTCGGGTCCCGCGCTCATCGAGTAAGGTCAGTTTTTCACCCGATTTCAATTCAACCGAGCTGTTCGGCGGCAGCTTTTTTCCGGGTATATAAGCCGCCGGGGACGCGCCTTCATATTTAATAACGACGGGGTCTGCCTGCAACGCTGTTGCCATCGCAATCGCAGGTAATGCAAAACCAAATGTAAATTTCGCCAACATGATCTTACTCCAATTTATATGCCTCTCCTACTTTCGAATGCTGCACTCTGTATAGTAAATTTGCGACGGCGGCATCATTTGGCGACGTCTTGGCCAAAATCTCCAAATCGGCAATTGCCGCGCCATGATCTGTTTTCAAATTTGCCAATATGGATGTCAGGTGATCGCGCTCGCGCTGCGGAATGTCGGGGCAGGGTTCAAAAATGTCCACCGGCAACGCTCTGCCGCGCAGTCGCACCCGGCCAAGCGGACGCCACCAATCCATCCCCGAACGCTCCATCGCCTCGCGGCTTGCCAATACGCCCGTATGCGTTTGCTTGTTGGCGCTTTCCAGACGCGCCGCTGTGTTCATACTGTCGCCAAGCGCGGTATATTGGATGCGGCCTTCACCGCCAAAATTGCCTATCACCGCTTCGCCAAAATGCAGGCCAACGCGGGTCTTGCCAATCGGCGGCAGGCCGTCTGGTACCGTGCGGCGAAACTCCTCCCCCGCTTGCCACAATTCATACGCGGCGCGCGCGGCGCGCTCGCCATCATCCGGTCTTGAAATAGGTGCACCCCAAAATGAAACCGTGGCGTCGCCGACAAACTTGTCAATGGTTCCGCCATGTTTCAGTATCACCGAACACAGCATATCGAGATAGCGGTTGAGCAACGTCGCGACCATTTCCGGTTGGATCTGGTGCGACAATTGAGTGAACCCTTCAAGGTCACTGAAAACCACAAAAATTTCGCGGTTTTCGCCGTGTAGGGCCAATCGGCCGGGTTCATCCAGTATCTGCTGCGCGATGTCTTTGGGCAGGTATTTGCCCAAAGCGGATTGGGCAAAACGGCGCTGGTGCGAATCGACTTCGCGCATCGCCACGCTGACCGCGGAAAAGGCGATAATCCATCCGGCAAGCCAGCCGAATGCGGGCAAATATTGCGTGTCCATTCCATACGCATGGGCGACAAACGGCAGCCCGCCAAAGAACAATATCTGAAATATGACCGAGATTGCTGACCGAATGCCGCCACTTTGCAAACTGGTCAAACAGCCGCCGATGACAACGAGGGTAGCCAAAACCCAATTCGCCCACCCGGGCATAGCCGCCAGTTTTTGCCGGTCCAGCAACTGCGCCAGTATATGGGCGTGGACATCGAGCCCGATCATCGGCAATTGCGTGCGCAGCCGTAACGGCGTTTCAAATTCGTCGGTGCTGACGATGTCGCCGCCGATCAGGACATATTTGCCTTTGATCTGGTCGGCCAATGCCGGGGCGATTTGCCCATTGGCGACAATGCCGATTGGCAATGATGCAAATACCGGACGGTCCTCAAAATTGGGCTCGCGAAAAGCTATTGACCCTTCATAATCGGACATATTGGTCTTGCCGCCGGTCATGGCGCTGGCAAGAAACGGGGGCAGCCCGATTTGCTTGCGCGGCCAGCTGCGCACGACATTGTCCTGATCGGTCTCGATGCGAATGCTGCTTGGCCGGGCATTCGTTCCGGTCAGCGATTTGACAAAATTGTCGAGGAATTCCTGCTGGCGCTGCTGGATGCCGCCCGCGTTGGTCTTGTTCGTGGCATAGGCAACATAGGTGCGGGTTTGCATCGCACGGAGCGCGGAAATCAACTGCGCATCTTCATCCTGCGGCTGGTCAAACAGGATATCAATGCCAATCGCCTTGGCCCCCATATTGTCGATGTTCTGCAATGTTTCGGCAAGGATGGCGCGGTCCAACGGCGACCGCTTTTTGGTGTCGATCAGGGTATCGTCATTATAGACAATTTTGATGATCCTTGCGTCTTGATCGACCAGCGGCGCAAGATAACTTGCTCTCACATCATACAGCGCGCGTTCGGCGTTGCTCATCAAGATAATGTCCCAGCTAAAGCGGGACACAAGCAGCGCAATCGTGAGAAACAGAATGAGGGTCATCAGCCTTAGCCAGCCCAATTCATCCAGAACCCGGCTCATTTTGCGCGAGACCGAAACTGCGCGGTGGCCGCCGTTACCGGTTTGGGCGGGCGCGCTTTTTTCGGTCGCCGATATTGTCATCGGCGGGGCAAACAATGAAAACCAGTGTTCATCGGCATTTACCCTCCCAATATCTGCCTGCCACTATATCGCCGATGCCCGCAATTATACGCGCGCCGCCAATACGTCATCGGCAACATACGCGTTGTGCAGCCGTTCATGGCCAAATTTGCTGGCCGGTCCATGTCCTGGAATAAACGTGACATCATCACCCAGCGGCCACAGCTTTTGCGTGATCGCATCGATCAGATCTTGATGATTGCCCATCGGAAAATCGGTGCGGCCAATCGATCCTTGAAACAGCACATCGCCGACGACCGCGAATTTTGATGGCTCGTGGTAAAACACCACATGCCCCGGCGTGTGCCCCGGGCAATGAATTACATCGAGCGTCAGATTGCCGACGGTAACCTGATCGCCATCGTTCAGCCAGCGGTCCGGTTCAAAGATCTGGCCGTTGACGCCATATTTCGCGCCGTCTTCGTCCAGCCGGTCAATCCAAAAACTGTCTGCTTTTTGCGGGCCTTCGATTGGCAGGTTCAGCTCCTTCGCCAGTATTCCAGCCTCTCCGCAATGGTCGATATGGCCATGGGTGATGAGAATTTTTTCAAGCTCAACGCCCAACTGGGCGACGGCATCTTTCAACTTGTACAAATCGCCGCCGGGATCAACCAGCGCCGCTTTGTTGGTCTGCGTACACCACAGCAACGTACAATTTTGCTGTAACGGCGTTACCGGAATTATCGCGGCCTTCAGCGGCGGCGTTGCTGATGTCACATTATTCATAAAGGCTATGTGCCGTCAATTTGCCGTTCGCGCAAGTATTCACAATCGCCGCCCCGCCCACACCACGCGGCCGATAATAGTGATTTCAATTCCATCCACATTGGACCAATTCGGGTATACTGGGTTATCGGACAGCACAGAAATGGTCCCCGACGGCCCTTTCGCCAACCGTTTTACCATCAACACATCGTCCAACCGAACAACATGGATACCATCGCGCAGCGGCCGGTTGGCGGCACCCCGGTCAACCATGATATCATCACCGTCGATCAGCGTTGGTGTCATGCTGTCGCCCGATACCCGGATCAACGATAGCTGGGCCGGTTCACAGCCCATTTTCTTCAGCCATTTTTCGTCGAAGCCCACTTGTCCGGCCAGCGCCTCGACATCGGTTAAAGCACCGGAGCCCGCCGATGCTTCGATCTTTAACTTGGGCACAAGACGCAATCCATCGCGCCTGCGGCCCTGCAATTGCGGCGCCCCGAGCATGGCTTCATCGACACCGAAATAGCGCGCCAATATGCCGCGTTCGCGTTCCCCCAATTGCTTTGGACTGCCGCGCTTGATGAATTGCTGGATGTACGCTGCGTTGCGCCCGACCAGCTTTGACAGGTTGGAATAATCCTCGCGGTTTTCCACGATTAGCCGGTCAAGCACCGCTCTTGGTTCATTCGCATCCATATTGGTCCTTTATCATAGGATTTATCCTAGATAAGTAGGATTTATCCTATCAACATTGTTTCTATTATGTTCCGAATGATTCGGATGCACTGAATCGCTGCAAAACACAACCGGGAAACACCACAAATGAAAAACACCATTGAAACACTAAAGGAGAATGCGATGCATATAAATCGCCAGGTCGAACGCTTCTTACGTGACAAGCAAATGCCGCCGACCAAATTCGGGCGTTTGGCGGCGCATGATCCGCGCTTGGTATTGGACATGCGGATGGGCAGGGAAGTCCGCCCCGAAACGGCGCAGCGATTATCGGATTTTATGGATAATTATGCGCCATCGCCAGAATGTACGCCGGCATGATCCGGCCTGCAAAAAGCCGATCCTTATCCGCCGCGCTGATCGCAATGCTGCCCGCTGCCGAAGTTATTTCGGCACAGGAAAGCCCGTGGCACAGCGCGACATTTTCTGGGATTAAATGCCAAATCATACTGCAATTGCCGGGGCAAAATGCCGCCGGACGCGCCGAACAATTCAGCGCAGAATTGCCCGATGCCGAGTTTGATCTGCGCCGCTATATCGTTGCCGACATTTCGGTTGCGGCCACCACGGAACAAGATGACGGGATGTTGCTCACCATCGAGGCGTTGTTGCTCGACAATTAGGATGCGGGTTTAGGCGGTGCGCAGCTTACTTCGCGTTCATCCGTTGCAGGGTGGCAAGGGCGGCGTTTAATGCGGCATCCATATCGTCGTCGCTGTCGCTGCGTTTGGCCGATGGTACCGCTTCAAGGGGCGGGCGCTGCGCTTGCCTTAGCGGCGCAAATTCTTGCGGCTGCGGCATTGCGGCAGCGGGTTGAAATTCAACCGGCGGCTGCGACTCGGCAGTTACGGGCGCAGTTGCATCAGCGGCGGCTTCTGGTTGCGATACCAAGCGCGAAGCCAATGATTCCAGCGCGGCCAATTGTTCGGTGCGCCGTGTTACTGCGGCCTCAAATTTTGCGACCAGTTCCGCCAATGATGGCTGCACATCGTCCATTGCGGCGGCAAATTCGGTAGCCGGAACGAATGGTTCTGGATGCATTGTTTCTGGCTGGGCAGCCACAAATTCCTGCGCGAATGTTTCCTGCTCGAAAGCGTGAGTTTCAAAACTATCGGCTTCCAAAGTCGCGTTCTCAAAATCAATCGGCGAACCGAAATCCATGGGCGCAAATTCCATTTCGCTGTTCTGCAGAAACGGCGTTTCAAAGCTCTGCTGGTCAACGCTGTTCTGGATTTCGATTTCCGCTTCCATCGCACCTGCATCCGAAGCACCCGCATCTGAAAAGTCTGCCGCGCGGCTCGCTGTCAATTCGCGCTGCCCCGGCAGGGAAACATCGGGAATATAAACCTGCTTGCCATCCAGGCCGATATCGCCAAAGTCGGTGGCGGCGGATATCGGGCGGCGGCGCGGCGTATCGGGGTGAGCATCTTGCGTGCGCAATTGCGGCAAATCGGAAAGCTCATACACGTCGCCCGGCGCTTCATTTCTTACCCACGGCATTTTCGGCATTTTGACTGCGCCCAAACGTTTTTGAATCTGGCTAAGCAGCGGCGTCGATTCGCGTTCTTCGCGTTCGGCGGTGAATTTATCTGTGGTAATATTTGCTGCTGCGGAACCGGCCGGTGTGGCCGCTGTTTTGTTTGAGCGTGACAGCATTCCAATCGCCAGCGCCAGCGTGACTGCGCCAGTTGCAAATGCGATAATGGCGCGCGCTTTGTCACCCAAAGGCGCAGCGGTTGCGGGAACCAACTCCGACAATCCGGTCGCGCCGGTTAATGCTTCGAGCATTGACGTAGGTACAAACATGGTGGCGACGGCGGCAATGATGCCCGCGCCGATGGCCATGCCAATCGCTTTGGTCCGTTCGTTATGCAGATCTTGCATAGCCATCTTCAACCGCTCCAGTATTCGCCGCCCAGGTTTAGGCAGCTTTTGAATATCCGTTCTTTGCTAACAGCAAATGGTAAACAGGATCGTAACGATGAATATTTTCTTTCCAATTCCGGTGCTTCTCAACGAAAATGCGTGCATTGCGCCGCCGCTCGTCCCAATTTTCGCGCGCGCCAAACAGTGTTTCCAATGCCAAAGCGGCTGCTTTCGGATCATCGGCGGGGAATAGCGTGCCGGTCACACCGTCTTCGATCAATTCGCGGTGGCCGCCAACATCCGATGCCGCGACCAACCTGCCCTGCGCCATTGCTTCCAACGGTTTCAGCGGTGTCACCAGATCGGTGAGCCGCATGGATTTGCGCGGATAAGCAAGGATATCGACGATGCTGTAATAACGTTCGACCTGTTCATGCGGCACGCGGCCAATGAAATGGATGCGGTTTGCCGCAGGTGACGCTGCCGCCTGCGCCCGCAACGACGTCTCCATCGGTCCGCCGCCAACCAAAACCAAATGGGCATTGCGCGCCGCCCCTTGCAAATGGGCCATCGCTGCGATCAAATCGTCCAGGCCTTCATAGTCATAAAAGCTGCCGATATACCCGATCACATCTTTGCCGGTCAGACCCAGCTGGCCAATTAAGTCCTGATCACGCGGCGGCGGGCTGCCGAACAATTCCAGATCAACACCGTTGGGCGACACGATGATTTTGTCCGCCGGAACGCCGCGAGAAATCAGATCACCGCGCAGGCCATCGCAGATTACGGCAATGGCATCGGCCTTTGCAATCACATGGTTTTCCAGCGCGCGGGTCAAACGGTATTTGGCCGAACCCTCGGTCCCGGTGCCGTTGCCAACCGCTGCGTCTTCCCAAAAGGCGCGAATTTCATAGACCAAGGGCAATCCCAATCGCTGCGCCGCCCACGCCGCTGCCAAACCGTTGAGCGCAGGGGAATGGGCATGCAGCAATTCAAACGGCCATTGCCGGTGCAGTTCGACTATGCTGTCTGCCAAAACCGAAACTTCCCGGTATTCGCGCAGCAATGCCGGGCCGCCTGCGTGGCCGTTGGTGCGGTGAAAGGTCAGGCCTTCGGCGACCTGTTTGTCTGGTCCGCGCGTCTCGCCGTGCTGATACTGCCGAACGCTGGTGATACCGGCGACGTCCCACCCCGCCGTTTGCTGCGCTTTCATGATTGCGCGGGTGCGGAATGTATAGCCGCTGTGCAGCGGCAGGCTATGATCGAGGACGTGTAATATACGGGACATGATGCGCCGCTTTTGACATAAAAGGATTAACGCGGCGTCAACTCTATCCGGTTATACGGTCATCACCGCACCTTCGCGGCAGACCATATTGGGACATAGAGACAGGCGCATGATCGACAATTTTTCGATATTGCTAAGCCATGGCTTACTGCTGTTTGTCCTGTGGTCGTTGACGCGCGCCGAAGAACTCAACGTTGAAAGTCCCCCTGCGATTGATCCCGAACCCGAAGGTTTTGGCAAACGGCGCAAGGAACGCATCGTGTCTGATGGTGATGCCCTGCGCCAAAGGTTGCGCAAAAAATCCAAAGCGCCGGGGGGCGGGCCGAATGCGTGACCTGATCTTTGTCGGCTATGTCGCCGCGATATTGTTGCTGGCGTTCAACCGGCCCTTCATCTTTACGCTTGTCTACGCCTATATCGACATTTGCGCGCCGCAGCGGCTGAGCTATTTTATGCTTAACTCGGTGCCGTTGTCGCTGATCGTATTCGGGTTGGCCGTGCTCGGTTTTCTGGTCAGCGATGAAAAGCAGAATGTCCGCATTTCGCCGCGATGGGCGTTGTTGGTGCTGCTGCTTGTCTATTGCGGATACACCACAACTGTCGCGGTCGAACCCGTCGCTGCCTTGGAAAAATGGGCCTGGGTCTGGAAAGCCTTGGTGTTCGCGGCATTCCTGCCGCTGACCTTGACGACGCGGCTGCGGATTGAGGCTTTGGTGCTAACGATGGTGCTGTGTCTGTCCGCGCTGATCGTAACCGGCGGGATCAAGACGCTGGTGGGCGGCGGCGGATACGGTGTGTTGGTGCTGTTGATCTATGACAATAGCGGGTTGTTTGAGGGCAGCATCATATCGTGCGTGGCGATCACCGCCATTCCGCTGATTGTCTGGCTGGCCAAGCATGGCACAATTTTCAAACCGGATTGGCGTGTGCGGATGTACGCCGCTGCGTTGATATTTTCCTGCATGCTGATTCCTATCGGCACACAGGCGCGCACCGGTTTGGTTTGCGTTGCGGTCCTGGGCCTGTTGATGCTTCGTTTTGTGCGTTACCGCATGGCATATTTGTTGGCGATTGCATTGCTCGGCGCGGCTTCGATCCCGCTATTGCCTGCCAAGCTGACCGAGCGGGCGGAAACGATCAAGGACTATAAGCAGGACGAATCGGCCTCCACCCGCATTGCCATCTGGCAATGGACATGGGAGTTTGCAAAATCCCATCCATTGGGCGGCGGGTTTAACTCATACCTGCAAAACCGCATCCAATATGACATCAAGACCAAGAAAGATCCGAACAATCCCAATGATCAATATGTTGTCGACGGCGAAACCAAACAGGTTGTCGATGCGGGCCGCGCATTCCACAGCAGCTACTTCGAAATGCTCGGTGAACAAGGCTATCCCGGCCTAGTAATCTGGCTGTTGATCCATGTCGGCGGGATATGGCGCATGGAAATGGTCTCGCGAATGTACCGGCGGCGAAAGCGGGAGGATGAAGCCTGGGTGGCTCCGCTCGCGACCGCATTGCAAAACGCGCACATTGTCTATCTTGTCGGCTGTCTTTTTGTCGGCATCGCATTCCAACCGTTTGTCTATATGTTGGTTGCGCTGCAAATTTCGCTCGATACCTATCTCGCCCGCCGCCGCAAAGAAGCCACATGGCGACCGATCAAAAGCCTGCGTTTGAAAACTACAAAAAGCGATGATCATAGCCCGGTAGTTGCTTAGGCTTGGCCCACATACGGTCATGTTGAATCGTCATTGCGAGGAACGTAGTGCCGAAGCAATCCAGAGCAGCGCAGCACAACCCTGGATTGCCGCGCTTCGCTCGCAATGACGAGTGTGCAAACTTGAGCGAATGTCAGCACTACCCAGCGTCGGAGCCCAGCCAAAAGGCTACATCGACAGGTGCAATTCGCGCAATGCCGCCGCGAGCATTTCAAACTCTTCGCGGCGCGGGCTGCTGGTGCGCCATATCAGCGCGATATCGCGGCTGGCATGTTCGGTTTCCAATGGCCGTGCGACGACTTTGGTTCCGGTGAGCAAGCCCGCGCGCACCGCCATTTCCGGGATCAAAGTCAACCCCAGTCCATTGTCCACCATCTGCACCAACGTATGCAGCGACGTGCCCATCATCGATGCCGACGCGCGCAGTTCAGGGCGGTTACAGGCGGCGAGCGCATGATCTTTTAAACAATGTCCGTCGACCAGCAGCAGCAACCGCGACTCGTCGATCAGGTCCGGGGTAATGGTCGGCGGCGGGTCGCGCGGATCATCCTTGGGAAAGGCAACATATAGCCGGTCGCTGAACAATTCGGCCTTTTCGATATCGCCAGCGGCAAATGGCAGCGCCAGTAAAACACAATCAACCTGTCCATGATGCAACGCATCGCACGCCGCCGCGCTCGGTTCCTCGCGCAGATAAAGTTTAAGTTCGGGATATTGATCGCGCAGCGCCGGCAGCAATTTGGGTAGCAAGAACGGAGCGATCGTGGGGATAACACTCATCCGCAGATCACCGGCCAGCGGCTTTCCCGCCGAACGCGCCATTTCAGACAGCTCCTCGGCCTCGCGCAATATCCGGTGCGCTTTATCGACGATTTTGTTGCCCAGCGGGGTAAAGCGAACCACGCGGCGGGTGCGTTCGACCAACATGATACCCAGCAAAGATTCAAGTTCGCGAACGCCAGCGGACAATGTCGATTGCGTCACAAAACTTGCCTCGGCAGCCTTACCGAAATGGCCATGTTCTTTGAGCGCAATCAGATATTGCAGTTGCTTCAACGTCGGCAAATAGGTGCTCATTGATCGACAGCCTTTCTTAATTTTAAGATACTAATCGAAAATGGCGATCAATTCCAGTTTTTTAACGACCAACTCTGGATTTTCCTTTGCGCCGCGCTTAACTATTCGGTCATACACAATGAATAGTTTGTAACGGCAATGTCGCCGGGCAAGAGGCCTAAATCATGTTTTCAAATCTGATCGATTATCTCGATTCAATCAGAGCGCGTGACCCGGCGCCGCGTTCGCGCATGGAGGTTCTGACCTATCCCGGCGTGTGGGCGCTGGCCTATCACCGGATCGCGCATTGGTTGTTTGAAGGCGGCCTGTATTTTCCGGCGCGGCTGGTCAATCATTGGTCGCGGCTGTTAACCGCCATTGATATTCATCCCGGCGCAAAGATCGGCCGCAATTTCTTTATCGATCACGGCTTTGTTGTCATCGGCGAGACGGCGGTGATTGGCAATAATGTGACCATTTATCAGGGCGCGACACTTGGCGGCACCAACCCCACCAATGGTGAGGGCGGCAAACGTCACCCGACGATTTGTGACAATGCCATCATCTCGTTAGGTGCAGCCATATTGGGGCCGATAACGGTTGGCGACGGCGCGCGTATCGGCGCAAATTCGGTGGTAACCAAAGACGTTCCGGCCGGTGCAACGATGGTTGGCATTCCGGCGCGTTCAACGCTGGTTGAGGTCAAACCAGCGACGCGGGAGTTCACGCCTTATGGCACGCCGTGTGCCGAACGTTTTGATCCGGCGACGCAGACGCTGGAGATCTTGCAATGCGAAATCGAGACACTGCAAAAACGCGTGGCGCAATTGGTGGCGGACCGCGATAGCCAAACGATACCGGCAAAGCGCGTGACCAAGATTGCCGCTGCGAAACCGGCGAAAATACCCGCCAAGCGCGCGGCAAAGCAGAAAGCTGACGGAGGCGAGCGCGCTTGAGCGCAACGATCACCCCGTTTCCAACCACGCCGCGCGCGCCGCACCCGCAGCAGGTGGGATTTGAACGCGGCGAATTACAGACAATATTGAACCTGTATGGCCGCATGGTCGCCGCCGGAAAATGGCGTGACTATGCGATGGATTTGGGCCGTGATGCCGCGATATTCAGCGCCTTTCGCCGCGCCGCCGAACGTCCCGAATATCGCATCGAGAAACGCCCGGCGCTGCGGCTAAAGCAAGGCATGTGGGTGCTGATCGGTGAAGGCGGCGTGGTGTTAAAACGCGGCCATGAACTCGGCCCCTTGCTTGCGCCGGTGGAACGCAAGCTGATGAAGTTGGTGGCGGTTTAGGGGGGTGAACTTCCAACCAATTTGGATATCTAAAATCCGTCAATCCCGTGAAGGCTGGAATGACGTAGCTTTTTTGATAACAATTTTGCCCCCATCCCCCACCTTGCTTATGGAATCGGCAAGCATTTGATGGCATGGAGTTTGTTATGACCAAGATAGCTGCCATCATCCTCGCCGCGGGCAAAGGTACCCGCATGAAATCCGACCTGCATAAAGTGCTGCACCCGATTGCGGGCCGTCCGATGTTGATGCACCTGATGGCCAGCGTCGATGCGCTGTCGCCGGCCAAGAAGGTGGTCGTGGTCGGCAGCGGCAAAGAGCAGCTACAGGCGGCGCTGGCGGGATCTGCACAGCTTGCCGTGCAAGAACCGCAACTGGGCACTGGCCATGCGGTACAGATGGCGGAAGGGGCTCTCGCGGGCTTCGACGGCGATGTGCTCATCCTATACGGCGACGTCCCGTTTGTACCGGCCGCCACGATGCAGGAAATGATCGACCGGCTAAACGCGCCGGATGCGCCCGCCGTGGTGGTGTTGGCGTTTGATAGCTTCGACCCGCATCATTATGGCCGCGTGATTTGCTGGGATAATGGCCAGATCACCAAGATGGTAGAGTTTAAGGACGCGACCCCGGAAGAGCAGAATTGGACGATATGCAATTCAGGTTTGATGGCGGTCAAGTCGGCTGATCTTTTTGCGCTTTTGGCGCGGGTTACCGACGATAACGCCCAAAAGGAATTTTACCTCACCGACATCGTCAACATCGCAATCAGCGACGGGCGGACTTGTGCAAGAGTGCTAACCGACGAATTGGATGTTCAGGGGATTAATAGCCGGGCCGAACTGGCAAGCGCAGAGAGTGATTGGCAGGAAAATCGCCGCATGCAAGCCATGGACGACGGCGCGACGTTGATCGCGCCAGAGACCGTCTGGTTCGCCTATGACACGGTAATTGGCCGCGACGTGATAATCGAACCCAACGTATTTTTTGGCCCCGGCGTGACTGTGGCGGACGGTGTCACTATCCGCGCATTCTGCCATATCGAGGGCGCAAGCCTTGCCACCGGCGTTGAAGTTGGCCCCTATGCCCGCCTGCGCCCCGGCACCGTGCTCGAAGAAAAGGCGAAGATCGGCAATTTCGTCGAGGTCAAAAAAGCGCGGCTGGGCAAAGGCGCAAAGGCCAACCACCTGTCGTACATTGGCGACGCCGATGTGGGGGCCAAGGCGAATATCGGCGCAGGCACAATCACCTGCAACTATGACGGCTATTTTAAATACCAAACGGTGATCGGCGATGGCGCATTTATCGGCAGCAACTCGGCATTGATCGCGCCTGTAAAAATAGGCCGAGATGCAATAGTCGCAGCAGGCAGCGCCGTAACCCGCGACGTAGCCGACGGCGAACTCAGGCTGGTCCGCGCCGAACAACTGGTGAAGCCGGGCTGGGCCGACCGGTTTCATGATGCGATGCGCCAAAAGAAATCGAACCAGAAGGCGGAGGGGACGAAGTAGGGGTTTGCAAATGCAGCGGTTTGTGGCATGATAGCGGTATGAGAAAAGACGTCATTCTGGGCGAAAAGGCATTTGCTGCGATCTCTGCAGTAGAAGGACTTGCGATGTCGAAAGCAGACCGCAATCGCATTGTTGAACTCCGCCGCAAGGGCCTGTCGAATGATGAAATTCGCAAAATAGCATTGGCGGATTTCAATTCGCGCAAAGCAGCTTGATCTTTGTCGTCTTACGAACGATTTGACGATCCTTATTGTTACCCAAATAGCTCAGTCCTGAAGAATCGGGCCGACATTCAGTCGCCAGAAGCGCTTGAAACATTTGAAGTTCGTGCCACGATGCTGCGTGCAAACGAAGCTTTGCCTTATGGCCAATTCGATCCCGCCCATTACCGCGCCGTCCAACACCATCTGTTTCAGGATGTCTATGATTGGGCGGGTGAATATCGGACCATCCGCATCGCCAAGGGAAGCGCGATGGTCTGCTTTCCCGAACATATCGCCGGACAGATGGATTTGCTCTTCACCTCGCTGGCCAATGCGCCCTTTCTGCCGGGAGCAACGGCAACAGAATTCATAACCGCCTCCGCGCAGTTCCTCGCCGACCTAAACGCCATCCACCCATTCCGCGAAGGCAATGGCCGGACGCAACTGACCTTCCTGTTCCTGCTCGGCGACCGCGCCGGATTTGCCCTAGACATGACGCGGATCAGACCGCAAGAAATGCTGGCAGCGATGATCGCGAGTTTTGATGAGGTGTTGGGGGCTTTGGAGGGTGAGGTTGGGCGGTTGGTGGTCGCTAAACCAAATCAAGATATACGCGATTAGGGCCCTAAATAGCTCCACCAAATTTAGCGAACGCGAGGTAGAAAAACTCTGGGCGGCGGTTGATTAAGCGGCTTAAAGTTTCAGAGAAATCCTACCGGCATATAATAAATTACAACGAAACGTAATATTATTACTTTACATGAGTCGTTTATGTCTTTATTGGCTGTCAGTAGGCAGCAAAATGATAATATTGGAGCATTTCTAGTGAACGAAACCGTAGGTGCGAAGGAGCAGGGGGAATGAACCTAAAAATTTGGTTGGGTCAAATCGACTGGGATGCGACGGGAGCAATGCTGTCGGGGTGGGGTGCCCTAGGAAGCGTTTTTGCTATTATTTATGCTGCAAGTGCGACATTCAAAGCCTGGAAACAGCAGAAATTGGCTGAACGAAAGCGAGATCACGCGGAGCGCATTTTAACTGCCGTTTATCGAGCTAAAGCTGCACTGGGATACATTAGAGGCAACATGATTTGGTCCCAAGAATGCTATGCAGCTCTCGAAAAATTGGAAAGAGGCTACGCTCCCGATGATTGGATAAAACTGGGTGAGTTGAAACAGGGGCGATTGGTCACGGCACAGGCTCTACTCAATCGTCTCAATCAGCATGTTTCTGAAATAGATGAATTGGATGCATGCTTGCCGATGGCAGAAGCGCTTTTTGAAAAAGTCGAAATTGAAAGTGCAATCAGGAGATTATCAAAGCAGTTTCGAATTGTAGAATCATCAATTCATTCGTTCCGTGAACGTTATGGCCAAATCGATCAATTTGATGAAGGAGATCTGATCAGGATTGGTCAAAAGTCGACTCAATCCGGAGAACGCGACGAGGTTTCTGATGCAATCAAAAAAGCCGTGAAGGACATAAAAGATAAGTGCCTTCCGGCCTTAAGGCTTGAACCAGACGAGATTGATACGTCTGACACATCGGTAAAGTTGATTTGGCCTTTTGGAGCAATTCGGAGAAGGAAGTCAGAGAAATAGGGGGAGCAGTCAATGGAAGAAGGCATGAAAAATCGACTAGGCGGAGACCGAATTACGTCCCGGCAAATCGACGAGTTGATAGGGATCGCGCGAGGCATCGCCGCTGATGGTAACCTCAATCAGGCCGAAGTGGAATTTTTGCAGAAGTGGCTAGCGGCCTATCAAGCAATTAGCGATCAGCCTGTAATTGACGTGTTATATCGCCGTATCAACGAAGTGTTGTCCGACAACGTTTTGGACGTATCCGAAACACGGGAGCTATTGGATACGTTAAACAAGTTTGCCAATCGCGACTTTGAGTTGGGCGAGGTTCTTAAGTCTAGCAGCTTACCGCTTTGCTCGCCTGCACCAGCCTTGAGATTTTCAGGCATTAGATATTCTTTCACCGGCACGTTTAACTTTGGACAACGCAAAGTGTGTGAAAAAGCGGTAGTAGAGCGAGGCGCAGAAACAGGAAGTTTAACGCAAAAGACCAACATCCTGGTTATTGGCGCTTACGCAACTGAGTCCTGGAAGCACTCATCTTTTGGAAATAAAATCGTAAGTGCAAGCGAGTGGCGGCAGAACGGCATTCCAATTTCGATCGTATCTGAAGAACACTGGGTTAAATTCCTTTAGTCACGAATCGGTGATCGAACGACTTGACATGATATCATGATATGATATCAGTATATCATCATGGCTCGTTTCCTCGTAGATGTTCCGGCGGACGATGTTCGCAAGCTGGATGAAATCGCTAAGCGCGATGGCAAGTCGCGGGCGGCTGTCTTGCGTGAGGCCGTCTCCAACTATCTTGAAGTATGCGGCAAGGAAGGCTTCGAGAAATATTTCGGCCTGTGGGAGCGGCACGGCTCAACCGTCGATGGCCTCGAATACGAACGTCAATTGCGTGATGAGTGGCCCGACATCAGCGATATTGCGCCGACAAACAAGAAACGCGATGCTGCGTGAGCGAGCGTTTTTTTGACACTAACATCGTAATTGATATGTTGCACAATCGGCCCGTTGCGTGGGCGGAGTTGCGTAGCGTCGCGCGCGCATGGATAAGCCGGATGACGTGGATCGAAGTCATGTCTGCCGTCCCCGACGATGCAGCGACCGAGACCGAGGAATTTTTGCGGCTTTTTGCGATGAGCGAAATTGACGAGGAAATTGGACGAAGAGCCGCTGCAATTCGGCATCAGCGTAAATCCCTAAAATCACCCGATGCAATCATTCTTGCGTCGGCGCAGGTGACAGGTCGTATCCTTGTTACACGAAATACTAAGGATTTTCCGGCAGAGATGCCGGGGATCAGAGTGCCATATAAAGCTAATTGGGAAACAAAATAAATGTGCGGAATCATCGGAATTGTTGGCAACGCCCCCGTCTCTGACCGCTTGGTCGATGGGCTCAAGCGGATGGAATATCGCGGATATGATAGCGCGGGGGTTTGCACTGTGCTGGACGGCCAGCTGATCCGCCGCCGGGCGCAGGGCAAGCTCGCCAATCTGGTGACCGAGCTTAAGGGCAACGACGCCCCGGGCAATATCGGCATCGCCCACACCCGCTGGGCCACCCACGGCGCGCCGACCACATCCAACGCGCATCCCCATGCCACCGGCGAAGTGGCGCTGGTCCACAACGGCATTATTGAAAATTTCAAAAGCCTGCGCGATGAACTGACCAAGCGCGGCCGGGTGTTCGAAAGCGACACCGACACCGAAGTCGTCGCCCATCTGGTGAGCGAACAGGTCGAGGCGGGGCACTCGCCAGCCGAAGCGGTGAAAGCCGTGCTGCCCAAGTTACGCGGCGCGTTCGCGCTGGCCATCGCCTTCCGCCAATTTCCCGATTTCCTGATCGGTGC
>JAYUPJ010000164.1:0-17448 GCA_043760195.1 Sphingomonadales bacterium | reverse complement strand
CATTGAGCGCGGCCATTGCAGCACCGAGTGTCTTACCGGAATCGACTGCCTTGCGCACCTGTTCGGCGATGGCTTTGGCTTTTAGCGCGCCTTGATCGACGGCCCAATTTTGAGCGACGATCTGGTTTACCTCGGCCAGCGGCGGCGGAGCGGCTTCTTCAAGATCGGCCACAGCAACCATTGCATAGCGTTCGCCCGGCACGACTTCGATCAATTGCGCATCTCCATCTTGCTCCATTTGGAACGCGGCAGGGATTATCACCTGCATTTCCGCGATCGGTTTGTAGCGGGGATCTGACGGGTTTTGACCGTTGGCGAACAATTTGGGTGTGGTTTCTACCGTCATTCCTTGCGATTTGGCGACGTCAGCAATTGTTGCGCCGCCCGCAAATTCGTCTTCGATTTCGCTGGTGAATTCGCCAATTGCTGAAACTTTCTTTTCCGCAGTCAACGCGGTTTCGATTTCGGGCCGCGCCGCTGCAAGCGATTTCGCAACCACTTGATTGACCGCATCAACCTTCACCACATACCAACCAAGACTGCCCTTAGCGGGGGTCGCAACTGTTCCTTTGGCACTGGCAAAAACCGCTTCGCTGACGCTTTTTGACGCAGATGTTGTCAGCGATTGCGGCGTAACGCTCTTGGCATCGGTAACGGCCAATCCCAGCGAATTGGCTACATCAGCAATTGGCTGGCCGCTCGCTAACTTTGCCACCACCGACTTTGCCGCTGCTTCTGTCGGGACAATGATTTGGCTGATGTCCAGCGTTTGTGATGCGGTAAATTTTGCAGAATTTTCTTTATAATATTCGGCAATTTCCGCTTCGGTTGGTTTGATTTTTGCGTCAACAACGCTACGGTCAAACAACACGTAACTGATCGCGCGTTTCTCCGGGATCGTGAACCGGGTAGAATTGTCGCGATAATATTTGGCCAAGACGGCGGGGCTCGGTAGCTCCTTTGGCAAGAACGCTTGCGACGGGATAACTCCGACCTGTCCGCTGCGTTTTTCGAGTAATAACGACGCATAGGGCAATGCCATGTTCGTCGGCATTTTGGGTCCGGCTTGTGCTGCAGGTAACAGCTGTTGTGCATAAAAATTCTGGCGGAAATCTTCGCGCAAGGTTTTTTCGCTAACTTGGATTTGCGCCAAGAATTTCTGCAGTGCTTCTTGACTGAACTTCCCGTCCATACCCTTTGAACCCGGCAGCTTGCGGATCTCATAGTCGACAAGCCGGCTACTGACTTCCATTCCCGCTTTTTCGGCGAATGCAGCCAAGCCATAACGGTTTAGCAGTTGATCCAGCGTGGAATCAAACCCGCCGCCTTGAATAAAATTGGCCATGTCCAAAGTGGGATTTTGCTTCTTCTCGGCGCGCAACCGGTTGGTAAGCGCATCATTAAACTCGCCCAAAGTGACGTTTTGTTTGCCAACTTTTGCAACGTTACCACCGCCTAGGCCGCCAAAGGAGCCCGATCCGGTAACATCGCCAAGGGTGAAACCGATGGCAATTATTCCGACAAACAACAGCGCAAAGATAGCGCCGAAACGAGAGTTAATGAGCGATCGGATAAAGGTAATCATGCTTGTCCTGACTGAAAGATGTAATAGCCGCGTTGCGTCGGTGTATTTGTAGCCGCTTTAGGCGGCAAGTTTGATCGTTTCAAGCGGCTAAGCGAGTTCGATGTTTGACCGGCTGTTGGCGTAAGTAAAACAAAATGCTAGCGGGGTTGGCATATCCCAAACTTTATGAGGTAAAAATGCGAAAACGGATCGCTGGCAATTGGAAAATGAACGGTTTAATCAGCGATTTGCCGATGATCGAAGCGATTGCAAAAATGTCGGCTTTATATCCCGGCGTTGATAGCGGTTTATGTTTGCCAGCCACGTTGCTGGCGCGCGCGGTTGCGGCATGCCCCTCATTCGTGCTGGGCGGCCAAGATTGTCATGCACAGGTGTCAGGCGCCCATACCGGATGTATCTCCGCCGCAATGATTGCCGATATCGGAGCCGCTATGGTGATCGTGGGCCATAGCGAGCGGCGCGCGGATCAGTCAGAAACGGACGCCGATGTCCGCAGTAAAGCGGCCGCAGCAATTCATGCCAAGTTGTTTGCCATCGTGTGCGTCGGTGAAACGTTGGAGCAGCGGGACGCGGGATATGCATTGCCTGTCGTTTTGGCGCAGGTTGATGGATCCTTACCTGAAGTAATCGAGGATGGCGCTTTGTGTGTTGCCTATGAACCGGTTTGGGCGATTGGGACGGGACGCATTCCATCGGCAGACGATATTGAAGCAATGCATGGCGCGATTCGCGCTCGGCTGATCGTGCGGTATGGCCAAGCTGGTGAAACTATTTCGATATTATATGGCGGTTCGATGAATGGGGACAATGCAGCCGCATTGCTCTCGATTCCCAATGTTGATGGGGGTTTGATTGGCGGCGCAAGTTTAACCGCCGAAAAGTTCGAACCGATATTGGCTGCAGCAAATATTTGACCGAATTGCATTGAAGAATAGGGGGGGCATCGCTATGTGAGCCTCAATCTGGCATCATTGCCGCATCTAATTTCGGATTTTTGATATGGGCTTATTTCATTTTTTGATCGTTGTTCAGGGCATCGTTGCCGCGGCATTGGTCGGCGTCATTTTGATGCAGCGTTCCGAAGGCGGCGGACTTGGCAGCGGCGGTAGCCCGTCAGGATTGATGTCTGCACGGGGTGCAGCTGACTTTATGACGCGGACCACAACTGTGCTGGCCACTGCCTTTATCGGCCTGTCAGTGGCTTTGGCGTTCGTTGCGGCGCAGCAAAGCAATGTCAGCAATGTCGATGAAAGTTTCAAGCGTAACGAAGCCCCGGCGGCGGCAACGGGAACCACAGAGACGCCTGCGGTACCCGGTGCGGCACCGACTGCGCCCGTTGTTGCTCCCGACAAGAACGGCATCCCGCTCGACAGATAATTCGTCATAACCGATCAAGAATTGGCGGGGCGTTGCTCCGCCTTTTTTTATGCCCGAACTAGTTTTGCACATAATTATTTCGCAATAACAGATTCGCGCACTTGTCATTTATACCAAACCCCCCTTAAGCCTTTTCTCCCATGGCGCGGTTCATTTTTATCACCGGCGGCGTGGTCTCCTCGCTCGGCAAAGGTCTCATGGCAGCATCGCTTGCAGCGTTGTTGCAGGCGCGCGGATTTCGTGTGCGTATTCGCAAATTCGATCCGTATTTGAATGTCGACCCTGGCACCATGTCGCCGTACCAACATGGCGAAGTGTTCGTGACCGATGATGGCGCGGAAACCGATCTGGACCTTGGGCATTATGAACGTTTTACAGGCGTTTCTGCGCGGCAATCGGACAATGTGACGTCGGGTAGAATTTACCAGCAGATCATCCAAAAGGAACGGCGCGGCGACTATCTGGGCGCAACCGTGCAGGTAATTCCGCACGTTACCGATGCCATCAAAGAATTTGCGATGGCGGAAACCGACGATCTGGATTTTGTGCTGTGCGAAATTGGCGGGACAGTTGGCGACATCGAATCGTTGCCATTCATCGAAGCCATTCGCCAGATGCGCAACGAATTGGGCCGGGAGCGCACGCTATCTGTGCACGTCACGTTGGTACCCTATATTGCCGCCGCCGGTGAGCTGAAGACAAAGCCGACGCAGCACAGCGTCCGCGAACTAACCTCGCTCGGTATCCAGCCGGATGTATTGCTTTGCCGCTGCGAACATGTGCTGCCCGATGGCGAGCGCGCAAAGATTGCGGCGTTTTGTAACGTCCGCAAAGAGGCGGTGATTCCCGCGCTCGATGCCAAAAGCATCTATGACGTGCCCATTCAATATCATAATGAAGGCCTTGATCGCGAGGTTCTGCATGCCTTTGGCATATTCGACGCTCCTGAACCGGATTTGGCGCGGTGGGACGATATTGTTGACCGCTTCAGAAATCCTGAGGGCGAAGTCACTATCGGCGTCGTCGGCAAATATGTCGGATTGCAGGATGCCTATAAATCGTTGAACGAGGCGTTGGTGCATGGCGGGCTGGCCAACCGCGTAAAGGTCAATGTCAAATGGCTCGATGCCGAGCTGTTTGAAGGTGATGAAGCAGATTTGGCATCGTTATTGGAACCGATGCATGCGATTTTGGTTCCCGGCGCTTTCGGTGAACGGGGGGCAGAGGGCAAAATTGCCAGCATCCGTTTCGCGCGTGAACGCAAGGTGCCATTTTTTGGTATATGTTTTGGCATGCAGATGGCCTGCGTCGAATCGGCACGAAATCTTGCGGGAATACTGGGGGCATCATCAACCGAATTTGGCCCAACGGCAGAACCGATTGTCGGCATTATTTCCGAATGGATGGGCGAAGAGGGCTTGCAAAAACGTGAGGCCGGGGGCGATTTGGGCGGAACGATGCGGCTTGGCGCCTATGATGCCCAGCTGAAAGGCAACAGCCATGTTGCCGCGATCTATGGCAGCAACGCAATTTCGGAACGGCACAGGCACCGGTATGAAGTCAACACCGGGTACATGGAAACACTCGAAGCGCATGGATTGAACTTTAGCGGCATGTCACCGGACGGCGAGTTGCCGGAAATAGTGGAACGCCCCGATCATCCATGGTTTATCGGCGTACAATTCCATCCCGAATTAAAATCCCGGCCATTCGATCCGCACCCGTTGTTTGCCAGCTTTGTCAAAGCAGCGGTTGATCAAAGCCGGTTGGTTTAGATTGCAAAGACATATCGCCGACCCAAATTCCTCATATCGCTGACCCAAATTCGTCATCTCGCTGACCCAAATTCGTCATCCTGAATTTATTTCAGGATAAATATGTCCCGAAGCCGAGGCAGTACTGACATTCAGAAATTACTTTTTGAAAAAAAGGTATCGTCATTCCCGCGAAGGCGGGAATCCATCACCTGCATTCGAATTTTAAGCAAGGCGGCTTGGTTTCGCTAGTTCGGGTGATGGATTCCCGCCTGCGCGGGAATGACGAAGCGTATATTTTTAAGTATTTTGTATCCTGAATGTTAACACTGCCAAGTGCGGGCTGTGTGTATCCTGAAATAAATTCAGGATGACGCCTCAATTTCAATCCAACATCGTTTCGGAGCAAAGTCGCCCAACTTGACACCTAGTTGACAAGATTGACACCTATTTTGACATTTCGCGAAAGAACGGCGTTCGAATATTTCCAACATCGCGGTTATTTGTAGGCTTTTGCCTTCACCAATTTCACCGCCAACAATGTCAAAGAGCTTGGCCCTAAACAAGCGGCATACGCGACATTCCCAGAACAAATCCTACATTACAAGGACAAATGCGCGGCGGGAATCGCACCGCAACATGCCCTTGGACACCAACCGTTGCAATGCCTTCAAAGCAAGGGCCCTCGACGGATGCTTCAGGGCAATGATCGCACCTGTTGGCCGGTGACAAGCCATACAGAGCGAACATCACATCGGCGCTGAATACTCGGCGCATCAAAATCCTCCGAAGGTTGATTGTAGGGCCCGCCAACTGTGATTGATTCGCCAATCGCTATTTCAGCAGAACCAGCCTTCAATCTGCGATCCACCATGTTAAATGATGCGAGACCTAATTGGAATACCAATGCATGATTTCCCGCTTCGTTGACCAAAATCAGACAGCCCTTCCTTTCGGCAAGCGTCCCTGACAATAACAGCAGAATGGGGGGTGGCAAGACCTCCCCATTTCTTGCAACGCGGCGCTCGTAGAAATTCATTTCGACTTTCCCCGCCTGTGTCTGATCATTCGATCTAGGCACAGGATTGGCGGTGCATCCAGCACAGGCCAAAGCCAAGAATAACGTCATTCGCATCGAACACACCTCAATATGCCAAGCGGTAGTTTTTCGCATAGGCCGCATCCATGCTTGTATAATACGCAACAGTGTCAGTTCCAATGTGATTTTCTGCGCAGCGGCTCATCGTACCAAACGCAATCGACAAAGCAAACCACGGCGCCCCACTATCGCCACCAGCGCACTTTATCGTAGCGGAAGGAGCCCGGACCGAAACATAATATGATGTACCGGAACCACTCGTCATCTGCGGTTCGGCCGCGTTGGTCGAAAACACATCGCCTTTGGTCCGAACCTCACCGCAGCATGCCCACGTCTGCGTTCGTCCCGTTTCCCGGCGGGGCGATGGCGAAGGTTGAGGCAAGCAACCTGACCTTCGGCAAGCCGGTGGTTGCAGACAAAATGACCCGCTTGTCCAATCAGGGGTGAGCCAGCCGAATTGTTAAATTGCCAACGGCAGCAATGTTGGGGTGTGCGGACTGTCGGGTTTTCTGGCACGAGACCGTCAAAGCGGACTAACCGTCAAACCGGCAACTTGAGCGCGTAATTCCATTCGCCAAGCCTGACGGCTCTAAAGGGCAATCAAACCTCGACAGCCCAAGGACTTGACGCTAAGATTGTTTAAAAGACGGAAGGATGCAATATGAAGGCGTTTTCTATTCGGTACAGTGCATTTGCCATTGTACTTCTGGCATTACCTTCCACTGCGCAGGGGAGGTATCTTCAAACAGATCCAGTTGGTTATGAAGACGATATCAACCTTTACGCTTACGTCGCAAACGACCCAGTAAACAAAAACGACACGACTGGAGAGACAGGTTATTATGTTTCTCGGGCTGCTGGTGGAACGGGAGACAATGCCGACCACGGATTTGTGGTTGTCGCCGATTATCCCGGTGGACCAGTCAAAGCGATATTTTCGTATACCGACATTAACGGCACCTTGAAATCGTCATCAAACGACATAAGCAAGGATAGCACACTCCGGAGGGATGTATCCATTTGGAAGGGATTGGATACACCAGAATCGAAAAAAATTGGTTCGACTTTCAATGTTATTGATGCAACGGATGCTTCAATAATCGAGGCTGGGACGGCCGTCGACAAATCATTACAATCTGGCGAAGTTGGTTATTCGGCGCTTCCAGCGCTTACTCCTTCCGGTTGCAACAGCAATTGTGGAGCTGCGGCAGTGGTAAACACTGCAAGAGAGGCTTCCGGAAATCCCGGAGACCACCCAACTCCGGAAAATTCGCGATGGGCACCTGGTCGCGACCAGAGTGATCGGATCGAAGAACGCTTGAAAAAGCCAAACTAATGGCAGGTAGGAGTGGGCAGATAACTGCGTTAGGATTTCTTTCCTTCCTGTTCCTTGCTTCCTGCTCACTTTTCGGACCAGGCAATGAAGAAACAGAAATGCTGGACAAACTAGTTGCCGGAAGCGAATTCGCAAGTAACCATCAAATGCTGTCTGAAGCTGGTTGGCTTATGTCATACGGTACTGAGTGTCGCGCTGACCTACCAAGCGAGCCAGATCGTTGGTATTTTAGAGGTAATGATCCCACTTACAGCCTGATATTGATTTATAGCAAGAATTGTAAGCTTGAAAGCGCGCAGCTGAAGAGGCGTAGAGGCACTGAGCTCTGATCGCATGGAAATTGCGATCAATAATACACTACCCCAGCGAGTTGCCGCTGTTATGCTTTTGCTGATTGCAGCTCCAGCTCTAGCCACCGTGTCGGTCGATGAGGTTAGCGCCAGTTTGCATGTTCCAGATGCCGAGTTAGACTATAAAAGGTCAAAGCTTGCACTCGACAAGCTGGTTGATCCGTCAATTGATGAGGCCGCTGTCCGTCGCGAACTTGATGAGCTGGCGGCACAAGCCCGTGCCATTGCTGGCCTTGATGCAACCGACGGACAAAAAATCAACGCGGTGCGCCGTGTGATTTACAAGGCTGGGTCGTGGAACGATAACCGCCCCTTCACTTACGACCATGATGATCCGCTGGGCCTGAACGTTCAAAACAAGCTGCTTTCGACCTATTTGCGAACACGGCGCGGCAATTGCGTGTCGATGCCTACCTTGTTTCTGATCCTTGCCGATCGACTCGGACTCAATGTCAGCTTTGGCACGGCTCCGCTGCATGTATTCATCCGCTACACCGACCCGAAAGGCCGTGCCTTCAATATCGAGACCACCAGCGGGGCGAACCTAGCGCGGCCCGAATGGTATCGCCAAAATCTGCCGATGACGGATAAAGCCGTAGAAAGTGGGCTTTACATGCGGACGCTCACGCGCCGTGAAACCGTCGCACATATGGCAAGCACGGTCATGGAGGCACGACTGAACGGCGGCAAATTCCAGGAAGCCATCGACATCGGCGCGGCAATCATTGAGCAATTCCCGCGCGACGGCTATACGCTGGTCAAACGCGGCCATGCCTATGGCGAGTTGCTCAGAATTGAGTGCATCGAACGATTCCCGGCGCGCAATGCCATGCCGCCGGAAACGAAAACGCGGTGCGATATGCTGGCGACGCGAAATGACGAAGATTTCGGGAAGGCGGAAGCGATGGGCTGGACGCCTTCGAAATAGGCACATTGAATGTCCGCTTTTGATGCTTTTTGATGCCACCTTGAATGTCGTAAAACTTGTCGGAAGCGGCAATCCGCAATTTGCTAAGTATCTTGAGTCACTCTTGACCGGAAAACCGGGCCATTCTGCCTAGAACCAACGGCAAACTAAGGGCGAACGGCTATTATTACACTCAAACATCAACGCAACCCCGGGGTCAGGCGGCAAACCTAACCCCGGAAATCGCGGAACAGCAAATGGACCGGCCGCTAATTTGGCTCGGTCAAAACAGAACCGGGCTTATCCGGCCTTTTTGCCTTTTGGCTTTGCTTCGCTATGTTCGATTGTCGCCACATTTGCCGCGTCGCCGATCTCAATCTTTCTCGGTTTCAGCGCGTCTGGAATTTCGCGGATCAGTGAAATCGTCAACAGGCCGTCCGACATATCGGCTGATTTCACAAACACATAATCGGCCAATTGGAACCGCCGTTCAAAATTACGGGTGGCAATACCCATGTGCAGAAAATCGCGATTGTCGTTGCTGTCTGCGTTTTTGCTGCCCGACACGACGAGCATATTTTGTTGCGCAACAATGTCTATCTCGGCGGATTTGAAACCGGCAACGGCAATGGTAATGCCATATTGGTTTTCGCCGGTCCGCTCGATATTAAACGGCGGGTAATTTTCATTCTGCGCGGTGCGGCCTGCATTTTCCAGCAGTTCAAACAGATGGTCAAAGCCCACGGTACTGCGGCGATAAGGGGTGAAATCAAAACGGTGCATGCAAATTCTCCTTTGAGCAATTTGTGGTGAAGAAGCCCGCAATCGCGGCGCTTCGCGTTCATTATTTGAGGACCAATTGGCTCCTCAACATACAAAATGGGATTGCAGGTAAAAAAAACAAGGCCGCTTGCAAAAAACAAGGCCGCTTGAAATTAATCAAGCGGCCAATGTCTTCCCCCGGGTCTCTCCTCCCGTTTTGCAGCGTCTCGCAAGCTTCCCCTGCTGCGATAAACTATCCCTGAACCGATGGCCCTTATGCTTGGTCCGAATCTGGCTGACCGTTAATGCCGTCCTAACCGGCTATTTTGCAATTGATACCGTCACAAACTTGTCACTTTTTCAAATGATGTTGCACGGTTGCAACATAATGATCTGGCTTGCCACTCGCGTTACGTCCACCTAAGAGCATGCAGCACCGCAAATTTCGATGGAAAAAATCCTCCAATATGTTCCTGACCAGCTATGAAAGCATGATCGCCAAACGCTATTTGGCACCTGGCAAAGGAGAGGGCTTTATTTTCTTGGTCGCGGGCATCAGCCTTGTCGCTGTGGCTTTGGGCGTTGCTGCGCTGATCATCGTGATGAGCGTTATGAACGGATTTCGGGCCGAGATGTTCGATAAGATTGTCGGTTTGAACGGTCATGCTGTTGTTCAGGGCTATGATGGCCGGATTTCTGATTGGCGAGAAATGCTGGCGGATGTCCGCAATACCAAGGGCGTGACCAGCGCATCGCCGCTGATCGAACAGCCCTTGCTGGCGACCAGCAACGGCCGGGTCGAAGCGATATTGTCGCGCGGGATGCTGGTCGAAGATATCCTGCGCAATCCGACGTTAAAGGGCAAGACGGTTGCGGGCGACCTGCGCAATTTAAAACCCGGCAGCGAACGGATCGCGATGGGATCGCGGCTGGCGCAGAAACTGGGCGTGCAATTGGGGCAACGGATCACGATTATCAATCCTGCGGGCAGAACGACCCCGTTCGGCACGGTCCCGCGCGAGATATCTTATGAAATCGCCGCGATATTCGAGGTTGGGTTGTATGACTATGATGAAGCGTTCGTCATCATGCCGATTGAGGATCAACAGCAATTGATGCTGATGGGGGATCAAATCGGCATGATTGAGGTGCAGACCGAAGATCCGGACAATGTCGGGCAGATATTGGCGCCATTGCTGCCCAAGATCGGCAACAAAGCCTTGGTGCAGGATTGGCGGTCGATGAACGCCAGCCTGTTTGAAACCCTTGCCGTAGAGCGCGTGGCGATGTTCGTTGTGCTATCCATCATTGTGCTGGTTGCGGTCTTCAATATATTATCGTCGCTGATCATGCTGGTGCGCGCAAAAACGCGGGATATTGCGATACTGCGGACGATGGGGGCCTCGCGCCGGTCGTTGTTGAAGATTTTCATGGTCGTGGGGGTTTCTATCGGTTCGTCGGGTATCGTGCTCGGTTTGATTTTGGGCTCTGCATTTCTTTATTTTAGGCAGTCTATCGTCGTCGCAATTCAGTTTGTAACGGGACAAAACCTGTGGGATCCTTCTATCCGGTTCTTGACCGAATTGCCGTCGCGGACCGATCCTTTTGAAGTCACGGTGATCATTATCATGGCCTTGCTTTTCAGCTTTTTGGCGACGCTTTATCCTGCGTTCAAGGCCGCAAGCACCGACCCTGTACAGGTCTTGCGTTATGAATAACGTTGCTGGGAATAACAGCGCTGGCTTGATCGCTGAACTGATCAACGTCCGCCGCAGCTTTGTGCAGGGCGGCGTCACCATCGAGGTTCTGCGCGGGATCAATTTGAAAATTCGCGCGGGTGAAGTGGTCGCGCTATTGGGGCCATCGGGCACGGGCAAATCGACGCTGCTGCAGGCGTTGGGATTGCTGGAGGGCGGGTTTTCCGGCTCAATCAAGATCGATGGCGTGGAAACGCGTGATTTGGATGCCGATGAACATACCGTCATTCGGCGCGAGAAACTGGGCTTTGTGTATCAGTTTCATCATCTACTGCCCGATTTCAACGCGCTGGAAAACGTGGTTCTGCCGCAATTGATCGCGGGCGCCAGCACCGAAGCGGCGAGAGCGCACGCGGCGGAGCTTTTGAGCACGCTGGGATTGGGGCAACGGCTCGATCATAAACCGTCAAAGTTATCCGGCGGCGAACAGCAGCGCGTCGCCGTCGCCCGCGCACTTGCGAACAAACCGCGCCTCGTGCTAGCCGATGAGCCAACCGGCAATTTGGACGAACATACCGCTGATATCGTTATTGCAGAGTTTATGGCTTTGGTTCGCGGCCAAGGAACCGCAGCGGTGGTTGCCACCCATAATGAGCGTTTGGCGGCAAAGATGGACCGCATTGTCAGGCTGCATGAAGGTGTTTTGACCGAGGGTGCTTTGAACAAGGGTGTTTTGAACGGGGATTAACCAATATGTCGATTTATGATTTTACCTTGAAAATGCCCGGCGACGGCGAGCAGGCAATGGCCGATAACGCGGGCAAAGTCTTGCTGATCGTCAACACCGCGTCGAAATGTGGCTTCACTCCGCAATATGAGGGATTGGAGGAGCTATACAAAAAGTATAAAGATCAAGGGCTTGAAATTCTTGCCTTTCCTTGCAATCAATTCGGCGCTCAAGAGCCTGGCGATGAGGAAGAGATCAAGAATTTCTGCTCGCTGAAATATGATGTGAGCTTTCCCCTTGTGGCAAAAGTTGACGTCAATGGCGACAATGCCGATCCGCTGTGGGACTATTTGAAGCAGCAGCAAGCAGGGTTGATGGGCTCACGCGGCATTAAATGGAATTTCACCAAGTTTTTGGTTGATCGCAAAGGCAAAGTGGTCGCGCGTCACGGACCGCAAGTGAAACCGGCATCGTTGCAACAGGATATCGAACGCCTATTGGCGCAGCCCGCTTAGTTGATATCGCCGCTCCGGCTCCGGTTATTTTCCACAGCTATCCGCCGTCACCATTTGCCGAATCAATCGCGACTGTCTTAAGCTGCAAACATGGCTTATGTACCCTTCGTTCCTTTGCGCGTTTTTTCAGCATATACGATGCTGGAAGGTGCGATTGAGCCTAAGGCAATTGGCAAGCATGCGAAAAAGCTGGGATTTCCAGCGATAGCAATCACTGACCGCAATGGATTATATGGCGTAATGCCTTTTGAGGATGCTGCGCGTTCAAACGGGGTGCAGCCAATTATCGGCATGCTGCTTGCTGTTGCCCGGCCGGACAGCGAGAATCAGGGCGGTTTTGTGCGTGATTGGCTGCCGCTTTATGCCCAAGACGAAGCAGGATATGTGAATCTTTGCCGCTTGGCATCAATGGCCCATCTTGATCGGCCTGAAGAATACGAAGCGCATGTCAGTTTTGCAAATCTTCGCGGACTTACTGACGGGTTGATCGCTTTAACCGGCGGGTCAGAAGGCGCGATGGCGCGCTTATATGCGGATCAGCAGGACGATGCTGCTTGCTCATATTTTGCGATTCTGCAATCTTTGTTTCCTGACCGGCTATATATCGAGCTCAGCAGGCGCAACGACGCTGTCGAGGAAGCCGCAGAAGCCGCGTTGATCACACTGGCATACCGTGAAAACACGCCGTTGGTTGCAACCAATCAGGCCAATTTTGCAGAGCCCGATTTCTTCGACGCGCATGACGCCATGCTGTGTATCGCGGATGGCGAATATGTCGCAAATACCGAACGCCGCCGGTCTTCGCGCGATACCTGGATAAAAACAGGCAGGCAAATGGCGGAAATCTTTGCCGATTTACCCGAAGCGTTGGCCAACACTTTGGTGGTGGCGCAGCGGTGCGCAGCCGGAGCGCCGCGGCGTGATCCGATATTACCAAGCCTTGCCGGAGATTTGGAAGCCGAAAAAATTCAGCTGCGCGAGGACGCCCGTTTGGGGCTGATCCGGCGATTGGAGCACGCTGGCATCAACGACGCTGCGGACCAAGAAGAGTATTTTGACCGCCTGAATTTCGAATGCGATGTAATTTGTTCGATGGGTTTCCCCGGATATTTCCTGATCGTTGCAGATTTTATTAAATGGGCGAAAGAACAAGATATCGCGGTGGGGCCGGGACGCGGTTCTGGCGCGGGATCATTGGTGGCCTGGTCGCTGACGATTACCGATCTTGATCCGATCAGATTCGGGTTGCTGTTTGAGCGGTTTTTGAATCCGGACCGCGTTTCTATACCGGATTTCGATATCGATTTCTGCGAAACGCGGCGCGGCGAAGTGATCCGCTATGTGCAGAAAAAATATGGCAGCCGCCAGGTCGCACAAATCATCACCTTCGGAAAACTAAAGGCACGGGCGGTACTGAGGGATACCGGACGCGTCTTGCAAATGAGCTATGGTCAGGTTGATAAACTGACCAAGATGATCCCGAACCATCCCACCGACCCATGGGATTTGGAACGCACTTTGGGCGGCGTCGCAGAGCTGCGTGAGGAATATCGCCGCGATCCGCAGGTGAAGCAGCTATTCGATTTGGCGATGAAGCTGGAGGGGCTTCCCCGGCACAGTTCCACGCACGCGGCGGGTGTTGTCATCGGTGACCGCGAGCTTTCTGAACTCGCGCCGCTGTACCGCGATCCCCGTTCGGATATTCCTGTGACCCAGTTTGACATGAAATATGTCGAGGGCGCTGGTTTGGTGAAGTTCGATTTCCTTGGGCTTAAGACATTATCTGTTTTGCAGCGCGCACGTCAGATGATGGAAAAACGCGGAATCGTCGTCGATCTAGACCGGCTCACTTTGGATGACAATTTGGTCTATGACCTATTGCAACGCGGCGACACTGTTGGCGTTTTTCAGCTTGAGTCCGAAGGCATGCGGCGCACGCTGGCCGCAGTTAAGCCAACGAATTTCGGCGATATTATCGCACTTGTGTCATTGTACCGGCCTGGCCCAATGGACAATATCCCGATGTTCGGTCGCCGTAAAAATGGCGAAGAATCCATTCAATACCCGCATCCGTTATTGGAAGGAGTGCTGTCCGAAACTTACGGCGTTTTCGTTTATCAGGAACAAGTTATGCAAGCGGCGCAAATTCTGGCCGGTTACAGCTTGGGCGAAGCGGATCTTTTGCGCCGGGCGATGGGCAAGAAGATTCAATCGGAAATGGATGCACAGCGTAGCCGTTTTGTTGATGGCTGCGCCGAAAAGAACATCACGCCGGCACAGGCAAACGAGCTGTTTGACTTGATCGACAAATTTGCAGGCTATGGCTTTAACAAGAGTCATGCCGCCGCTTATGCTTTGCTGGCATATCAAACCGCGTGGCTTAAAACGCACCATCCAGAGGATTTCTTTGCAGCGTCAATGTGCTTCGAAATGCACCAGACAGACAAGCTGGGGGTATTTATTGACGATATGCGCCGGATGTCCGTTCCGTGCCTTGCGCCCGACATCAATGTCAGCGAGGCCGAGTTTTCTGTCGAGGAAACCGCCGATGGTGAACAAGCCGTCCGTTACGCACTTGCTGGCCTTAAGAATGTCGGTGAGAAAGCGATGGAAGGATTGGTCCACGAACGCCAGCAAAACGGGCTATTTGTATCGGTTGACGATTTTGCCAATCGCGTCGATCCGTCTCAAATAAACCGCCGCAGTCTTGAAAATTTGGCTGCTGCGGGTGCTTTCGATCAATTGGAACGCAATCGCGGGGCGATGTTTGCCGCCGCTGAATTGGTGTTGGCGACGGCTATGTCGGCGCGCGATACACGGGAAAGCGGGCAGGGCGGATTGTTTGGCGAATCCAGCGACGGCGATATGGCCCGCTTGCGGCTCGATTATGATGCCAGCTGGTCTATTGGCGAAACTATGAACCGTGAAAAAGATGCTTTTGGCTTTTACTTTGCGGCGCATCCGGTGAGCCAGTTTAAAGCCATCGCCGACAGTCACGGCGCGAAAAGCCACGCGGAACTGTCGGTCAGCGGCCACATCCCTGAAGGCGTGAAAAAGCCTGCGACAATGGCGGCATTGATCGAAGGGGTGCGGTGGCGCGAGTCTCGCCGGGGCAAACGGTTTGTGCTGATCGATCTTTCCGATAGCAGCGGGCAGTTTTCGGCAAGTTGTTTTGAAGATGGCGTCGCGGCGCAATTGGCCGAATGGGCCAAGGAATCGGCGTGCCTGTTACTGAGCGTTGAAATGGACATAAGGCCGGGCGAAGAATTGCCAAGATTTGCAATCCGTTCGGCAAAACCGCTTGATGGATTATACTCTGCGACGCGACTGAAAATGCAAATGGAAGTCGCAAAGCCAGAGGCACTTGGCTTACTTGCCGATTTGCTTGCGCCATTGCACGGCGGCAAAAGCGAGCTTGTTGTCAGAACGCCGATATCTAATGGCAAGTTCGCGCATATCGTTCTTGGCCGCCGGTTTAAGCTTGATGTAGAGATTGCGGATAAAATGAGGGCAATTGACGGCGTGCACAATGTTGAACTTGCTCCTTTGGGATTTGTTCCTCTAAGTGTCGTACATTAGCAATTAGAGGAAAAGGGAACGCGATATGCTGGGAGGAATGCAGGACCATAAGCTGCAAGTGAGCAATTTGATCGATCACGCCGCGCGCGAATATAGCAAAGGTGAAATCGTCAGCCGCTGGGCCGATGGCAGCGAAACGCGCACCAATTGGGCGGGGATCCGGCATGATGCGATGCGGATGACGCAGGCGTTGCGGGCGCTAAACATTCAAAACGGTGACCGGATCGCGACCTTGGCCATGAACCATAGCCGCCATCTCGTAAGCTGGTATGGGGCCGTCGGCGTTGGCGGCGTGCTGCATACCATCAACCCCAGATTGTTTGACGAACAGCTTGTCTACATCGCCAACCACGCCGAAGACCGCGTCTTGTTATATGATGCCGCGTTTCAGCCAATTGTCGACCGGTTGAAGGACCAATGGACAAGTATAGAACATTACATCTGTTACGATCCGGCGGATGGCGGCGGTTTTGAGGACTGGATTGCGCCGCACGATGGCAACACCAATTGGGCAGATGTCGATGAACGCGATCCTTGTATGCTGTGTTACACCAGCGGCACGACTGGCAACCCAAAGGGCGTATTATACGAGCACCGGTCCACTATGTTGCACGCGGTCGCCGGGTTGCAGCCATCGGCGTTTGATTTTAATTCGCAATCTGTGATGTTGCCTGTGGTTCCGATGTTCCATGCGGCCAGCTGGGGTCTGCCGTGGGCAGGTGCGGCCACCGGGGTAAAATTTGTCTACTCCGCTGTCAATGATCCCAAGGTTCTGCATGATCTGATGATACGCGAGGGCGTAACCCATAGCGCAGGCGTGCCGACGGTTTGGTTGGCAATGTTCCAATATATGGACGCAACCGGCAGCGATTTGGGCAAATTGCGATTGGCCATCATTGGCGGTTCTGCGGCTCCGCGATCTATGGTCGAACGCCTGATGAAGGCAGGGATTCGCGTCGGCCACGCATGGGGAATGACGGAAACCTCACCCATTGGAACGATCGGATCGCCAACGCACGATTGGGACGAGCTTAGTTTTGATGCGCAAGTTGATATGGTTTGCAAACAAGGGCGGTCTATTTTTGGCGTTGAACTGAAAACGGTCAACGATGATAATCAGGAACTGCCGCGCGACGGTGAAGCATCTGGGCGGCTGATGATCCGCGGCCCATGGGTGATAAAGCGTTACTTTAAAGCAGAGGAAGACGCGACGGACGCCGATGGCTGGTTTGACACTGGCGATGTTGCGACGCTGCATCCTGACGGCACGTTGCAGATTACGGACCGTTCAAAAGATGTCATCAAATCGGGCGGCGAATGGATCAGTTCGGTTGAACTGGAGAATGCTGCGGTCGGGTGTGCAGGCGTGGCCGAGGCTGCTGCCATTGGCATTTATCATCCCAAATGGGATGAACGGCCATTGTTGCTGATCCTGCGTAAGCCGGATTCCGAAGTGTCGGCCGCAGACATCAAAGCCTATTTATCGGATAAAATCGCGAAGTGGTGGATGCCGGATGCGATCGAATTTGTGGACGATATTCCGCACACAGCAACCGGAAAAATCCTGAAAACGGAACTGAGAAAGCGATTTAAGGACTATAAATTGGAGGCGTGAGAATTGCATTACCATATTGATCCAACGCGCGAGCATTTTGACGCATTCAAGGCGCTGCCGCGTGACACGCCAATCAGCATGCTCAATTTGGTCCGCTTTAATGCGCTTGCCAAATATCCGGACGGGCATGAACATCAGGCCAAAA
>JAYUPJ010000163.1:0-2760 GCA_043760195.1 Sphingomonadales bacterium | reverse complement strand
CAATTGGTGAAACGGCGGACGGGGCCATCGTTGCCCGAAATGATGCAGCATCGGCGCACGCACAGCTATGCGATGGAATTGTTGCGAATGGCGGAGCGTGACACCCGGCCAGGGCCGCTCGGTTTGGCGGCGCATCCGGCCATTATCAAGCTGTTGGAGGCAAGGCCGGATCTTGCAGCGGAATTGGCCAAACGCAGCGGCAGAACCGTCAGCTTGCGGGTGGATCCCAAATTGGCTACCGGCGGATATTATGCCAGTTAAACCCAAACTGAAATGTCCCGTCTGCAAAAAACCGGTGCGCGCAGAGTATAGCCCGTTCTGCAGCCAAGGGTGCAAAGACCGCGACCTTTTGCAGTGGCTTGGCGATGGCTATCGCTTGCCCGGATTGCCCGCCGATAGTGAAGACAGCATCGACATGGACGAAGACTGATTTTGCGCTTGCCAAGGGCAGCAATCGCTCTCTATAGGCAGCGCTCCCAATGGCGCTGGGCAATGTTGAAACCCACCGCCATTACCTGAGTTTTCAGGGCCCGAGTAGCTCAGGGGTAGAGCAGCGGATTGAAAATCCGCGTGTCGGTGGTTCAAATCCGCCCTCGGGCACCATTTTTTCGAACAAGATCAATTTTCTGCGGATGCGGGATTTGCCGGCTGCATCGTTTGCCGGGTAAATCCCGGTGCAGCGTCATCAGCGGATGGATCAGAATGGGCCTTCGCCGGTAACGATTACACTTGCGGTTTCATAAATATTTGAGATGGTGCGCAGATGTTCAAAAACCTGCGCCTGTTCTTCATCGCTTTATTGTGCGTAAGCACCCCGATTTTGGCAATTTCCGCAGCCGCGCCCGGCGCACCGCCGCCACAATCCGCGCCGATAACGGCCAACGCGGCTCAGATCGCCGAACTGACCCGCAAGGCCGACGAAGCGCGCTATGCCAAGGATATCGCCGAAATAAGGGCCGATATATTGCAGAGCCAGACGAACTGGTTTGAAATATTGACATCAACGATGATCGGACTGTTTGGCGTTTTGATTACAGTCGCCGTTCTATTTGTAACGCTTCGGTCCGAAAAACTTGCCATTGCGGAAGCCAAAATTGCGGCGGTCGGGTCGCTCGCCGCCGAGCGAGAGGCAATAAACGCACAATTGGAAGCGGCAAAGGATGCCGTTGCAGAGATAAATTCGCACCGCGAAACCGTGCGCGAATTAACCAAAGATCTAGCAGCAGGGGAAGCGCCATCTGACCCTGAAAAAGTCAGGAAAATATCGGAACTGGCAGAAGACGCTCAGAAAAAATCGCGCAAGGATCGGACAGTTGATGATTACCGTGCGCTGGTAATTGAATCGCTCATTCAGAAAGACTGGCCCGCAATGGAACGCCGCGCGTCGGCAATGGCCTATCTGTTTGATGGCGAGGCCGGCGATGAAAGCATCGCATTTGCTCTGGTCCAGAAGGCCTACGCGCTTGGCCAACTCGCCCGCCATGAACACGCCATCGCCGCTAATGACGAAGTTGTGGCGCGCTTTGGCAGCAGCGTGGCAACCGCGCTGCAAGAGATCGTCGCAATGGCGCTGGCCAATAAGGGCGCCAGCCTTGGCGCACTCACTCGCCATGAGGACGCCATCGCCGCTAATGACGAAGTGGTGGCGCGTTTTGGCAGCAGCGCCGCCCCCGGGCTGCAAGAGCAAGTGGCAAACGCGCTGTTCAACAAGGCCTGCGCCTTGGCAATGCTTGAAAACGTGGCCGCTTGTATTGAAACGCTCACTCTGTGGGGCGAAAAGCGCGGCGGGATTGATTGTGATGCCATCCGCAATGACGATGAATTTGACAAAGTACGGGAACGTCCCGCGTTCAAGGCGTTTCTTGCCAAACATGGCTGTGGTTAGTGCGGCTGTGATGTGATCGATATAGTGTGGTTCGGCGTTTCGTTCGCAAATATGATTGAGAGCGTCGCCTTGCTTTAGCCCATTGCGGCTTGCGGTGATTCGGACACCGGCCAAGCGGGCAACGGGATCGGGTGCGCCGAGCCTCAAGCACCCCTTTGCTCGCGTCTTCCTCGCATTGCGCCCTTCGCCGCTGGCGAACTTAAAGGGGTGCAATGTGGTGTCTTTCCACCGGCAACCGAAAATCTTGGCCATCTATGATTGATTGGCTATCGCTTTATCAATCATAATCATGCTATATCGTGATTGATAGAAAGGCGTCTTATCCATTATGCGCTGGAATTGGCAGCTTCCCGATTGGCCTGATTTCTGCTTCGACGCGGATCGCATACGCGCGTCCGAAGAGCAATTCCTGAAAGGCTCAGGCGTTGTCATCGGTGCGCTGCACCACCTTGACGCCGATGCCCGCGATGGCCTGACCATCGAACTGATTTCACAAGAGGTGGTCGATAGCTCGGCAATCGAGGGAGAAATCCTCGACCGCGACAGCGTCCAGTCGTCGCTCGCACGGCATTTGGGCTTTGCCACCGATCAGCGCCGCGCCAGTGCGGCAGAGGCCGGAGCCGCTGAATTGATGGCCGATGTTTACCGCAACCATGCTGCGCCGCTTGACGACCAGACCCTGTTCGCGTGGCACGCGATGTTGATGAACGGGCGGCGCGATATTGCCGATGTCGGGCGCTACCGGACGCATGAGGATGCGATGCAGATTGTTTCGGGCGCGCTTCACTCGCCGCGCGTGCATTTCGAGGCACCGCCGTCCGATACCGTTCCTGCGGAAATGTCCCGCTTCATCGCGTGGTTCAACGGCAGCGCGC
>JAYUPJ010000162.1:0-17552 GCA_043760195.1 Sphingomonadales bacterium | reverse complement strand
TCGGTTACAGCTGCTTAGCAGAAATCAGGATGGTCGAGAAAATTCAAACCGGAGAATTCAAAACGCCGTTCTTGAAGAATGGCGACGTCGTCCGTATCGAAATACGTGACGACGCCGGTCATAGTATTTTTGGTGCTATCGAACAGCAGGTTGCCGTAGGATAACAAACGCCGCAATTATTTGCCCGCAATTATTTGAATGCATCCCCGATCGAACATGCGGCTGGCCCAAGGATAACGATAAACAGGGTTGGCAGGATGAATAGAATCAAAGGAATTGTCATAATGGCGGGCAAGCGCGCGGCTTTTTCTTCGGCGCGCATCATCCGGTCATTGCGGAATTCTGCGGACAGTACCCGCAGCGCAGAAGCCAGCGGCGTGCCATATTTTTCAGTCTGGATCATGGTTGTAACCACGCCCTTAACTGCATCCAAATTCACACGATAAGCCAGATTTTCAAATGCCATGCGCCGCTCGGTTAAGAACCCGAGTTCAATGGCTGTTAAGGCGAATTCATCACCCAGTTCCGGATAACCGCGGCCCAGTTCTTTGGCGACCCGGTTGAAAGCGACGTCGACGGTCAAGCCTGCTTCGGCGCAGATGATCATTAGATCAAGCGCATCGGGCAATCCTTTGCGAATTTCATCGGTGCGTTTTGTGATCAGGTTCTCGATATAGATATCGGCCGCTTTGTACCCCAGGATCGTGGCACCAGCGAAAAGCCCGAAGCGTTTAAACGTAGTCCAATCGCTCAATCCGTCAAAAACGAACAAATAGATTCCCATACCGCCGCCAAACAGGATTGGCAGCACGATCCGCGAAAAGATGATCACAACCGCCAATTCTTTGCGCCTGATACCCGCCTGAGCAAGCTTTTGTTGAGCAACCTTTATCTGGTCCTCTTGCAAAACTTTCATCGAGGACAGCCAGTTGCGAATCCGGTCAGTCGCATCGGAACTGCGCACCAGCTTAGCGCGCTTCTTTGACGTTGACGCGGTAATGCCGACTTTCAACTGCTCGCGGCGTTCGACAAGTGACTTTACGCGCTTTTGCATAGGATCCGTTGCAAAAAGGCCTGCGTAAACAGCCATCAAAGAGACAGCGCAGCCCAATACGGACAGGATGGTTGCGACAGTGAAGATGTCGACACCCATCAATTCGGGTCTGGCAGTTGCAAAAATCATAACATTCACCCCAGACTAAATTTCGAAACTAACCATTTTGGACATGATGAACACGCCCGCGCTCATCCACACTGCGCCGATCAATCCGGCAACCATCAGACGAGGTTCGTAGAAGAAGCCAGCCAGATATTCCCGATTGACCATCCAAATCATGCCGAACACGAAAAACGGCAATGAACCAACGATGTAGGCCGAGGCTTTCGACTCCGATGACATAGCGCGAATCTTCAGCTTCATCTGGGCGCGTTTGCGCAAGACGTCGGCAAGTCCGGCCAGTGTTTCGGCCAAGTTACCGCCCGTTTCACGTTGAATTGCTAGAGTGATAACAAAGAATTGAAACTCGGCGGTACCCAATCGGTCGGCTGTTTCCTGCAATGCGTCTTCCATCGGCTTGCCGATTTTTACCTTTTCGCTCACAAGTTTGAATTCTTCGCCAACGGGGCCGGGAATTTCCTTGGCAACAATGTTGATTGTCTCGCCAACCGGCAAACCAGATTTTAGTCCGCGCACCAGCAATTCAATGGCATCAGGAAAGTTGCTTGTGAACATCTTGATCCGTTTGTTAATCAAGAAACTCACCACCATGTGGGGCAAGCCAAATCCGATAATTGCTGCCAAACAAATTGCCAGCAGGAACGGCAAGCCTTTTATCAACAGCCCGACGGCAAGCACAAATGCAATCGCGCCCGATGCATAAAGATACTGAGACAGCACCCAATTTTTTCCAGTTTTGGCCAGCCGCATCCGGATTTTGTCAGCAGGTCCTATTTTTTCGCCCGTTGCGAAAATCATGTTGCGCCGCGAAGCAACGGCTTTGCGCAGCTGCGCCTCGACTCTGCTGTCAGAGCTATCGGAATGACGGAGTTTCAAATTGGTCATCCGGCGCGTGGCAGCCTTTGCCGATGAAGAACCAAAGAAGGCAAATAGCACCAATCCCAATACAACGAGGATTGCAATTCCTATCATTATTACTTGGATATTCATTGAGATTTGCCCTGCAGTTGTAAGGTATTAGCGTTCACGAACTCGCCAACTTTTCTATTTTTCAGCTTTGACAGTCTTCTTATCCGACTTCTTTGCGAAGAATGACATTAGGCTGCCGCTGTTTTTGGTCTTGATATTGGCTTTGCTGACCTTGCTGATTTCAAGACCTTCTTCGCTCAAGGCTGCCTGGATATCATTTGCCAATCCTGAAATCGCAACGGATACTTTGCTGCCCTTTACGGCATCAACAATAGGCTTACCGATCTTCGCCGACTCTGCGATACTTTTGGGATCGAACGGCACGATTAAATCGATCTTTTGCTCTATCGTGGTCTCGAAATCTTTGCGTGAAATTTCGCCAGCTGTGGTCTGCATTTTGTTGATCACAACAAAAGTCCTGCATTGCGGTGCATTCGATTTCAACCAAGCCAGCAGCCGGATCATATCCCGTGCACCTGCCAAAGTAAGTTCGCTCACCAAAACTACGACGCCGATGTCTTGCATGAGGTGCGGGTAAGCAATCAACATGTGCCGTGGCAGATCGATTACGGTATTTTCAAATGCTGCACGAAATTCTTCTTGCAACTGAAAAAATGCGGCTCCGTCCGACATTATCGGGCTGCTTATTGGCGCTTCTGCTGACAAGATAGACAGCTTTTCATTCGCCTTGATCATCGCGCGTTCGATAAACAAGCCGTCGATCCGGCTAGGATTATCAATAGCATCTACCAAGCCGCGGCCAGGCTCCAGATCCATAATCAAAGCACCCGTTCCGAAATGCACATCAAGATCAAGCAAACCGGTTGGCATTGAAAGGCGATCGGAGAAAGTCCAGGCCAGCGAAGCAGCAATGGTGGACGCACCAACACCGCCGCGCGTTCCAATTACCGCAGCCGAAACATGGGCGCGTCCGTCCTTGCCGTCGTCATTTTTCGGCGCGTGCAAAATGGTATGGGCGTGCGCCAGAGAGTCTCTCAGCGCATCCGGGCTAAGTGGTTTAAGCAAATAATCCTGCAGCCCGGAAAGTAACAAGTCGCGGTACAACCGCACGTCATTCACTTGTCCAACGGCAATCACAACAGTACCGGGCTCGCACACTTCTGCGAGCGAGTTGATGTCGTTTATCGGATCACCCGACTCAGAAAGATCAACCAACAGGATTTGCGGGCTGGACGAAACCGACAAGGATTGTACGGCATTTCGCAATCCGCCCTTGTAGGCCTTTTCTTGGCTCCATCCCATTTCATCACAAACGGAACGGACGACATCCAATGTCATGTCATCGCAGACATAGCCGTTAAAGGGATCACGATTGCCAGCGGCACTCGTTTTAAATGGCGCGTTCATTATTTGCCTCCATTTGTTTTATTGCGATGGGCACTGATCGCTCTGTTACCAGAATTGCTATCCAGTTTTCGGTCTTCGCTGCCGCGAACCAAGTCTTCGGGGTCGGCAATCATTGCGGCCATATTGCTGTTCACAGCGCAGCCATAATTGGGATGATTTGCCATGTTGTAGTTGGCTTCGGTTGTCTTGCTCCAGTTCGGGCAATTCGGCACGGAAGCCGTCGACCGGGTAACGATAACGCGCATTGTTCCCGGACTGACCCGCCCTGCGGTAAGCGGAGCGGTGTCGCCCATCAGAATCCCGCGATCAGTTGCCATTTGTGCCACGGCCTGCTGCGCCGCTGCACTAGAATAGCTGTCGCCGAAATCAATCGTAATTCTATCGCCATAGCCAACTTTCAAGGCGTCCAGCCATTCGCTCAAACGAACTTTTTCGTTCGGCGAAATCCCGTAGGAACTGTCCGCGTTGACGTCGATGGCATAATTGATGCGCTCGACAACCGGCTGATTTGCTGAATAGACCGTGGTGTTTGTACCCATTGCACCGCAACCAGACAGTCCAAGACTGAGAGTTGCTGCAATCAGGAATTTGGCATTTTTCATTTCATTTCTCCTGAAATAGATACTCATTGGTCAAACGTGAAGCCGGGCGCAGTAGCTTGCGCTTTTCCGCTCGGAGCCGTTTTAGAAATCGCTGGTGCGTCCGGCGCAACTGATCCAAATTCAGGGCCATTTGCCTCTGGCGCAACAGACGGCATCGGCCGCGTATCGCCGCCGGTTCTGGAGGCAGTTTTGCCTAGCAGAACCCGCTCAAAATCATTTGGCGCATTGAAGCCGTCTGTGGGCAGTTTGATCTCGTTGTCTGAAACCGGCTTGACCAAATACGGGGTAACGATGATCATCAGTTCAGTTTCGCTGCGCCGCCAACCATTGGATTTGAACAGCGCGCCCAACACCGGAATGTCACCCGCGCCAGGAAGCTTGGAGATCGAACTAGACGATGTATTTTGCATTAGCCCGGCAATCATAAAACTTTGGCCAGATCCAAGTTCGATCGTCGTATCGGCCATCCGGGTCGTAATTGATGGTACTTCCGTTCCGCCGACGCGCACTGCGCCTTGCGACGAAATTTCCGACACTTCAGGGCGCACTCGCAATGAAATGCGGCCATTTGACAAAACGGTTGGAGTGTATTGCAGGCTGACGCCAAAGTTTTTGAATTCGATACCAATCGCGCCCAATCCTGAAGAAACCGGGAACGGATATTGTCCGCCTGCGCGAAATTCGGCGGTTTCACCCGATACAGTGGTCAAATTAGGCTCTGCCAAAGTTGCGAGTAAACCGTTACGTTCCGCCATGTCAAAAGCCGCCGCAACATCGATGCCGAACAATTTACCGACGGTTCCAAGGAGATTGCCGCCGGAGGGCCGGTTGAAGGTAAAAGTCGTTCCAGTAGCCGTCGTCTCTTTCGACACGAAATTGCGGCCACTTCCAAAACTGTAAAGCTGTCCGCCCGCAGGCGCGGTGTCAAATGTGTCTATGTTGCCTGAAATCTCTTTCGCCAGCGAACGGCTGACCTCGGCAATGCGGACGCGCAAATTGACTTGCAGCGGCGTGGCATTTTTCAGGCGGCTGATAACGACGGTGCTCGACCCAGCAAATGCTTCAACCAGCTTAACAGCCTCTTCGGCGTCTTCGGGTTGCGCCACTGTTCCAGTTAAAAGAACCGAACCGTTCATTGTCGTGATCTGAATATCCGCATCGGGCATGGCCAAGCCAAGCATTTGATCCAAAGAGTCCAAATTTTGACCGACCCGTATGATCGCCCGGAATACCGTTTTGCCGGATGCATCGGTTGCATAGAAGGTTGTTTCGCCTGGACCTTTGCCGAGCAGATAAATCTGGCGTGCGGATTTAACTTCTACGTCGGCGACGCTCGGGTCAGAGACAACGACGTCGGTAATTGCCGAAGGCAAGTTCAACTGTTGCCCGCGGCCGATGGCCAATACGATCAACTTTCCGGATTCAGCGGTGGCAGGAGCAGCGATTGCTTGCGGCGCCGAAACCAAAGCTGTTGTGGCGTAAGCTGCTGCGATTGCAGCGACAACAAAGCCAGATTTGAATGATGAGAAATTGGTCATTTTAGTTATCTCCGGTCAAGCTGAACTTCGCTGACAGAACCGGCGCGTGAAACCTTCACGACTGGTCCTTTGACAGCTTTTTCAACTTCTCTGGCAATGCGAACTGATCTTACGGCGTCTTGCACGGCGTTGGTGGGTATGCGGGGTACCGATTTCCGTTGAAAGCGAGAGACATCACCGCCCGTTGAGAACGTGGCGCTGCCGCCAATCGGTCTTTCATTCACTTCCGCCAATATGCGGCTTTCTTCTTCTGGCGTCGCACCTTTTGGGATTGTCACCGAACCCGATGCCAGAGCGTTTTCAAGCTCCGACGCATTGTCAGCAAGGGCACGCAAAGAAAGGCTGATCGAACCAAGCGACTGGGCAACGGTTAGCTGTTCTGCCATCCGCGGCGTTGTTTCAAGTGTCACCAGCTTGTATTTGGTTACGACCGTTTTGCCAGCCTTGGTGACAGATGGCGAAGAACGCTTGTCTGTTGCCAATACGCGAACGTTACGCAGTATCGTTTCCGACACCTTCATCGAAGGACCATAATCGGCGGCAACTTTCTGCGTCAGGAACACGTCAACGCGGTCGCCCGGGAAAATAAACCCGGCAACGGCGGTCTTCGCGGACACAGGGATAGAGATTGCGCGCATCCCTGGGCTCAGCGCCGCAGCAAGAAATCCGCGATCGCCAGGAGCAACCAGCGAAGTTTTCGTGATCGGCTGTCCGGCGGTAATTGGATTGCGGACAACAGTGCCGATCAATTCTTCGGGGCTCGCTTGTTCTGGCGGAGTTGCTTTACCGACGATTTTGGCTGCATTTGGTAAAACGCCAGCTTCTTCGGTGCCGCCTGTTTTTACGAAATATGCTTGGTCAATCAGTTCTTTCGGCCAAGGCTGGAAACGCAATGCCTCTGCGGTAATGATTGTCCCCATCGGCAACGCCCGGGTAGCAACAAGCACCTCTGGCCCCTTTGGTACAGGAGGCGCCACCGCTTTTGCTTGCGGCGTTGGTGCCGCTCCAAACATGCTCCGCGCCATGAACGCGGTTAACGCTGCAATGACAAGCGCGCTTAGCAGCAAAACTATCTTTTTCTTATCCATGACGAACTAGGCTCCTGAAAGTCCCCTGATTGATCGTGCCGTAATCATCCAAAATGGTTAAGATATCGTGTACCAACCGAGAAAAGGCCAGCCAGCGAGATTGCTACACCATAAGGAATTCGTACTTTCCCATCCTTCTTTTTTACTTTGTGAATGATCAAGAAGACGATTGTCACTGCGCCGCCGATGAGCGACGTGTAGAAAATCATCCGGATTACTTCGATCCAATCGAACCATAGTGAAAAGGCGACCAAAAGTTTGACGTCGCCGCCGCCCATCACTCGCATTGCGAAAAAAATTGCGAAAAGAACGAGAACGCAAAATCCAATCAACAAATGGAGACCAATGTTGATCCAATGGAATTGTCCGCTGGCAAACCAGAATAGGGGTGCAGCCATCGCAATAGGCAAAGTGACCTTGTTGTAAATGAGCCTGTACCTGATGTCGGTGTAAACCGAGACAATCAGGCCGATTGCCAAGCCGCCGAGCAGCGCGTAAGTGAGAAAATCCAGATTCATTTCCCCGCATTAACCAATAGAAATTACCAAATGGTAACCATAGCAAAAGCAATCGGGGCAATTGACAGGCGCACCATTCCAAAGGATGCGGCCGAAACAATCTGGCAAGGAGTTGGCGGTTGGCCAATTCGCCGCATTGACTGGCGCGCAAAGCATGGGACCGGTTCACAGCCGCGCGGTTCTATTTTATTTTTAACCGGACGCGGCGATCATTATGAAAAATACCTTGAGACATTGTCGTATTTTGCCGACCAAAATTGGAATGTGACTTCGATTGATTGGCGCGGGCAAGGTCTTTCCGGCCGGATGCTGGCGGACAATCGCGTCGGGCATATCGATGATTTCGCCACGTGGATTGATGACCTAAGTCTGTTTTGGGATGACTGGCGCAAACAAGTGCCCGGCCCACATATTATCATCGCACATAGCATGGGCGGGCATTTGGCGATGCGCGCGGCGATTGAACATGCGGTCAAACCGGACGCTCTCGTGCTGATGGCTCCGATGTTGTCGATACATTCGGGCGGGCTGCCGTTGTTTGTCACCAAAGCCTTTGCAAAGTTGATGCTGGCGCTGGGCCGGGGCGAACGTGCCGCGTGGCAGGACAGCGAAAAACCGATGTCGCCGGCCACATTGCGCGCCAAGATGCTGACCCATTCAGCAGACCGATATCAAGACGAGGTCGCGTGGTGGCAATTGCGGCCGGGCCTAAAATTGGGACCCGCGAGTTGGCGTTGGGTGGAACGTGCGGCTGCTTCGGTTGAGAAGATACACTTGCCGGGGACGTTTGAGTCTGTAAAAGTTCCCGTGTTCATCGCGGCCACGACAGCAGATCAATTGGTCAGCACGAAACAGATTATAGAAGACAACAAGCGTTTGCCAAATTCCCAGTTGTTGCTGTTTGGCGGAGAGGCAGCGCATGAGCTGTTGAGAGAGACTGACACTATTCGAAACCAAATCTTGCAGGCAATCGAAACATTTTTGGACCGAATCGTCCCGGCAAATGACTGATTTCGATGTGATAATAGTCGGCGCTGGCATGGCCGGGGCAAGCCTGGCGGCCGAGCTTGCGGAACACCGGAAAATATTGTTGGTGGAGGCGGAAACTGCGCCGGGCTATCATTCGACCGGGCGCAGTGCCGCCTTTTGGTCCGAATGCTATGGCGGTGCGGGGGTCCAGTCGCTGACAAAGGCATCGGGTCCGATGCTGATGTCCCCGCCGCCTGATTTCTGCGACGTGCCGCTCGTTTGGCCGCGAGGGGCGCTGCATATCGGGCAACCGGGCCATGAAAACTTGGCGGCAAAAATGTTTGCGGATTTCGCCCATCTGGAAACCCACATTGAAAGCATGGACGCATCTGAAATTCAGAAATTGGTGCCGGGTATTAAACCGGCTTGGGGTTTTGGCGTGTGGGAACCGGATTGCTGCGACATTGATGTCGCTGCCTTGCATGCGGCCTATTTGCGCAAGGCAAAACGCGGCGGCGCGCGGTTGATAAGCGCCGCCCGCGTATTGAAAGCAACATTTGCAAAGGACGCGTGGCAGGTCGATACAATGAATGGCAGCTTTTCCGGCGCGCTGCTCGTCAATGCGGCTGGCGCTTGGGCGGATGAATTGGCGGCAGCATCGGGTGTAAAGAACATCGGCATTCAACCCTTTCGGCGAACCATCGCGCATATTTCAGTCGAACCGAAAGCAGATGCAAAAATCCCGCTGGTTATTGGGCTGGATGAAAGCTTTTATTTCAAAGCGAATGCCGATGGCACAATATGGCTGAGCCCGCATGACGAAACACCGACCAGTCCGTGTGATGCCGCCCCCGAAGAAATAGACATTGCGCTTGCAATCGAACGGCTGCGGCAAGTCGTGGATTGGAAAGTCACAGCCGTAAAGCATAAATGGGCAGGCCTGCGCAGCTTCGTTGCTGACCGGCTGCCGGTGATAGGTCACGACCCGGGCAACCCGCGGTTTTTTTGGTTGGCGGGGCAGGGCGGTTTTGGGATTCAAACCGCGCCAGCCGCTGCCAAGTTAGCCGCCTCGATGATCCTGGATACTGAACACGGATTGGCCGGAGTGAATGCCGAACATTTTAGGCCAGACCGGCTGCGCTAGATGCTGTCCTGATCAGGCAGACGCAGTTTCTTGCAGCTAACCTTTTGCTGCCAAATCCGCCGCGTTGCTGGCGATCCTGTCGGCGCGCTCGTTGCCTTCATGGCCATTATGGCCCTTCACCCAAATCCATTCAATTTCGTGGCGCTTGGCGGCTTCGATCAAGTCATGCCATAGATCGGCATTGCGGACGGGCTGTTTAGAAGCATTCTTCCAGCCGTTTCGCTGCCATCCTGCGACCCAGCGGGTAATCCCCTCGGTCACATATTTGCTGTCGGTATGAAGAGCGACTTTGCAAGGTTCGATAAGGATATTCAGCGCCTCAATCGCAGCCGACAATTCCATGCGGTTGTTCGTGGTATCCGGAACGCCGCCCGAAATCTCCTTTTCGTGCGTGCCGTATTTTATCAGGGCGCCCCAGCCACCTGGGCCAGGATTTCCTTTGCATGCGCCGTCCGTAAAGATTTCTACAAGCTTCAAAATATCACCCAATCAATGCACAACTGTTTGACTGGTTAGCATAAAAATCCAGTCGGCGCAAAAATTCTAATGGCTCCTTGCGTGTCACAATGGCACTCGCCGGAGTGTTGATCCAATCATAACAACGCGTGAGTAGAAAACGCAAACAGGCGGCGCGTGCCAGAATATTGAAGGACGCTTTGGTTTGATCGTCAATACCAAAGGTTGATTGGTATCCGGCAAAAATCGCCTCGCCAACTTCCTCGTCATATTCGCTGCCGTCGGCGGAGAAACTCCATGCGGTATGGGTTATCGCCAAATCATAGGCGCGAAGATCGCTGCAGGCAAAATAAAAGTCGATGAGCCCGGTAACATTATCGCCCAGCATCAACACATTGTCCGGGAAAAGATCCGCGTGAATGGCAGAGCGCGGCAGATGGATGGGCCAGTTTTCCTCGACAAACGTGCATTCAAATTCGATGCGTTCGGCTAGGCCGTCAGAGATTTGATTTAAAACCTTTGTTCCGCAACTTTGCGCCAAAGGCCGGAATGATTCCACGCCTAAGTTGTTGGGGCGCTCCTGTTCAAATGTCGCAAGCGCCGCGTGCATTTCGCCAAGCGCCGCTGCAGTCGCAAACGCCTGCGCGGCTGTCGGTGTGGAAACCGAAACGCCGGGCAAGAATTCGATCAAGCAAGCCGGGCGGCCTCCGACATTTTGCAGCCATGCTGAATCGCGGTCGAGAATAAATCGCGGAACGTGGCAGCCTGCGGCATACACATGATCCAGCATGGCAAAGAAAAACGGCAAATCGGCTGGATCAACGCGCTCTTCATAGAGCGTTAGAATGTACCGCGACTGCGTTGTCTCGAGAAAATAATTGCTGTTCTGAACGCCTTCAGCAATTCCTTTCAACGTAACCAGCTCTCCGACATCGAATTTTAGCAATAACTCAGACGCAGCCTCGGCGCTCACTTGGGTATAGACTGCCATCAGTCGGCTGTCTCGGTCAGTTCACGGGGCAATTTGAATATGATACTTTCATTTGCGGTTGTTACCTGATGCTCATCCAGTTCGAAATGCCTCGACAAGCTGTTGATGGTTTCGCGGATGAGAATTTCTGGTGCCGATGCTCCGGCGGTTAAGCCCAAAACGTCAACGCCGTCGAACCAAGAGAGGTCGATTTCATCGGCGCGCTGGACCAAAATCGCTCGCGCTCCGCTGCGCTCGGCAACTTCAACCAATCGCAGCGAGTTTGAGCTATTCGGAGCGCCAATTACCAGCACCAGATCGCATTGACTGGCGATCGCCTTGACCGCTTCTTGGCGGTTGGACGTCGCGTAGCAGATGTCCTCGCCTTTCGGCCCAATGATCGCCGGAAAACGTTGTTGCAAAATTCCGACAATCTCTGCGGTGTCATCCACAGAAAGTGTGGTTTGCGTCAAAAATGCGAGATTGTCTGGATCAACAGGGTTGATATTCCTCGCGTCGTCGGCCGTTTCCACCAATGTCATCCAGCCTTTGGGGACCTGACCAAAGGTGCCGACTACTTCGGGATGGCCGTCATGGCCGACGAACACAATATGACGTCCGGCGTCAACCTGACGCTCGGCCTGGCGATGCACTTTTGAAACGAGCGGGCAGGTTGCGTCAAAATAGGCAAGCCCGCGCGATTTTGCGTCCTCCGGCACCGATTTTGGAACACCGTGCGCGGAAAACACCACGTGCCCGCCATTGGGAACTTGGTCTAACTCTTCGACAAACACCGCGCCTTGCGACTTCAATGTTTCAACTACAAAGCGATTGTGGACGATCTCGTGGCGCACATAAACCGGCGCGCCATGTTTTTCGAGCGCCAATTCGACGATCTTTATCGCCCGGTCGACCCCGGCGCAAAAACCACGCGGGGCGGCGAGAAGCAGGCGCATTGGCCTTTTTGCTGGAAGTTGTTCAGTCATCTGAAATGTCCTTTAGGTAATGTCTGCACCCACGCCAAGACCTTTCCCCTGTTGCGTGCTGCGATTGTGAGAGATAAGGACGACATGATCAATCTGCTGCGACTGCGCTGCACACCAAAAATAATGCCGGTTAGGACAAATTCCACCATGAAGAAAATGCCTATTATCTTAATTTCAATGCTCGCGGCGTCGCTTGCGGGCTGCAATAGAGGTAATGAACTTGATGTCAGCGCAGGGGTTGGTGTTAACATTGTCCGTACCGGCTGCCCGGCAGTGGCGGTTCCGGATGGGACCGGTGACATAACTCTGTTTGATCCGCAATCGAGCCAGGATTCCAGCGCGATAGATGTTGTCGCGACGCTGACGAAGCTGCGTCCGGAATGTAATGCGACCGGCGAAAAGATTTATACCGAAACATCGTTCGAAGTTCGCGGTTTGCGGCGCGATAGCAGGGGCGCGCGCAGTGTGACGCTGCCTTATTTTTCAACCGTTGTCCAAGGGGGCAGCGCCGTTGTCGCGAAACGGGTTGGGCAAGTGACATTGCAATTTGCCGATGGCCAATCCAAGGCGACTACTGTTGCAAAAGCGGCCAGTTATGTCGACACCAGCGCCGCCAGATTGCCTGATGATATCGTCGAAAAGATCACCAAAAAGCGCAAGCCCGGGGATGCGGACGCGGCGCTCGACCCATTGGCTGATCCTGAAGTAAAAGCGGCAGTCGTGCGATCAAGTTTTGAATTGCTCATCGGATTTCAACTGACGGAAGATCAACTGCGATATAATGTGACTCGATGAATCTGGGCATATTTGCCTATGATTGACGAATACCACACCCGATATTGGCAACGAGGTCCCGAGTAGAATCTCGGGCGGCCAATTTCGGTGTGGCTGGCTTCATCCTTACATTCTAGGAATTGTTAAGTGACAGTGTTTCAGCAGTATTCCCAAATCACCAACGAGATACTGGATACGTTGGTTTCGGCGGGCGCAATTCCACCGGCGCTTGACCGGTCGAATATCGTTGTAGAACCGCCGCGCGATCCGGCGCATGGCGACCTTGCGATCAACGCGGCAATGGTTTTGGCCAAGCCCGCCGGAATGAATCCCCGCGATTTGGCTGTGCTGATTGCGGCCGAATTTGAAAAGCATGACGCCGTGACGTCGGTTGAAATCGCAGGGCCGGGTTTCCTAAACTTGCGATTGCCTGCCACTGTTTGGCTGGATGAATTGCGCGCCGTTGAACAATGCGGCGATGACTATGGCCGTTCGGAATTTGGCCACGGCAAGACGGTGAATGTTGAATATGTCTCCGCAAATCCAACCGGACCAATGCACATGGGCCATTGCCGGGGGGCCGTGGTTGGCGATGCACTCGCGACATTGCTCGAATTTTCCGGATATGACGTGATCCGCGAATATTACATCAACGATGCCGGCGGACAAGTCGATGTTCTCGCGCGGTCGGCACATTTGCGCTACCGTGAAGCGCTTGGTGAGGAAATTGGCGCAATGCCTGAAGGGCTGTACCCCGGCGATTATTTGATTTCCGTGGGCAAGCGGCTGGCAGCAGAATTTGGTGACAAGTTTGCGAAGTCCGATGAGCAAGATTGGCTGGTCATATTTCGCACTGCTGCGGTTGCCGATATGATGGATATGATCCGGGCGGATCTGGCGCTGCTGGGTATTCATCATGACGTGTTTTCCTCCGAAGCCGAATTGCATGTCACCGGCAAAGCAGATGCAGCCGAAGCGGATTTGCGCGCCCGCGATTTGATTTATGATGGCGTGCTGGAAAAACCAAAAGGCAAAGAAATCGAGGATTGGGAACCCGTTACGCTGCCGTTGTTCAGATCTACGCAATTCGGCGATGACCAAGACCGGCCGATCAAGAAATCCAATGGCAGTTGGACATATTTCGGCGCCGACCTCGCTTATCATTTCCAAAAGGCACAAAATGCCGATATACTAATCGACATTTGGGGAGCGGATCATGCCGGGACGGTGAAACGCATTCGGGCCGCCGTAAATGCGCTAACCGGCGGGGAAACCCAGTTTGATATCAAGCTCGTTCAAATGGTCCGCCTGCTGCGGGGCGGCGAGCCCGTAAAAATGTCCAAACGGTCAGGAAGCTTCGTAACTTTGGCGGACGTTGTCGAAGAGGTTGGAAAAGATGTCGTGCGCTTTACGATGCTAACCCGCAAAGCCGACGCCCAGATGGATTTCGATTTCGCCAAAGTGGTCGAGGCATCGAAGGACAACCCTGTTTTCTATGTGCAATATGCCCATGCGCGCATTCAATCGACGATCCGCAAAGCTGCTGAAGAAGGCCTTGCCGCAAGCGGTGCCGGTCTTGATGCGATGGGCGACGCCGAGTTATCGCTGGTGCGGGAAGCTGCGAATTTCCCCCGAATTGTCGAATCAGCGGCCAGATCGGGCGAACCGCACCGCATCGCTTTCTATCTTGGCGAACTCGCCGGAAGCTTTCATAGTTATTGGAATCTCGGTAATGATGATCCGTCTAAACGCTTCATATTGGTACAGGAACCAGTTTTGACGTCTGCAAGGCTTTTCTTAGCCGAAAATATAGGGCAAGTATTACGCAATGGACTTCGGCTTATGGGGGTCGAAGCAGCTTATAGTATGTGAAAATTAAGGGGATTGCCGTGACCAATACCGATCATGATGGACTGAATTTGGATGATCCAGATCGCTTGCCGTGGCTTGATACTGCGGAAGGCTATGAATATGACAACGGCAATTCCGGCCTGAAAATCCTCTTTCTGGTGCTCGGCGGCATTGCTCTTCTCGCCGCAATCGTTTGGGGCGTCTATTGGATGCAGCGCAATCAAACCGGCGCAGAGGGCGGCAACGGCGAATTGATCGCGGCGCAAGAAGGCGACTATAAGGTTCGTCCCGAAGAGCCCGGCGGCAAAAACTTTGAAGGTGAAGGCGACGCAGCATTCTCCGCCAGCGAAGGCAAAAAGACGGCAGCTTCAATTGGCACAGCCAAGGATGCGGCAACCAAAACTCCAGAAGCGAGACCAGCATCAACTGCTGCTGTTCCTGCGGGTTCGGCGCTTGTGCAAATCGGCGCTTATAGCGATGCCTCGACCGCCAATCAGGCGTGGTCAGCACTTGGCAAACGGTTCGAATTTTTGTCAGGTGTCAATCGCAAGATTTCTGAAAACACTGCCGAAGGCGGGCGCAAGGTTTTCCGGTTGCAAGCGATCACGAATGACGCTTCTGCGGCACAGCAACTATGTGCCAAGTTAAAAGCAGCAGGCGAAGGTTGCATGATCGTCAAGTAATGCGCAGCATTATTGAGAATTTGGCCGCGACAATCAATTTGCCGCGGCCTTTTTTATGCACAGATTTGACATCCGGCGTTACGGTAACAGCCTTGTTTTGATGCAAACGCAGTTATAGCATAGAGCATTGCAAACTTTTCAATTTAGGTATTGGTATGAAACCCGTTATTTTTGGTCTTTCCGGTTTGATTTTGACGGATCAAGAACGCGATCTGTTCCGAGAGACTGATCCCGCTGGCTACATCATTTTCAAACGCAATGTTGAGAGCCGCGAGCAGCTTTTGGCGCTAACCGACAGCTTGCGTGAACTGCATGGCCGCGATGATCTCGCGATATTGATCGACCAAGAAGGCGGGCGGGTTTCCAGGATGCAACCGCCGGTTTGGCCTCAGTTTCCAGCGGGCGCAGTGTTTGATGCGCTTTACGATGTAGCACCGATGTCGGCGATTGAGGCTGCGCGCAGCAATGCTGAGGCGATTGCATTGACGTTGGCCGAAGTCGGCATAAACGTCGACTGTTTGCCACTCTTGGATGTTCGCGTGCCCGAAACGCACCCCGCAATCGGCGATCGTGCCTTGGGTAGCGATCCGAAACGGGTGGCCGCGCTGGGGCGTGCGGTAATTGATGGTCTTCGTAAAGGCGGCGTTGTTGGCATCGTTAAACACATGCCGGGGCAGGGCCGGGCGGTGGTGGATAGCCACCATGATTTGCCGCGCGTCAGCGCCAGTGATGCTGAGCTGGAACAGGATCTGGAACCGTTCCGCACGTTAAACGACGCACCAATGGGCATGACCGGGCATATCGTGTTTGAGGCCTGGGATCAGGATCGCTGCGTAACAATGTCACCAATAATTATCAGCGACGTCATTCGCGGGCGGATCGGCTTTGATGGCCTGTTGATGAGTGACGATTTGGATATGAACGCGCTGTCCGGAGATGTCAGTGACCGGGCGGCTAACTGTGTCGCCGCAGGGTGCGATCTCGCGCTGAATTGCTGGGGCCGTTATGACGAGATGGTCGCCATTGCCGATAAGTTGCCGGAAATCACCGAACTCGGACTGCACCGGTTGAACCGGGCGATGGCGACGGTTGGCGGCGTTGTCGATGTGCAGCGGATCGCGGAACTGACTGCGAAACGCGATGAATTGCTGGCCGCATCCGCGTGACCGGGGCGGGCGACCTTTTGTTTGATGATGCCCCGCTTTGGACAAAGCCTGAAGCGGATGAAAATCCGGATGTATTGACCGTTGATATCACCGGCTGGGAAGGTCCATTGGATCTGCTGTTGACGCTTGCCCGCAATCAAAAAGTCGATTTGCGGCAAATATCGATATTGGAATTGGTCCAGCAATATTTGAATTTCATCGACAATGCGCGTTCGTTAAAGCTCGAAGTGGCCGCCGATTATTTGGTCATGGCGGCATGGCTTGCCTATCTGAAATCCGCGCTGCTTTTGCCCAAGGATCCCGGCATTGATCCATCGCCCGAAGAATTGGCGTTACGGTTGCAGCTTCGATTGGAACGGCTAAACGCCATGCGCGAGTGCGGTGCGCGGTTGATGGCCCGCGACCGGCTGGGCCGTGATGTGTTTCGCCGGGGGGCACCGGAGGGTTTGCGGGTCACAAAATCGCGAACTTGGGATTGCAATTATTTTGAACTGGTTGCTGCTTATGGACAGATACGGGCACGCACGCAGCCCGTTTTGCACGTCGTCAAAAAACGCGCTGTGATGACGTTGGAAGAGGCGTTGGCGCGGGTGTCGGCGATGATCGGCAAGGCCATAGACTGGACGCAGATCGAGTCATTCTTGCCGGTGGATGCCGATCCCGCGTTACGCAAATCGGCGCTTGCGTCTAGCTTTTCGGCGGCGCTAGAACTGGCAAAACGCGGGCGCATCGATCTGTGGCAAGCAGACAATTTTGCGCCGCTGATGTTGAGGGTAAGGCAATGATGATCGAGTATGATCCTGGCGCGCGGGCAATTGAGGCAACGTTATTCGCTGCGGAAAAGCCGATGACGGTCGAACAAATTCGCGCCTATGTCGGCGGCGAAATTGATATCGCCGCCATATTGCGGTCGCTGCAAACGCATTATGCTGGTCGCGGTATTGAATTGGTTTGCCGGGGTAAGGCTTGGCATTTTCAAACCGCGCCGGATTTGGCCCATTTGCTGCGCCGCGAGCACGAAGAAAGCTGCAAACTCAGCCGCGCTGCTGTTGAAACGCTCGCGATCATAGCCTATCATGAACCGGTTAGCCGGGCGGAAATCGAGGCGATACGCGGGGTCCAGATATCTAAAGGGACGCTTGATGTTCTGATGGGGGCGGGCTGGGTTCGGCCTGCTGGTCGGCGCGAAGTGCCGGGTAGACCGCTGATTTACACAACGACGCCGGATTTCCTCGGCCATTTTGGTCTGGCCACGCGGCGCGACTTGCCCGGCCTTGAAGATTTGAAGGCAGC
>JAYUPJ010000161.1:0-2768 GCA_043760195.1 Sphingomonadales bacterium | reverse complement strand
TTCACATCGAGCAAGCCGACATGCGCCAGCGCCCGCGTCCAGAACCGCGCGTATAACAAGTGCAGGATAGCATGTTCGACGCCGCCAATATATTGGTCAACGGGCAACCATTTTTCCGCCGTGGCCTTATCAAACGGCTTGTCTTTGGGCTGGCTGGCGAAGCGGATGAAATACCAGCTACTGTCGGCAAACGTATCCAGCGTATCGGTCTCACGCCGCGCTGGCCGCCCGCACGATGGGCAATCGGCCTTGCTCCATGTCGGATGACGATCCAGCGGATTGCCGGGAATGTCGAACGTCACGTCCTCGGGCAGAATAACAGGCAAGGATGCGGCAGGAACCGGAACCACGCCGCATGCCTCGCAGTGAATGATCGGGATCGGTGTGCCCCAATATCGTTGGCGCGAAACGCCCCAATCGCGCAGCCGGTATTGCGTCTGCCCCGCGCCCCATCCTTCGGACTGCGCCTTGGCAATGACATCGGCTTTGGCCTCGTCAACGCTCATGCCGTTCAAGAAATGTGAGTTTACGATCAGGCCGTTGCCCGTGAACGCCACGTCGCCGTCAAAATCGCTGTCGATCAAATCGCCATCGGCGACCACGCGGGTGACATTCAGGTCGTATTTGCGGGCAAAGTCGAGGTCGCGCTGGTCATGCGCCGGACAGCCAAATACCGCGCCCGTACCATAATCCATCAGCACGAAATTGGCGACATAGACGGGCAAATGATGCGCTGGATCGAGCGGATGTTCCACCGACAATCCGGTGTTGAAACCCAGCTTCTCGGCGGTTTCAATATCGGCCGCTGTCGTCCCGCCCTTTTTACACAAAGCGATGAAATCTTGCAGCGCGGGCGCATTGCTCGCCATCTTTTGTGCGACCGGATGATCGGCGGCAATCGCCAGAAAGCTGGCGCCAAACATGGTGTCGGGCCGCGTGGTGTACACATCAATTCCGTCCGCGCCGCCAACAAACTTAAACGTGCATTTCAGCCCCTTGGATTTGCCGATCCAGTTTTCCTGCATCAACTTGACCTTGTCCGGCCAGCTTTCAAGGCTACCCAATCCTTCGAGCAGCTCCTCGGCAAAATCGGTGATCTTCAGGAACCATTGGGAAAGCTTGCGCCGCTCAACCGCAGCGCCCGAACGCCAGCCTTTGCCGTCGATCACTTGTTCGTTGGCGAGCACGGTCATGTCCACCGGATCCCAGTTCACTGCGGATTCCTTGCGGTAGACCAAACCCGCCGCAAACAGTTTCAGGAACAGCGCCTGTTCATGGCCGTAATAATCGGGCTCGCATGTCGCCAGTTCGCGCGTCCAATCCAGCGCAAAGCCGATACGTTTCAATTGCGCCTTCATATTGGCGATATTGCCTCTGGTCCAGCCGCCAGGATGAACGCCCTTTTCCATCGCGGCGTTTTCGGCAGGCATACCAAAGGCGTCCCAGCCCATCGGGTGTAGCACTTCGTGCCCCGTCATCCGCTTATAGCGTGCCAGCACATCGCCCATCGTGTAATTGCGGACATGGCCGATGTGGATGCGGCCCGACGGATAGGGAAACATTTCCAGCACATAGGCGCGGGGGTTTTCCGAATTGTCATCCGCGACAAACGTGCCTTGTTCGTCCCAAGTTTTCTGCCACCGCGCGTCGGCGACGCGGTGATTAAACCGCGCATCATCAACGTGCGGATTGGAACGCTCTATTTCTGACATTTGAAGTTATCCAGCGATAGCACTGCGCCGAAGGTCGCGGGCCTTGGTTAGGATGATGCCTTCCATTTTTTGTACCGTGGCGGCGCGAAACGGGGCATCAACCCATTGGCCATTGGCCGCAACTTGCCGCGATCCGGCAACGCGCAGCGCATCGGCGCGCAAATCCTGATCAATGATCGAAACGGTCAATTTCACCCGTTCACCCGGGCTGTTGGGGTTGACGTACCAGTCCGTTACTATCACGCCGCCGGACGAATCGGCTTGCAGTAACGGCATAAACGACAAAGCGTCGAGCGAAGCACGCCATAGATAGCTGTTGACACCAATGGTGTTGACCTGACTCGCGGCGATGTCGGTTTTTGGCCGATCCTTCTTGCCACACGCGCTCAGCAACAATGTGCTAGTGGCGAAAATAACAACGTAACGATTCCAGTGCATGATCTGTCCTTGCAGCTATAACTTGATGAATGCTCTCTATATCGGCTTTGCTGGCTTGGGCAAGCTTTCCCAATGCTGAACCGCATCGAAAATCACGGTTCGGACGATTTTGGTTGCAGTTTAGATAGTGTGCGCGTTTTGCAACAACTGGATAAAATCGGAAAATTTACATTTTGCTAGCTTTATTTAGTCGGAGATAGGGCATAAGAAGAGCAATCAGGGAGTCGAATTGATTAGCCAATGAGTGGAAATTCCGGAAATCGCGGCAAATATGCAACTTGGACAGCGTGCGCGCTGGCCAGTGCTACGCTTGCGTTTTCGCCGGTACTGTTTCCTGCATTCGCTGCCAAATCAAACGGCAACGGTACGGTTTCGGCGGATAGTTGGCTGGATACCTATACAGCGGCTGGCGTTGACCGCAAACTCGCCGCGAAGTTCAAACTGCTGAAGACGGACCGCAATGCTGTAATCGCGAAGAGCCGCTCATTCCCGTTCACGCCCGCGGGTATTAACCGCGGCGCAGCCAGAACGATGACGATTGCCACTCGCACTGATTCGCCATTGTCGGCGAACGCAATGTTGTCGGCCAACGCAATTTCAACGCGCAATGCTGTTCGC
>JAYUPJ010000160.1:0-2770 GCA_043760195.1 Sphingomonadales bacterium | reverse complement strand
CAGCCAGCGCAGCGCAATGTCGGCACGGCAATGGCAAGTGCTGGCCGGGTTGGCGGGCGCGGGCATATTGTTCAGCCTGCTGTTGGGCGTAGCGACCTGGGTCAAATATGACCGGGCCATCGCACGCGAAAACTCCATCGCTTTGCAAGCGGTGAAAACCATTGCGCCGCAAGCATCCAATATCGAAGAGGCGCAGGCATTGTTGAACCGCGAATTGATGCGGCGCGGGGCGGGCGGTTTTCAGGTAACCGGATTGGCCGCAGCCACTTTTGCAATATTGCAACAAGTTGAAGGCGTTACATTGCGCGATGTGCGCAGCAACGGTGACGGCATATTCGCTTTCACTTTGGCTGCGCCGAATGCGGAGGGTATCAATCAGGTGCTAATGATCATGCAAAAACAGGGTTACCGGGTAACCGCTGTACCGCGTCAGGACGCCAGCGGGCTGACCTTGGCCGATATCACTGTAAGGGCCAAGTGATGGAAAACTATTCGGGCAGGTTGCGGTCATGGTTTAACGCGCTCAGCGGGCGGGAACAGATCATGGTCGCCGCCGCCGGTGCATTGGCCGCAGCGGTGATCGGCATTTACGCGGTCACTCTGCCGCTGCTCGCCGCAATCGATGCGAAACGTGCGCAATATTCGGCAGCGACCGAACGGCGCGGTGCGATAGTAGCTCAGGTCGAGGCCGCAGCAGGCGTGAATGCGGACCCGGGTGCGGGGGGAGCGAACATGCCAACAGGGTCTGTGCAACAAATCATCTCACAAAGTGCAACCGAGGCTGGCTTTGTGCTCGACCGTGCAGATGGCAGCGGTGCGGACAAGGTCGATATCGTGATGGCAAAGGCAAAACCGCAAGCATTTATGGTGTGGCTGAATGACTGGGAACAACGCGGTTTGCTGGCCGAGCGGTTGACGATCAAGGCCGGTAACGATGGCACAATTGCTGTCACCGCCACGTTTGAACGGCCACGCGGATGATAGCTATGCTTCGCGCATCGCGGCGTTGGTCCTTGTTTGCACTCGTCACATTAGTCTGTGCCATTGCCGCGTTTATGCCGCTGCGATTTGCGATGGCGGCGGCGATCCCTGACAATGCCGCGGTAACCGCCCGGTCGGTGTACGGCAGCGTTTGGGACGGCGGCTTAAATGATTTTGGCATCGGCGCATTTTCTTTTGGCGATACGCAGGCGCGGCTGCGTTTCTTGCCCTTGTTCGCCGGTAAAGCAGAACTTGTTTTCCGGCGCGACGGCGCACCCGGGGCTGCGAATTTAACCGGAAGCGTGACAAAAAGCCTGAGCGGCGTTGCGGCCGACCATCTTACCGGCACGGCGAGCTATGATACCTCGCAAAATTTGCTACCGATAGCCAGCGCCGAATTTCAGGATTTTTCGGCAAGGTTTGCCAACGGAAAATGCCGCAGTGCAGGTGGCAGCGTAAGGCTGCTGCTGAAAACCGGTGCGATCCCCGGCATCAATACCGGCGGCGGATTTTTGGGCAGCGCACAGTGCAAGGCAGGGGCATTGTACCTGCCGCTGGTCAGCCAGTCAGCGATGGAGCGCGCCGACCTAAATATCCAGGCGGACGGCAAATATTCGCTGTCGATCAAGCTTAACAATGTCGATCCGCAATCTGCGGTTCTGCTTTCGGCCGCCGGGTTTCAGCCTGTTGCCGGGGGATATATGCAAACCATCAATGACCGCTTTTGAGATACTGACTTATCTGGCCGATTGGCAACGGGCACTGGCGGGGGCGGTTCTAGGCGCTATCATCGGCAGCTTCATCGGCGCACTGTGCAGCCGCTGGCCCCTTGGCCAATCGATACTATCGGGGCGATCACGATGCGAAGGTTGCAACCGTGAATTGGGCGTTCTGGAATTAATCCCGGTAATCTCGTTCCTGTCGCAAAATGGCCAGTGTAGACGATGCGGCGCAGCTATCGGGCGAACGCAGCTGTTTGCAGAAATCGCGGCAATGACGATTGGCGGGGCGGCATTCCTATTCCTGCCGCCATTGGAGGCGATCAACCTTGCGTTGCTTGGCTGGCTGTTGCTGCCGCTGATCATTCTGGATTTCGAACATTTTTGGCTGCCCGATAGATTGCTGGGCATATTGGGCCTCTGCGGGCTGGCCGCCGGGATATTGTGCAAGGAAGGCTATGATTGGCAACTGCACATTGTTGCCGCGATGATCAGCTGGCTGGCTTTATCGAGCATCCGGCTGGCCTATCAACTGCTGCGTCAAACCGAGGGAATGGGTGCGGGCGATCCCAAATTGTTTGCCGCGCTGGCATTGTGGATATTGCCAGCCAATCTGCCTATGCTAATATTGGGGGCCAGCATGCTTGGTTTGGCATTCGCCCTTTTGCAGCGCCCGGTATCGGCTGCGGCGCAGCAGCAACTGCCGTTCGGTGCATTTCTGGGAATTTCGGCAATCATTATGGTCGCCGCCGGTCCGTTACTGAATTAGAAGCTTTCGGATGGGATATTGACCCGGCAGTATGTTGGCGCACATTTTAAAGGGGGTAAGTAAAGGGGGTATGTGCAATGTCCACGTCGGCAATTTCAGTTATCAAAGCGATGCTCGCCGAAATTCGCAGTTCATTATCAACCATCGAGGACAGGTTGATCTTTGCGCCCGCAGCTGACCTGCGCGAAGCCGAACTGCGGCTGCGGCGGATTAGGGATTCGGTTTTCCCGCCCGGCTATTTTGGCGATCCGGCGTGGGACATCCTGCTCGATCTTGACCGCGCCGCTCGCAAAAATCAGGC
>JAYUPJ010000159.1:0-2780 GCA_043760195.1 Sphingomonadales bacterium | reverse complement strand
TGCCCAATATACCCGCCGTATCAATTTTGCCGCCACCAATTTGCAAATAGCCCTTACCGTCGTCAGCGCCGATTACTAGCCAGGCATGGTCAGTTTCTGCACCCTTTTGCCCCCAATATAAACGGGGATGCGCATTGAATATCATCAAGCCGCTCATCAACAAGACGAGTAGAGCAGTAGCATTGATCCAATGCCAGATGCGTGTGGAAAGACGATGACGCTTAACCACATCGCCCGCCGACGGCTCCGCAATTTGCGGGTACTGCGCGGCATCATCTGTGGTCATATTATAGCGCCTATTGCTGAAGTCATTCTTCGTTCAGATATTACGCCAATATTGTTACAGCGCGAGTGAAATTTCTGAGAATTACTCCCGCGCCGTATCAGCCTCAGCGATACGTGCCGCTGCTTTGGCTATCACTATACCCAATTCGGCAACAGGCTTTCCATTCGACAGTTCAGCGACCTGGTTCAACCGTGCATCGATACCGACGATATTCGCCGCAAGCGCGCCTATGCGCATGTTATACTTTCCGTAAGGGACGCTTTCAAAAAGGAAATATCCGTCATATTCGCTGCGCACGATTTTGATGACATTGCCATTTTTATCGAGCAGTTCAATATCGACGCCAGTGATAGGTTTGCCGTCGTCACGCTGCAACGTTCCGCTTATTTCCCCAGCCGAAACTAAGGGTAGCTCGACAATCTGCGGCACGCCTGGGCGCGGTGTAACCACAATTCCTGGATGTGCAGGCTGAACAAACGGATCGGGCAACGTGCTTGTGTCAATACCGATTAGAATCGGTTTAAACGGTTGCAAATTGTCAATGAAACTTGCGCCTTTCGCGTCGGTGGGTGGGCTTTGGCCGCTGACACCCGCGGTAATCTCCACTGCTTTTTCTGTGGGTTCGTCGGCTTGCCTTATGCCATCACCGTTGCGGTCATGATACACTACGGCAAGCACTTGGCCTGATGATGCTAGCTTAGCCGATGCCAGGCGAAACCCGCCGCGCGGATCAGGACCGATGCTGAACGCCAAATTTAGACCTGCCGCCACTGCGCCGTCGCTCGCCGCTTCAACCTGCCCCGTTAGCGCGAATTTCTTGAACTTACGGGTGTGCCCGATGGACAGGCGCGAACGCGACGATTGAGGACTGTAGCCAAAATCGGCGCGCCATTCGGCATTTTCCGACGCTCTCAGCTCCGCCGTCAACGTCGTGTCTCGAAAGCCCTTATCATTCGTCAGCGCATAGCGGGTTTCCCCGCGCAACCGGACACGGCCTACCCGGCCACTTAGCCGCAACGATGCCTCCATATTGGGCGGCGGATCGCTGCCCGATGCTTCCTTTTGTTCTTGCCAGACAATTCCGGTGGAAAATCCTAACCTATTGATATTAAATGATGTATTTGCCTACGCTTCTAGAGTCGACCGCCCATTAGTAAATTTTTGATACTGCGCCTCAGCGCGAATGGGCAGATTGATTTTGCCAATCCGTATATTCTGATCAACTGAGGCAGCCAAGGATCGCCGCAAATTGCCCGAATAGCGTTCTGACTGGTATCCGTTTTGCACTTCCACCGCTTCGGCGCTGAATCGTGTTTCGCCAATCTGGCCAAGCGCTTGCAGCCGCGTGGCAAGGCCGCCCATAAAGTCCGTCGCCCCCGTCAACTCAATCAACGCAGGCCCTAAGGATCGCCGGATCGCACCTTCCAGGAATTGCCGCCGCGCACCGCCGAACATAACGCTGCTAAACGACGCTGCAATCGACGTTCGGGAATTTATCCCGCGTTCCAAGCCGAAACCACCTCGCCAACCTCCATTGGCGATAGGATTGCGGGCGCTGAAATCGATCAGATCACGGCCGTTATCCAATATCCCCGCCCAATAATAAGTTTCCTTTGGCGGAATCGAGTCAAGGCCAACCGGAATAAGCCGGACATCGCGGCGAATTTGCCCTTGCGGCCCATACAGCACAACCTCCATCCTGTTTTGGCCGAACATCAAGGGTATATCCAAAAATTCGTAACGGCCATCACCCCGGCTTTGCGAGAACCCTAGCAATTGGTCATTGCGGTACAATTCTGCATCCCAGCCACCGGGCAATTCGCCGCGAAAACTGGTCCTGTCAAAATTCTCTGGACGCTCAACAGGGCGATTTGTAAGATAAGCACCGCGGCCAATGCTGTTGCTTGATCCTAACGCCGTCGAATCTGTGGTAACATCCCCTAAGGCAAAATGCGTTGCGTGCAATGGTCCCAATAATTTCGCGTTTGGATCTGTGCGATAGGCCTTAATCCGCAAGGCCTCCGGCAGAGCGGACCGGTTGGAAGACAGTCTGGCATCAAACGAGGCCCCGGCAATTTCGCCGCTGGCGTATATCTCATACCGCGCATCAAAAGTTGCGCCGCGCAATTTATTCTTCTGCACGCCCGTTGACGCCACAACGTCAACTGACGGTGTCCGCCACAGCTGATATGCCTCGCCGCCCTGCGGTAGCTTCGCCAAATCAAACTTCACCTTCGGTTTTAGTTTACCGGCACGCTCTTTGCGTTCCTCGGCCAATTCAAACGGAAGTTTCGCCTCCGACTTTAAAACAAGCATGGAATTTGTTAGATCAGGGATCACTTCAACGGCCAACCAATTGGCCAGCGTTTTAGTATCTACGCACCAGCCTTCGGGCGTGTCATAAATATCGGCAGATGACAGGTCGCTGGATTTGTTCACGATTTGTACTATATTTTGCTCGCGGTCAATAGTTATTGTCCGGCTTTCCGCAAAC
>JAYUPJ010000158.1:0-6183 GCA_043760195.1 Sphingomonadales bacterium | reverse complement strand
AACCGGCCCATTTTGAATTGAATTAAGGTGACAGTGCACTAAACTATTGTTGAGTTACGGTGTCCCCGCGCCCACCCTCTTTTTTCCTTCTTTCCCTTGTTCGTCTTGCACGCTGTTAAGCGTGCGCTGAATCTGCGCTTTATTGCGTTGCTGCGCCGTAGTGAGATTCTTGTAAACCGCGCCATTGGTTTCACAACATTGCTGCCCACGCTGCGGAACCTCCACAGCACGAGGCAAGCTGGCACACGCGGTTAGGCGTACTCCGCCCGTTGTTCTCTGCCCCTACTCCGCCGCTTCCATCATTTCCACGCTTTGCGGTCCGCGAATAAGTCCGCCCGGCGTTGGCCCTTGCATTACCCCGTCGCGGAACGTCACGACGCCGGATTTGATCGTCGCGACATAGCCTTCGGCTTTTTGCAGCAAGCGTTTGCCGCCCGCTGGCAAATCGAACGCCAGCCACGGCTTGCCCAGCTTGATCGCGGCCATGTCGATCACGTTGACGTCGGCCATATATCCCGGTTTCAATATGCCGCGATCATTCAGGCCATAGAGCCGCGCGGTGTCATAGCATTGGCGTTTGACCGCGTTTTCAAGGGTGATGCGTTTGCCATCGCGGTCCCGGACCCAATGTTGCAGCATGAATGTCGGGGATGCCGCGTCACAGATTGTGCCGCAATGCGCGCCGCCATCGGACAGGCTGTTGACGCAATCGTCGCTGATTTGCAGGTCTTCCAAAAAGTTCAAATTGCCGTCGCGGTAGTTCAGGATCGGGAAGTAGATGAAGCCCTTGCCGCCGTCTTTCATCAAAAGGTCATAGGCATATTCATCCGGCGATACGCCCGCCGCGCCCGCGCGTGCCATGATGCTTTCGTCCATTTTTGGCTCGTAATTGAAATCATCATCCATCTCGAAATGTACCGGCCAGCCGCCCGCAACAATACGCAGAAAATCGGCAATGTCACTTTCGGGGATGACGCTTTGCTCGGCCAGCAACCGCGCCTTAAATGCGGGATCGGACAGCATCGCATATTGCTGCGCCCACGGCAGCGCGTCAATTTCCGCCCATGCCGGTTTGAACTTGAACGGGTGGACTGTGCCCTGCCACGCCATGATGATGCCATTGCCGCGCAAGGCAATCTGCGCCACGATGTTGGCACCATTGTCGTTTTGCGCGCGCATCTCGCTGATCTGTTCCTCCAGCGGCAGTTCTTTGGCGATGGATTGCAGCGCAGCAAAGGTAACGGGCAATCCGGTCTCGCGGCTAAGCGCGCCCATCCAGCCGAATTCATTCCATTCGCGTTTCATGTCGCTGGCCATTTCGAACACGCCGTAACCGACGCGCCCCATGGCGCGGCCGATGGCGATCAGCTCTTCGGATGTGGCGGTGGTTCCAGGGACCAGCTCGCCGTCGATAGACTTGTGCAATACCGTGCGGCTGGTGGAGAAACCCAAGGCTCCGGCGCGAATGCCTTCCTCCACAATGCGCGACATTTCGGCAATATCTTCTGCGGTGGGAACTGCGCCCGGCATCTCGCGGTCGCCCAGCACATAGGCGCGAACCGCGCCGTGCGGGACATGGGTGGCAACGTCAACGGTGCGCGGCAATTCTTCCAATGCGGTCAGATATTCGGGGAAGGTTTCCCAGTTCCACTTCATCCCCTCGGCCAATGCCGTGCCGGGAATATCCTCAACGCCCTCCATCAGGCTAATCAACCATTCGTGGCGGTCGGGGCGCGCCGGGGCAAAACCGACGCCGCAATTGCCCATAACAACGGTGGTAACGCCGTGCCAGCTGGACGGGGCCATTTCGGCGTCCCATGTCGCTTGGCCGTCATAATGCGTGTGGATGTCGACAAAGCCGGGGGTGACGATTTTGCCAGTGGCGTCAATTTCTTCGCGGCCCTTGGTTTCGACATTGCCAACGCGGGTTATCAGGCCGCCGTCGATTGCCACATCGGCGGTAAATGGCTGTGTACCTGTGCCGTCGACGACCGTGCCGCCGCGAATTACCATGTCATGCATTTCGACTCTCCTCAGTTCTCTGAACCAAGGCGTATCATATTTAACCGGATGATTAAAGCGGCGGTTTGAAAGCCGTTATTCTGCGGGTTCGGCTTGCGGAATATGAGGGCGGACGCGGTTTCCCGCCAGCCGCTTTGCCCATGTAAGAAGGCGCGGTATCGGCGCGTTGCGGTCCATCCATGCGCTATACACCTGATAGTCTGGGTCGGCCATCAAATGCTTTTCCTCGGTCTTTGCGCGCCAGTAATAGACGCCGCTGACTAGGGCAATTATTGCCGTATTGCGGATCATGTCGATCTTGCTGCCGCTGGTCACAAGGAACGGCATTGACGCCAGCCACCAATAAGCGTTCTTGCTCAAATACGCGGGGTGCCGCGTCCAGCTATAGGGGCCATGCGTCAATATGCCGCGATTGGTCAGGTTGGAAAACCTGATCCCAAATGCCACGGTCGCCCAGGCATAGATACCAGTCAGCAGCACCAATAACGCGCCCCAAATATACAGCAAAGCGGGATAATCGGCGAACCAGAAATCCCATTCGCGGGTGTTGATGTGATAATTCAGCAGGCCATTGTCGTTCATCAATATGAACGGCGGGTAGCACAACAATGCCGCCATCCAGCCGCCCAAATAGGGATTGGCTGTCCGGATATGGGCGTCGAATGGCTTCATCGTGATCATGTAACCCACGGTGGCAATCTGTACGTCAACGAGGAACATTAAGCCGATCAGCGCGGTGGCGAGCGTCACAGGGTTCGCCGCTATCCCGGAAAAATCGGTAGTGACCGCGTTTTGAAATCCGCCGGGAATAATTGAAATCATAAAGGCGAGGAAAAAGCCCTTTACCGCCCATGCGCGCAAATGATGGAGGATTTCATCTTTATCCCAGTCATCGCGCCCCGCCAACCAAGCGCCGAAATGCCACGATCCGTCGCGGCGATCGGTCAGATAGCGGTCAAGCCAGACCACATAAGGCACGGCCAACAGCACCAGCGGAATGATCATCATCTGGAAAATTTCCATCGAAAATTCAAACCCGCCCCGCCAGTAAAACCGGAAAATGCAGTAAATCGCCGCGATGATCGCCCATGTTGCCCATAGCCCGGCAATTTTCACGATGCTGTCGTCCAGAACCTCGCTGATCGGGCGTTTTAGCGACCAATCGATGCCCGTTGATTTGCGCAAATGTACTTTGTCGACCAAGATCGACCACAGCACCATCGGCACGCCGCACATCACCACCGAAATCAGCGCAGAGTAACGGCCATCGGCGGTCTTTGGATACACGCCGCCGAATTCGGCAAGCATCGGAAAGTGGATCGCCTGCGCGATCACGCCAAAATTGCGCGCGATCATTACGGCAGCAAACAGGCCCAACAGCCCGCAAATGCCCAAACCGTGGCTGACGGCGGAAACGGGCCGGGGATCGGCAGTGGATTTCAAATTTTTCACTCTATTGCCAGTAACGGCAATTGGTTAAAAAGCCGTGAGGGTTACAGCTTCCCGCGCTTGCCCAGCAATTTGAGGCGCAGCGCGTTCAACTTAATGAACCCCTCGGCGTCCTTTTGGTCATACGCGCCTGCGTCATCCTCAAACGTCACGACCTTTTCGCTGTACAGGCTGTTCGGTGATTTGCGGCCGACGACGCTGGCGTTGCCTTTGTATAGTTTCAGCCGCACCGTGCCCGACACCAACGTCTGGCTATGGTCAATCGCGGCTTGCAGCATCTCGCGTTCCGGGCTGAACCAGAAACCGTTATAGATCATCTCGGCATATTTCGGCATCAGCTCGTCTTTCAGATGCGCTGCGCCCCGGTCCAGGGTGATGCTCTCGATGCCGCGATGCGCGCGGGCATAGATCTCGCCGCCCGGCGTTTCATACATGCCTCGTGATTTCATGCCGACAAAGCGGTTCTCCACCAGATCGAGCCGGCCAATGCCGTGTTTGCGACCCAGATCGTTCAGCGCCGCCAGCAACGTTGCGGGAGACATCGCAGTGCCATTGACGGCAACCCCGTCGCCGCGTTCAAAATCGACCGTGATATATTCGGGCGTGTCGGGCGCATCCTCTGGATTGACGGTGCGCGAGTAGACATAATCGGGCGTTTCATCCCACGGATCTTCCAGCACTTTGCCCTCTGACGAGGTGTGCAGCAAATTGGCATCAGTGGAAAACGGGCTCTCGCCGCGCTTGTCCTTGGGAACCGGAATCTGATGCTGCTCGGCCCATTCGATCAGGCGGGTGCGGCTGGTCAAATCCCATTCCCGCCACGGCGCAATCACCTTTATATCGGGGTTCAGCGCATAGGCCGACAGCTCAAACCGCACCTGATCATTGCCCTTGCCGGTCGCACCATGCGCGATAGCATCCGCGCCGGTTTCCGCCGCAATTTCGATCAAGCGTTTCGATATAAGCGGTCGCGCAATCGACGTGCCGAGTAAATAATCACCCTCGTACCGCGCATTGGCGCGCATCATCGGGAACACGAAATCGCGGACAAATTCCTCACGCAAATCGTCGATGTAGATGTGGTGATCGGGCACGCCCATCAGCACAGCCTTTTCCCGTGCCGGACCCAATTCTTCACCCTGCCCCAGATCGGCGGTAAAGGTTACCACTTCGCAGCCATATTCAATTTGCAGCCACTTCAAGATAACGCTGGTGTCGAGGCCGCCCGAATATGCGAGGACAACTTTCTTGATATTATCTTTCATGGGATACTTTCCAGACAGGCTGTTCGTTTCGAGGCGCGATTATCAGGGTGGACGCATAGGTGCAACCGCGTATAACGATATGCGAGAGGCTCACATAGCAAATGATCCGGATCGACAAAGCCTATATGGATGCACGTTGCCCCGCATGAGCGAAAAAACAGTGACGGCAATTGATGATGCGGTAACGAATTTCGCCACCAGCGCGAACATTCAAATAGCAAGCAGAAGCTTTGGGTCAGGACCGGTCATGCGCAATCATAGTCTTTCAATCTCGTTATTAACGGCACCGCTGCTGCTGTTGTCATGCCAACAAGCCGAGATTAGCGGCAAGGCGAAAGCCGCCGCTCAGTTGGCAGCAAAACAAAGCAGCACCGGTCCTGTGGTCGTTGAGTTGTTTCAAAGCCAAGGCTGCTCGTCATGCCCGCCCGCCAATGCAGCGCTAAACGCAATCGCTGATCGAAGCGATGTGATCGCGCTGAATTTTTCTGTGACCTATTGGGACCGGCTTGGTTGGAAAGATGTTTTCGGTGACCCCGAATATACCCAGCGCCAATATAATTACGCCAGTGCACTAGGCGACAGCAATGTTTACACGCCGCAGGTGATTCTGAATGGAAAGCGCGCCATCGTCGGTAACAAGCCCGGCGAGATAAACCGCGCTGTTGCCGCCACAACGGGATTATCTGGCGGCCCTGCTATTTCGGTAAATGGCAATACTGCCACCATCGGCGCAGGTTCTGGAAAAGCGGCGATATGGCTGGTCCGTTTCGATCCGCGCCTGCAAAATGTGGCGATAAAATCGGGCGAAAACACGGGGCGTGCCTTACCGCACAAAAACATCGTGCGGCAATTGGTTAAGCTGGGTGATTGGAATGGTAAGGCGGCAACCTATACTCTGCCAGCGGCGAAATCGGCGGCCTATAAATCTGTGGTCTTAACGCAGCGTCCAGGCGGCGGAGAAATTTATTCGGCGCGGGTGATTTAGGGTAAGAGCGCCAAGTTCGCACGTGAATCTCAGCCCCTAAGCTCGCTGCCGGCGACTGCCCACAAAAACTTTGAATCACCCTCCATCGTTATGACTTTCCCCGGTTCAGCCAACAAACAATCGCCCACAGCGCCGCTATCACCCCCGACGCTAATGACACCGGACAGCGGCACTATCCAGCCGAGTCTGTCTATGGGTAACGCCGCCAGCGCTGCTTCATCGGTGACCAGTGAAAGCTGAAAATATGCACCGTTCGCCAAATGCGCGCTTTGCTCTGTGTGGCCAGAACGCTGGTCCGTATAAGGCTGCGCCTGCGATACTGCGACGCCGTCGTCCAAATGCAACGCACGCGGCTGGCCATTATCGAGCCTGCCGTAATCATACAGGCGATAGGTTATGTCGGCATATTGCTGGACCTCGACGAGGGTAATTCCTGCGCCGATGGCATGCACCGTGCCTGCT
>JAYUPJ010000157.1:0-2783 GCA_043760195.1 Sphingomonadales bacterium | reverse complement strand
GCCAAGCGTCGATCAACTTTTACCTCAATGAAAATATGTTCAAGATGTTCTTTGGCATTTACATGATCATGGTTTTTGATCCGCAGATATTGTTCAATGATGGCTTCTACGATCTGATTGATGTGCGCATTCCGGATGGTTCGTTGTTGAAACCCAAATTCCCTGCGGCATTGTCCGGACGGACGCATGCGCTGGGCCGGATCTTTGACATATTGGGCGGTCTGCTTGGCCAGAAGACGCCGGAATTCCTGAACGCCGCGGGTTTCAGTTCATCGCCGCATTTATTCTATTCGGGCAATGACAAAAAAGGCGATTGGTTCCAGCTGTTCCAGATCGGCTTTGGCGGCATTCCCGGGCGGCCAATGGGTGATGGCCCCGATGGCCACTCGCTCTGGCCGGGATTCACCAACGTGCCAAACGAGTTTCTCGAACGCTATTTCCCGCTGATCATCGAACGCTATGAAACCGAGCCGGACAGCGGCGGAGCGGGGCTGCATCGCGGCGGCAATGGCATCCACATGACGTACCGGTTCCTCGCCAGCGGTACGATTTCGATCCATGATGATCGCTGGTTCGTTCCGCCTTGGGGCGTCAATGGCGGAGAGCCTGGCAAACGAGCGCGCAAGATCATTGAAAAGGCAGATGGCAGCCAAACCATTGTCGGTAACAAGGTCGAAGAAGTCCATGTCGAAGAAGGCGATCAATTGCATTTTATCACTTGGGGCGGCGGCGGTTGGGGCGATGCGCTTGACCGCGACGCGGCGCTGGTCGGCAAAGAGATTACGCAAGGTTTGGTCAGCGTTGAAGGCGCGTTGGCTTACGGCGTGGTTGCCAATGCAAGCGGCCAAGTAGACATTGCTGCAACCGAGACGCTGAGGGCCAAAATACGCGCTGAACGTCCTGACTTGACGCTGTTTAATTATGGCCCGGCAATCGGTGATTTGCGCAAATCCTGTGTGCAGGACACGGGGCTGCCTGCGCCTACTCAGCCTGTATGGCAGACTGCCGAGGCCGCCGAATAATGATCGAGAATGAAGGAGCATTAAAGGGCATTCGTGTCATCGAAATGGGTCAGCTTTTGGCGGGGCCCTTTTGCGGGCAGCTGCTCGGCGACATGGGCGCAGAGGTGATCAAGATCGAGGCCCCGGGCCCCGGCGATCCGATGCGCGTTTGGGGCCAAGGTGCAGACAAGGTCAATTGGGAAGTGATTGCGCGCAACAAGAAAGCGGTCACCGCCAATTTGCGCGTTCCCGCGGGTCAGGCACTCGCCCGGCAACTTATCGAAACAGCCGACGTGTTGGTTGAAAATTTCAAACCGGGAACGCTCGAAAAATGGGGACTTGGGCCCGACTTATTGCGGGCGGCAAACCCTGGCCTGATTATCGCGCGGATGTCTGGATATGGCCAAACGGGCCCCTATTCGAGTCGCGCCGGTTTTGGCGGCATCGGTGAAGCGATGGGCGGATGGCGCTATATCGTCGGCGAACCGGATCGCCCGCCGTCGCGAATGGGCGTGTCGATCGGCGATACTTTGACCGCTACTTATGGCTGTATGGGTGTGCTGGCGGCGCTGCATGTGCGCGCGAAAACGGGCAAGGGTCAGGTTGTCGACTCGGCGCTTTACGAAGCTGTGTTGCAAGTTATGGAAGGGCTGGTTCCGGAATATGATCACAGCGGCATCATCCGCGAACGTTCGGGTTCCATCCTGCCCGGTATCGCGCCGTCAAATGTCTACGCCTGCAAAGACGGCGAATTCATGATTGGCGCGAACAATGACGCGATTTTCAAACGATTCGCGATTGCGATGAACCGGCCGGAACTGGGCGAGGATGATCGTTATGCCACCCATGTGGCGCGCGGAGAAAACCAGTTGGAACTGGATGCGCTGATCAATGATTGGACGAAAGGATTGACCATAGACCAAGTGGACGGGTTGATGATTGAGCATTCAATTCCGGCTGGAAAGGTATACCGCGCCCCTGAAATGCTCGCCGATCCGCACTTTCAGGCGCGCAGTGCGATCATCGAAGTGGAAACCGAACGCTTTGGCCCGATCAAGATGCAAAATGCCTTTCCCCGGCTTTCCGATACACCCAGCAGTGTGCGCAGCCCGGCGCCATCGGCAGTTGGACAGCATAATGCGGAGGTTTACGGACGGCTGCTCAATCTGAACGATGATGACTTGGCCGCACTTAAGGCGTCAGGCACGATTTGATGGGCAATACCAGCGACCCTGAGTCAAATTATGCCGGTGTGTTTGACGGCCATTTGCGTTTTGGCGCGCGTCCGGCATTGTTGATCGTCGATATGGTGATGGCCTATTTCGAGATAGGCTCTCCGCTCTATGCAGCGGTGGAGAATGCGTTGGATAGCAATGTCCGTTTGGCCGCAGCGGCTCGTTCGGCAGGGGTGCCGATTATTTTCACCAATGTCGTATACGAACCGGGCGGCGCGAATGGCGGATTGTTCTACCTTAAGATCCCTGCCCTCAGCGTCTTTGACAAGGGATCGCCGCTTGGTGCATTCCCCGGTGCGCTGCAACCACATGCGGACGACCTGGTCATCACCAAGCAATTTGCGTCGGCATTTTTTGGGACCGATTTGGCGGCGGTGTTGCGCGGGCAAAACATCGACACGCTGCTGATCACAGGACTTTCAACTTCGGGATGTGTGCGGGCAACCGCGCTTGACGCGATACAATGCGGGTTTGCGCCTTTCGTTGTCCGTGAAGCGTGCGGAGACCGGCACTCTGCACCGCACGAAGCCAGCCTGTTCGACCTGCA
>JAYUPJ010000156.1:0-6191 GCA_043760195.1 Sphingomonadales bacterium | reverse complement strand
AATTTGCCCAGAGTTTTCAGCGGCTCGGCGCGCAGGTTACCTTATTGGAAATGGAACCCGGCCTGCTGGGTAAAGAAGACAGCGATGCCGCCGATATCGTCGAAGCGCATTTGCGCCGCGAAGGCGTCGATGTTCGCACCGGCCACACGGCATTGCGAATCGAAGCGGGCAAAAAAATGGTCGCGGCGGGCCCCGATGGCGAGGTGTCGTTTGCGTATGATGAATTGATCGTCGCAGTGGGGCGGCGGGCGCGGGTGACCGGATTCGGTTTGGAAGAATTGGGATTGCTCGATGCAAACAAGCTGATCATCGGCGACAATCTGGCCGCGATCATGCCGCATATCTATGCCGCCGGTGATGTCGCAGGTAACCAGCAACTGACCCACGGCGGATCGCATGAGGCGTGGTATGCCGCGGTCAATGCGCTCGCCAGCCCGTTCAAGAATTACCGCGCCGATTACCGCGTGTTGCCGCGCGTCACCTATACCGACCCCGAAATTGCCACCGTCGGGCTAACCGAGGCCGACGCGCGCGCGAAGGGTATCGCGTTTGAAGTCACCCGCTATGATCTCGGTGACCTTGACCGGGCGATTGCCGAAAGCGAAACCGCAGGCTTCGTCAAAGTGCTGACCCCGCCGGGCAAGGAAACGATATTAGGGGTGACGATTGTCGCCAGCCATGCCGGCGAAATGATCGCCCAGTTCATCTTGGCGATGCGGCACAATATGAAACTGGGGCGGATTGCTGCGGCGATCATGCCCTATCCAACGTGGAACGAGGCCAACAAATACGTCGTCGGCCAGTATAAGCTGGCCCGCAAACCTGAAAAATTGCTGGCGTTTGCCGAGCGTTATTTTGCTTGGCGGCGCGGGTAGCGTTAGGGTCAGGATGACATCAGATTGAAACTTAACCGTAGCCCTGAGCCTGCCCGCGGGCGCTTCACGGAGAGGCGTACTTCGACAGGCTCAGCACTACGGTTTTGAATCAATGTTTCAACCTTATGTCATCGCGCTCTAGATCACGCGAATTGCTTGGCGGCGTCGCTGATCCTTTGCGCCACGGTTATGAGGCACAGCGCAGAAAACACATAGGCAAGCGCCGCAAACCAGCCGGGCAACAGGCACATAGCCGCGAAAAACGCGATGGTTTCGGTGCCTTCCATGATGCCGGTGGAATAGATGATCGCTTTGCGGCCATGTGTGCCGTCGTCCAAACCCCGCCGTGCCGCGATGGCTGCGAACGCCAAAAAGCTCACGCCGGTTAGCGTGAATGCGGCCACCAGCAGCAAGGCTGGGAATAAATTTGCCGCGTTTGCGATGCCGAACGCCACGGGTACGGCGACATAGAATAGAAAATCACCCAGGCTATCGAGATAACCGCCAAATTCGGTCGGGCCATTGATTATCGCAACGCGCCCGTCGACGCCGTCGGCCACGCGGTTGGCCGCGATCAATGCCAACGCCAAACCATATTGCCCGCCAGCTATCGCCGCTGCGCCCGTCAGTCCGATGATCGCTCCAAACAGAGTGACGGTATTGGCACCGATCCCAAACTTGCATATTTGCCGCGCCATAACATCCAGCGCGGGGTTGACAAGCGGGCGGATTTTGGCGTCAAACATCCGCTTATGCGCCCTTCGAGCAGGATGACATTTGTGTGAAACAAGTACCGTTCGTACTGAGCTTGTCGAAGTACAGGTTGCTGGTCTCATCCTTCGACATCGACCCGCGGGGAGACAGGACGAACGGAAAGGGAATTATGATCCGGTGCAATGTCATCCGCCATTAGTTCTCTCGCCAGTCATGGCGTCATTTTGCCTTTCAGCGCGGCCAATCCGGCGAAAGGACCGCTCAGCGCCCTTTCCTCATCCTCGCTTTTGACTCCGGCTTTGCGCAGCAATTTTTCAGCATCGGCGCAGCGCGGATAGGGATCGAGCGCCAGCCCGAAAGTCTGGGCAGCGGCCTCGCCGATATCAACGCCTTTGCCGTCGTAAAACATGCTGTCGCAGGCATCGGCATCCAATTCATATTCGCCGTCTTGATCGGGTTCGGTGACGAACAGTACTTCCATCGGCTCATCGATGACGGCAGCCACAGGATCACCAGTCGCGATACAGGATTGCTGCGCGCGCGCGTTGATCCGGCCCTTTGCCAATATGCCTTGCGCCGTTTTGGCCAGCGATAGTTCGGCGGACAATTCGGATAGCGATAGCAACAAGAAGCGCTCCGCCAGCGCGCTGCACGCTGCCGCATCGGCTGTGATTTTGTGCTGTGATGCGCCTGCGCCAATATCGTCCATCTTGATGACAACGCTGAATTCGGTTGCTGCGCTCATGCCGCCTGTATCCGGAAAGCAGAATGCGCAGAAATCAGCGCAGCGTGATCGGCCGCCTGCAATTCGCGCCAATATGCGGTGAGCTCGACAGCCATGTGGGAAGCGGCAGATGGTATAATTTCTCCGCCGCCAAAGATATTGCGGTCAATCGCCGCCGCCAGCATCGCCGGATCGTCAAACGCGCCCCTAAAAGCGCCAAGCCGCCCGCCCAATACGCCCATGATCTTGCCCATATCCTTGGCCACGACGACATCGCCGATCCCCGCCTCGCGCATCTGCGCGTCCATATCGTCCACGAACAACTCGGTCAGATAAGCAGCATCCTGCGCGGCCTCTGGAATTTGTTCCATACGCAGCAGCACCAAAGCCAATATCGAGGATATTATGCCGAACCTGCCATCCATAGTATCGGGCACTTGCCCGGCTTCATACCAATGCAGCTCCCGCCCCTTTGCAATCACGTTTTTATAAAGCGGCTGCAACCTGTTTTTGGGGTCGGGAGCCGACTTGCCAAACAGGCGCGTGAAAATTGACATCAAACTTAACCTCCGAAACTTGGCTCATCATTGGTTCATTTACCAATGCTTATTGATCTTGGCCGCCAAAGGATGCAATGGCAATCAAAAGGGCGCCATGCAATTGTTGTGATTGCCCATATAGTCAGTTTTTGCCGGAGACCAATATGTCCACGCTTTCTATTTTGAAACCCAATGGCCGCGCGGTTGCGGCGGCTGCGCTCGCTTTGATTGTGCTTGGCGCATCAGGGTGTACACGTCTGCGGTCGCATCAAGGCTATGTTGGTGACGCTGTGCTGATCGCCGCCGTGGCCCCGGGCGTTGATAACAAGGATTCGGTGCAGGCATCATTGGGCAGGCCGACATTTTCCGGACAATTTGACACCAATGACTGGTATTATTTCGCGCGCGATTCAAACCAATTGGCCTTCGCTCAGCCCAAGGCAATGGCGCAAACCGTGCTGCACGTCCGGTTCGACAATGCGGGTAACGTGACAGAAGTCAAACAAACCGGCATCGAAACGATCGCCAAGATCAATGTAGAGGGTGATAAAACCCCGACACTGGGCCGTGATCGCAGCTTCTTTGAAGATCTGTTCGGCGGCATCGGCACAGTCGGCGCACCCGGAGTGGGCGGCGGCGGCGGTCCGGGCTAACTGCGGCTTAGGTAGTTTTTAATCTAGCGCGAAATTCGATCAGTCCCGAGCAATCCAGGGCAAGTGTGAGCTGCTCTGGATTGCTTCGCTCCGCTCGCAATGACGACTCATGCTGATTGTATTTTGTATCCTGAAGGCCAACTCAACTTAGACTAAACCACAACCCCCGCAGCGGCCAGAACCGCAAGCGTCACCAGCTCTGACGCGGTTGATGCCATTGTTGCGATTTGCACCTGATGTTCCAGGCCCAACAGCATCGGCCCTATGATCCGGTCACCGCCCAGTTCGCGCAGCAGCTTTGCGCTCAGATTGGCGGATTGCAGGCCGGGCATAATCAGCACATTGGCGGGGCCGGACAGCCGGCAAAACGGATAGCGCGCCATCAACGCGGGATTTAACGCGACGTCAGGCGGCATATCGCCTTCATATTCAAAATTGGGTTTGCGCGCGTCCAATATCGCGACAGCCTCGCGAATATTGTCGAGCCAATTGCCCGCCGGATTGCCAAAGGTCGAAAACGATAGAAACGCGACGCGCGGTTCGTGGCCCATACGGCGCGCAACCGTCGCGGTGCGTTCGGCGATATGGGCGAGTTCTTCGGCGCTTGGCCGTTCGTTTACGGTGGTGTCGGCCATGAATACGGTGTGGGTTTTGCCGACAAGAACATGAATGCCGAACGGTGTCTGGCCCTTTTTTGGATCGATCACCCGGCGCAGTTCGCGCAATGTCTGACCGAATGTTCGCGTCGTGCCGGTGATCATCGCATCGGCTTGATTGAGCGCCAACAGGCTGGCTCCGAAAATATTGCGGTCCCGGTTCACCATCCGCTGCACGTCGCGGCGCAGATATCCGCGCCGTTGCAATCTGATGTAAAGCCTGTCCACCATCGTCTCGACCAATGGGCTGGTAACGCTATTGTGGATTTCAAAGCTGTCGGGATCGTCAACGCCCAGCTCTTGCAACTTTGCTTTGACCGCCGCGTCACGTCCGATCAGCACCGGCGTGCCATAGCCGCCCTGGCGGAATTGGATTGCAGCGCGCAGGACAACTTCTTCTTCCGCTTCGGCAAAAATGATCCGCTTTGGCTTTGCCCGTGCGGCCTCATACACCTGTGTGAGTACCGACGTCGTCGGATTTTGACGGCCACGCAAAGTTGCGCGGTACGCATCCATGTCGGCGATCGGTTTTTGTGCGACACCTGAATCCATTGCCGCTTTGGCAACGGCGGAGGCAACAATTTCGATTAAACGCGGATCGAACGGCGAAGGGATAATATAGTCATTGCCGAATTTGTGGCTGATCCCGCCATACGCAGCGGCGACTTCTTCGGGCACCGTTTCGCGCGCCAATTGGGCCAAAGCATGGGCGGCGGCAATCTTCATTTCCTCGTTTATCGTCGTTGCCCGAACATCGAGCGCACCGCGAAACAGGAATGGAAAACACAGCACATTGTTGACCTGATTGGGATAATCCGAACGGCCGGTTGCGATGATCGCGTCTGGACGAGCCTCGCGGGCCAGCGGCGGCGAAATTTCCGGGTCAGGATTGGCCATGGCGAAAATAATCGGTTTCGGTGCCATCTGCTTGACCATATCGGCGCTGAGTGCCCCCGCCGCCGAAAGACCTAGAAATATGTCCGCGCCGACAATTGCCTCGGCCAAAGTGCGGGTCTGTGTCGGCACGGCGTGCGCCGATTTCCACTGGTCCATTCCGGCTTCACGGCCCTGATAGATCACGCCCTTGCGGTCGCACATAATAACATTGGCATGCGGAACGCCCATCGCCTTAATCAACGCCGTGCACGCTATCGCCGCTGCGCCTGCGCCATTGACCACCATCTTTACATCTTTGAGCGATCTGCCGGTTAATTCGCAGGCATTGATCAATCCAGCGGCGGCAATGATTGCCGTCCCGTGCTGATCGTCATGGAACACCGGAATGTTCATTTTTTCGCGCAATGCTTGTTCGATGATGAAGCATTCCGGCGCGGCGATGTCTTCCAGATTGATGCCGCCAAATGTCGGCTCCAGCAATTCGACGCATTCAATAAAACGCTGGCTGTCGGTGGTATCAACCTCGATATCGATTGAATCCACATCGGCAAAGCGTTTGAACAAAACTGCCTTTCCTTCCATCACCGGCTTTGACGCCAGCGCGCCGAGGTTGCCCATGCCAAGGATGGCCGTGCCGTTGGAAATAACCGCGACCAGATTGCCCTTTGCGGTGTAATCATAGACGCACGACGGATCGTCGGCGATGGCTTGTACCGGAACCGCGACGCCGGGCGAATAGGCCAGGCTCAAATCACGCTGCGTCGCCATTGGTTTGGTCGCGACGATTTCGATTTTACCGGGGCGGCCTTGGGAATGGAATTTCAGCGCCTCTTCTGCGGTAAACTGGACGTCGCTGTTGCTCATTCTGTGGTGCCTTTATTGTTTTGCCGGAATTTGTCGTAACGGCAAGCGCGGCGAAGGGCAAGGCGTGCATTGGGGCTGGCAAGGCAGTGGCGGCTCGGCTATCGCTCAGCCATGGCGGCAGCAGATGATCAGGCAATAAGCGCGAAAATGGGGAACGCGAAAACGGGCGGGCTGGCGGATGGGCCAACGCCGATGATGGTGCAATATCACGCGCTCAAGGAAAAGGCCGCCGACTGTTTGCTGTTTTACCGCATGGGTGATTTTTTCGA
>JAYUPJ010000155.1:0-2790 GCA_043760195.1 Sphingomonadales bacterium | reverse complement strand
TAATGTGCGTTGGAAAATCGACGATCCGGAACGTTATTTGTTCCAGCTCGATAATCCCGATGAAACCGTGACCGAAGTTGCCGAAAGCGCCATGCGCGCGGCGGTGGCGAATTTCGACTTGATTCAAGCGATCAGCACCGGGCGCGGCGATATTCAGGCCGACGTCCGCAACCGGATGAACAAGATATTGGACGGATATGGTTCGGGAATACGCGTGCAAAGCATCGACATTCAACAAGCCGCTGCACCTGCCGAGGTTCGTCAGGCATTCGGCGCGGTCAATGCGGCGCGGCAAGAACGTGAAGGCAACCTAAACGCGGCGCGTAAATATGCGCGGCAGGTGACCGAGCGGGCGCTGGGTGAAACCGCCGAGTTCGACAAAATTTATGTGCAATATCGTGAAGCGCCGGTCGTCACCAAACGGCGGCTTTATTATGAAACGATGGAAACGGTGCTGCGCGATGTGGACAAGACAATTGTCGAATCGGGCAGCGTGACACCATATTTGCCGCTGCCTGAATTTACAAAACGTTCGTCGGCGGCTGCGGCTGAAGACGTCACCGTTCAAGGGAAAAAACCATGAACACACAGTTGAACACACAGCTATTTCGGAACCCCGTTGCGCTCAGCGTTGGTGCCGTCGCTTTGCTGGTTTTGGCGAGCATGACCGTGTCGGTTGTACCCGAAACCAGTCAGGCCATCATCACCAGCTATGGCAAGGTGAAGCGGACGATCAACAAATACGAGCCGGGCAAACCATTTGGCGCGACAAATGCCGGATTAAAATTCCGGATGCCATTTGTTGAACAAATCCAGTTCGTCGATAAACGCGTGCTGAGCGTGCAAATGGAACCGCAAGAAGTGTTGTCAACCGACCAGTTGCAGGTGCAAGTCAACGCATTTTCGCGGTTTCGTATCACCAATCCGGTCCTGATGTTTACCACGTTGCGAACCGAAGATGCTTTGCGTGCCCGCCTTGTGGAGACATTGGGTTCATCGGTTAGAAACGAACTTGGCAAGCGTTCCTTCGCCAGTCTGTTAAGTGCGGAACGCGGCGTGGTGATGACCAATATTCAAACAGGGTTGAACCGCGAGGCCGCGAAATACGGCGCAACGATCATCGATGTGCGGATCAAGCGCGCCGATTTGCCAACCGGGCCTGCATTGCAATCGGCCTATCGCCGGATGGAATCGGCCCGCGAACAAGAACGTGCAACAATTGAAGCCGAAGGTTTGAAAGAGGCGCAAATCATTCGCGCCGATGCCGAGGCCGAAGCCGCAAGAATATACGCCGTAAGCTATGGCAAGGACGCAGATTTTTATGATTTCTGGCGCGCCATGCAAAGCTATCGCCAGACATTCCAAACGGGCAAAGGCAAGACCAACATCGTGCTGTCGCCCAACAACGAATATCTGCGCAAATTTGAAACCGGGAACTGACCCGGGAATTAACAAGGTGACGTTTGTCGAAGGAAATTGAGCGTTCATGGCCACCACGGCTGCGGCAATTTGTTATTCAATTTCGGTTCAGCTTGCTGCGCTAATGACACCAAAATATACCGGCGATGATTGTCACCGGCAGATTTGAATGAGAGGAATGAACCTGTGCGTATTGCTTATTCTGTAACGACGGCATTGTTGCTAACCGGCAGCGTGGTTGCGCTGGTATCCGGAAATCCGGTGACCGCACAAACCGCTGTATCGGTATCGCAGCCCAGCCTTGCCCCGCGCGGTGCACCCGCCAGCTTTGCAGATTTGGCGGAACGGCTGCAGCCAGCCGTGGTCAACATTGCCACCAAAAAAAAGGTGCAAGTCGCCACCAGCATCAATCCGTTTACCGGTGAACGCCGCGCAATCGAACAGGATCAGGCTAGCGGCGGATCAGGCTTCATCATTTCCACCGACGGTTACATCGTCACCAACAACCACGTCATCGCCGGCGGTCCAAAAGGCGATGCGGTCGATTCGGTCACGGTCACCTTGTTCAATGGCAAGGAATATACCGCTGAAATAGTCGGCCGCGATCCAACATCCGACGTCGCGTTGCTGAAAATCAAGGCCGCCGATTTGCCATTCGTCGAAATGGCATCGTCCAAAAATACCCGCGTCGGCGACTGGGTGATTGCCATTGGCAACCCGCTCGGCCTGGGCAGCACCGTGACCGCTGGAATCATCTCGGCGTTACAACGCAACATTGGCACCGGCGGCGCGTATGACCGTTTCATTCAAACCGATACCGCGATCAATCCGGGCAACAGCGGTGGACCATTGTTCACGCTTGATGGCAAAGTGGTTGGCATCAACAACCGCTTGATCGGTCCCAATGGCGCCAACATCGGCGTCGGTTTCGCGATCCCGGCCGAAGAAGCTGCACCGGTTGTCGAATCGCTGAAAAAGGGTGAAAAGGTCGAGCGCGGCTATCTGGGTATCGGCATCAGGGCCGTCGATGAAAAAACCGCAGACGCATTGGGCATAGGCAAAAATCGCGGTGAAATGGTCGGTTCCATTCAACCGGGCCAACCTGCCGCAAAAGCTGGCCTCAAAGAAGGTGACATCGTGTTGAAAGTCGCCGGACAAGAAGTGACACCGGAAAAAACGCTGTCTTACATTGTCGCCAACATCAAACCGGGCACCAAAATTACCCTCGACATTTTGCGTGAAAACAAGCCGACAACTATAAACGCGGTCGTCGGCAAACGTCCGTCAGAACAGGAAATCGCGCAGAACAGCTTTAACCCCGACGAAGAAAAAGACTTTGAAGGCGACACCAGCAGCAGCGAAGCAAAGATA
>JAYUPJ010000154.1:0-17747 GCA_043760195.1 Sphingomonadales bacterium | reverse complement strand
TTAAGCTTCGCCTTTTTCAGCAAGTCACCATATTGGTGCGCGAGCAGATGGCTTTGAATTTGCGAAATGGTGTCGATTGTGACGTTCACCAAAATCAGCAAGCTGGTTCCGCCAATTGCGAAAAACTGTGTCTGTCCGGTTTGCCCCATGACATAATCGGGTAGCAAACAGACGAGCACCAGATAGGCGGCGCCAAATACGGTGATCCGGGTCAGCACATAATCGAGATAGGTCTCCGTACTTTTGCCGGGACGAATGCCGGGAATGAAGCCGCCAGCTTTCTTCAGATTCTCCGACGTTTCTTCCGGGTTGAACACAACCGCAGTGTAGAAGAAGCAGAAGAACGCAATGCCGAGGCCATAGAGCAGCAGATATAATGGCTGACCGTGCGCCAGATACTGGTTCATCAGGATTACGAAGTCACCAAACTGGCTTTCGCCTGCAACTTTTTGGCCGCCCAGTTGGCTGATCGTCAATGGCATCAGCAGCAATGACGACGCAAAGATCGGCGGGATCACGCCAGCGGTATTGATCTTCAAGGGCAAATGGCTGCGATCCGCTTGCATCATGCCGCGCTGGGTTGCGCGCTTGGGATATTGGATCAGCACGCGGCGCTGACCGCGCTCGACATAGCAAATTAGTAGGATCAGCGCGACAAACATGCCGATGAAGCCAACGACCAAAAACCCGCTGATCGATCCGGTCGCCATGCCGTTCAGCAAATTGACAAACAGCCGGGGCATTTGCGCAACGATACCCGCCATAATGATGAGCGATATACCGTTGCCGATGCCGCGTGCGGTGATTTGTTCACCCAGCCACATCAAGAACATCGTGCCGCCGATTAAGCTAATTGTACCGACAATACGGAACAGCATTCCCGGTTCAACCACAGCCTGAATGCCATTGGCCGCAGACAATGTCTCAAGCCCGGCGACAAGAAAATAGCCCTGTATCGCGGTCAGAAATACGGTGCCGTAGCGGGTATATTGGTTGAGTTTCTTGCGGCCGGTTTCGCCTTCTTTCTTAATTGCGGCCAACGTGGGTGACAATGACGCGGCGAGTTGCACCACAATTGACGCTGTGATGTAAGGCATCACGCCCAGCGCAATCAGGCTCATCCGTTCCAGCGAACCGCCAGAAAATGTGTTGAAAATATCGAGCGCGCCGCCAGCAGCATTGTTTTGATACAATAAAGCCTGTGCAACCGGATCAACGCCAGGCAGTGGCACAAAGCTGAGCATGCGGAACATGATCAGCGCACCGATCGTAAACCAGATGCGCTTCTTCAAATCGGTCGCTTGGCCGAATTTCGAAAGATTGAGGTTCGATGCCAGCTTGTCGGCGTTCGATGCCATGATTTTGCTTTCCTTATTCCCGAACCGGCGCACAGCCAATATTTGACTCTAGCCGACCAGACCCATAATTCAACTTAGCGTTAACAGTTATACCCCGGAAATGCCAAGCCCCGCCGTCCTATATGGAGAGCGGGGCTGACATGACAAGAGCGAAGTCGCCCAAGTACAAATCTTATTTCTTTCCCGCGGCCTTGGCGGCAGCCAGTGTCTTGCCTTTTTTCGCTGCGGCCTTTTCGCCAGCAGGAACAACGACGAGTACATCAACCTTGCCGCCCAGTTTTTCTACCGCTGCAACTGCGCCCTTGGACGCGCCCGCAACCGAGAAGCTGACCTTGGTGGTCAATTCGCCCTTGGCGAGCAAACGCACGCCGTCTTTGCCGCCGCGTGCAAGGCCAGCGGCCTTGAGCGCTGCGTGGTCGATGACGGCTTTGTCGTCGATTTTGTTCGCATCGATGTATTTCTGGATCATGCCCAAATTGACTTCGGCATAATCTTTGCCGAACGGATTGTTGAATCCGCGCTTTGGAATCCGCATGTGAAGTGGCATCTGGCCGCCTTCAAAACCCTTGATTGCAACGCCGGAACGGCTCTTCTGGCCTTTCATACCCCGGCCAGCAGTTTTGCCCTTGCCAGAACCGATGCCGCGCCCAACGCGCATACGGCGATGGCGGGCGCCTTCATTATCTTGGATTTCATTCAGTTTCATATCATGCACTCGCTTTCGCTTTGTTCGCGCTGTATTTTCCCTCTCCCCTTCAGGGCAGAGATACGAAGACTTGGCAAGAATTGCCTAGTCGTAGTTAGAGAGGGGGACGTCCCCTCTCCCTCCCTCTCCCCTAAAGTGGAGAGGGCATTATTTGTTACCCGATCACTTCGACCATATGCCGAACTTTGCGGATCATGCCGCGCACTTCGGGTGTGTCTTCCAATTCACGCACGCGGTTCATCTTGTTCAGGCCAAGGCCCTTCAAAGTCGCGAGTTGAATGGCAGGACGGCGGATCGACGATCCGGTTTGTTTGATTGTGATTTTGGCCATGATCTTACTCCGTTACTGCTTCAGCATCGGCATCAGCCATCTTGCTACCACCACGGCCAAGCAAATCGGCAATTTTTTTGCCGCGACGCTGTGCCACTGATTTCGGGCTTGCCTGTGCTTTCAAGGCGTCAAATGTTGCCCGGATCATGTTGTAAGGGTTCGATGTGCCGACCGACTTGGTCACCACATCCGCAACGCCGAGCGATTCAAAAACAGCGCGCATTGGGCCACCAGCAATAATGCCCGTTCCCGCAGGAGCCGAACGCAAGGTTACGTCTCCAGCGCCAAAACGGCCGCGGCCATCATGATGCAAAGTGCGGCCTTCTTTCAAAGGAACGCGAACCATTGCTTTTTTCGCGGCAGCTGTTGCCTTGTTGATTGCTTCCGGCACTTCGCGCGCTTTGCCATGACCAAAGCCTGCACGGCCTTGACCATCGCCAACGACGACGAGCGCGGCAAAACCAAAGCGCTTACCGCCCTTAACCGTTTTTGAAACGCGGTTGATGTGAACCAACTTTTCAATCAGCTCATCGCCTTCTTCGGCTTGCGGCTTGTTGCGATCATCACGGCCACGTCCGCGTCCTCGGCCTTCGCCGCGACCTTCACCACCACGTCCACCACGACCACGGCGTTGGCCGCCATCATTGGCTTCCGGTGCTGCGCCTACGGCAACCGCTTCTGCAGGTGTGTTGTTTTCATCAGCCATTATTAGAACTCCAATCCACCCGCACGAGCGGCATCGGCCAACGCTTTAACGCGGCCATGATATAGAAAGCCACCGCGATCAAACACGACGCTTGTGATGCCAGCCTTTTGAGCGGCCTCTGCGACGCGCTTGCCAACTTCGGCAGCCGCATCGGTGGTTGAACCGTTTTTGGCTTTGACGTCTTTGTCCAGTGTCGAAGCCGAAGCGAGTGTTGCACCTTTGCTGTCATCAATGACCTGCGCATAAATATGGCGGCCAGTGCGATGCACAGACAAACGGGCGCGGCCAGCCACTTGGCTCCGCAGTTTCGAACGAACGCGCTGACGACGGCGTTCAAAGAGAGATAATTTCGCCATGGCTTATTTCTTCTTCCCTTCTTTGCGGAAGATATACTCGCCGCGATACTTGATACCCTTGCCTTTGTAAGGCTCCGGTTTTCTCCAGCGGCGAATTTCGGCAGCAACCTGACCGACCTTCTGCTTGTCCATTCCGGAAATTTCAACCGTGGTGTTATCCGGAGTTTTAATCTCGATACCTTCAGGAATGGCGAAATCGACATCATGGCTAAAGCCAAGTTGCAGTTTCAACATTGTGCCCTGAACGTTCGCACGATAACCAACGCCATTGATTTCCAGCACTTTGGTGAAACCTTCGGTTACACCTTGCACCAGATTTTGCACCAATGTCCGTTGCATACCCCAAAACGAACGTGCCTTTGTGCTTTTGTTCACAGGCATGACGCTCAATGCGCCGTCTTCCATCGAATAGAGAACTTCCTCAACCATTGGCATAGTCAGGACGCCTTTGGGGCCTTTAACAGACAGTGTGCCGTCTTCCATCGTGGCAGTGACGCCCGCTGGAATTGCGACAGGTTTTTTACCTATGCGGCTCATCAGAACACCTCCGCAAGGATTTCGCCGCCGACATTTGCTGCACGGGCTTCCGCATCGGAAAGCACGCCTTGCGGTGTGGAAACGATGGTGATGCCCAAACCGTTGCGAATAACCGGAAGTTCTTTCGAACCCGAATAGACGCGGCGTCCAGGCTTGGAAACGCGGGCAACGTGCTGAATAGCAGGTTCGCCTTCAAAATATTTGAGCTCGATGCGGATGCCCTTATGTTGACCTTTCAGGCCAAACACTTCGTCGCTGTAACCACGAATATAACCTTCGCGTTGCAACACATCGAGAACACGGACGCGCAGGACGGAGGCGGGAGAAATGACAGAGTCTTTCTTCGCCCGTTGGCCGTTGCGGATGCGGGTGAGCATATCACCCAGTGGATCGGTCAATGCCATGATATTCTATCCTTACCAGCTTGACTTTGTGACGCCGGGGATCATGCCTTTGTTGGCCAGATCACGCAGCTCGATACGGCAAAGCCGGAATTTACGGTAATAGCCGCGCGGGCGGCCCGTTGTCTCGCAGCGGTTACGCACACGGATCGGGTTACCATTACGGGGGATTTCAGCCATTTTCAAACGGGCGATTAAACGCTCGCTTTCGTCAAGCTTCTGATCCTTCGCCATTGCCTTCAATTTCGCATAACGACCGGCGTATTTCTTCACCAGCTTCTTGCGACGTTCGTTTTTGTTTATGGAACTCAGTTTCGCCATTACGCAGCCGCCTTCTCTTCTGTTTCTTCTAATGGAAAGGGAAAGCCGAAAAGCTTAAGCATTTCGCGTGCTTCGTCATCCGTGTTAGCAGAAGTGGTTACAATTACATCCATACCGCGCACCTGATCGATGGCGTCATAGCTGATTTCTGGAAAAATGATCTGCTCTTTCAAGCCCATGGCAAAATTGCCCCGGCCATCAAAGCTCTTTGGGTTCAGTCCGCGAAAATCGCGAATACGCGGCATCGCAACCGTTACCAGACGATCGATGAATTCGTACATTTGCGCGCCGCGCAAAGTCACCTTCACACCGATCGGCATACCTTCGCGCAGCTTAAAGCCAGCGATGGATTTCTTTGCCTTGGTGATGACGGGACGTTGACCAGCAATCAACTGCAGTTCTTCCAACGCAGTGGTCACTTTTTTCTTATCCTGAGATCCTTCGCCCACGCCCATGTTCAGCGTGATCTTTTCGATCTTTGGAATTGCGAAACGGTTTGTGTAACCAAACTTTTCTTGCAAGCCTTTGACGACAACATCGTCATAACGCAGTTTCATGCGCGGCAAATATTTGGAATCAGCCACTGATCTTCTCCCCGGACTTTACCGCGACGCGAGATTTCTTGCCGTCCGTGCTGGTTTCGATCCGCACGCGGGTTGCTTTGCCTGATTTAGGATCGGCAACTGCGACGTTTGAAATATGCAAGGGCGCTTCAAACCGGTCGAGGCCGCCTTGCGGGCTGCCCTGTGTCGGCTTGCGGTGACGTATTGCGACGTTGACACCAGCGACTACAACTTTGCTCGCTTTTGGATCAACGCGGGTGACTTCACCGGTTTTGCCCTTGTCTTTGCCAGCGAGCACTACAACGGTGTCGCCTTTTTTGATCTTTGCCATTGCCATGACTATAGCACCTCCGGCGCAAGACTGATGATTTTCATGTGCTTTTTAGCACGCAGTTCACGAACGACCGGGCCAAAGATACGCGTACCGATTGGTTCCTGGTTGTTGCCGATCAACACCGCAGCATTGCTGTCAAAGCGAATGACGGTGCCGTCTGCACGGCGAATATCCTTGCGGGTACGAACGATCACGGCCTTATGGACATCACCCTTCTTTACCTTGCCGCGCGGAGCAGCTTCTTTGATCGACACCACGATGATGTCGCCAACGCCCGCAAACCGGCGCTTCGACCCGCCGAGCACCTTAATGCACTGGACGCGCTTCGCACCGCTGTTGTCAGCGACGTCGAGATTTGATTGCATCTGGATCATGGATCCAATTCCTTTCGTTTGGGCTTGCCGGAATGCGCCATATTATTTTGGCTCCGGTAGTTCCTAAATCTGTGCGGTTACTTATTCAGCAACTGCTTCGGCGGCTGCGGCAGGTTTCGCAGCGGCATCAGCGCGCGGCAAAACAGACCAGCATTTCTTTTTCGAAATCGGCGCGGTTTCTTCAATGCGGACGATTTCGCCAGCTTTGAATTCATTCGCCTCATCATGGGCATGATATTTCTTCGAACGACGGATGATCTTGCCGTAAAGCTCGTGCTTCACTTTGCGTTCAACCAGAACAACAATTGTCTTGTCGCTCTTGTCGGAGACTACCGTGCCGGTAAGAATACGTTTTGGCATCTTATAGGCTCCTTATGCCGTTGCTTTGGCGGCAGCATCAACACGCTGGCCTTGCAAAGTTTTAATGCGAGCAATGTCGCGGCGAACAACGCGAATGCGCGCTGGCTTTTCCAACTGACCAGTGGCCGATTGGAAACGCAGGTTGAATGCCTCACGCTTCAGCTCACTCAATTGAACGGCGAGTTCATCGTCGCTCTTCAAACGAAGATCTTCGGTTTTAGCCATCTTAACGTACTCCCAAATGCGAAGTGTCGCCAAGGCGCGCAACAACTTTGGTCTTAATCGGTAACTTCATCGCGGCGCGCTGGAATGCGACAGCTGCGATTGGGCCGGGTACGCCGTCCAGTTCGAACATGATTCGGCCTGGCTTAACCTTGGCGGCCCAGAATTCGACCGAACCCTTACCTTTACCCTGACGAACTTCGGCAGGCTTCTTAGTTACCGGCACGTCTGGAAAGATGCGGATCCACAAACGACCTTGACGTTTGATGTGGCGCGTAATCGCACGGCGAGCCGCTTCTATTTGACGTGCGGTAATCCGCTCGGGCTCCATCGCCTTCAGTCCATAAGAACCGAAGTTCAGGTCAAAGCCGCCCTTGGCGTCGCCCTTGATACGTCCCTTGAACTGCTTGCGGAACTTTGTTTTCTTTGGTTGCAGCATGATATTATACCTTATCTATCAGCGGCGGTCGGATTGAGGACGAACGCCCGTGGTTTGGGCCTCCATCATCAAACGATCAGTTGCCATTGGATCATGACCAAGAATTTCTCCTTTAAAGATCCAGCATTTGATGCCGATGATGCCATAAGCAGTAAGTGCTTCGGCTTCGGCATAATCGATGTTTGCCCGCAATGTATGCAATGGAACGCGGCCTTCACGATACCATTCAACGCGGGCGATTTCTGCGCCACCCAAACGGCCACCGCAAGTGATCTTGATACCTTCCGCGCCCAGACGCAGTGCCGATTGAACGGCACGTTTCATGGCACGGCGGAACGCGATACGGCGGATCAGCTGATCTGCAATGCCTTGGGCGACGAGTTTCGCGTCAACTTCTGGCTTACGGATTTCGACGATGTTCAGCGTGATGTCTGCGTCGGTATACTTGCCGATCAGCTTTTTCAGCTTTTCAATGTCCGCACCCTTTTTGCCGATGATCACGCCGGGGCGCGCAGCATAAATAGATACGCGGCAGTTTTTCGCCGGACGCTCGATGACCACTTTTGAAATCGCCGCTTGCGGCATGCTTTCAAAAATGAACTTACGGATTTTGATATCCTCAATCAGCATACGACCATATTCATGGTTTTCAGCGAACCAGCGGCTATCCCAAGTCCGGTTAATCTGCAGGCGAAGCCCGATCGGATTACTTTTCTGACCCATGACTTATGCCTCTTCTTCGTGTTCGCGCACAACGATGCGTAAACGGCTAAAAGGTTTCACGATACGGCTTGATTTGCCGCGAGCACGAGCCATGAAGCGCTTCATGCTCAACGCCTTGCCAACGCTGGCCTCTTGAACGATCAGCGCGTCAACATCGAGATTGTGGTTGTTTTCAGCGTTCGCAATTGCCGAAGCGAGCACTTTACGAACATCATCAGCCATTCCCTTTTTCGAGAATTTCAGGATGTTCAGCGCGTCTTCAACCTTGCGGCCACGAATAAGCGCAGCAACCAAGCCAAGTTTCTGTGCCGAACCACGAATGGTGGTGCCGACAGCCAAAGCTTCGTTATCGCCTACGCGGCGGGGGGCGGATGGTTTACCCATTAGCGTTTGCCCTTCTTATCTGCGCCATGACCATAATAAGTACGCGTTGGAGCGAACTCACCAAGCTTATGACCGACCATGTCCTCATTCACCGAAACCGGGATGAATTTGTGGCCATTGTAAACACTGAACGTCAACCCGACGAACTGAGGCAAGATGGTGGAGCGACGCGACCAGGTTTTGATCGGCGTGCGCGCACCGGCGTCTTGCGCGGTTTCTGCTTTTTTCAGCAGGTACAGGTCAACAAACGGACCTTTCCAAACGGAACGTGCCATGACTTACCTCTTCTTCTTAGCATGCCGTGAACGGATAATCATCCGGTCGGTGGACTTGTTGCTGCGGGTACGAGCACCCTTTGTTGGCTTGCCCCATGGTGTCACTGGATGACGACCACCAGATGTCCGGCCTTCGCCACCGCCATGCGGGTGATCGACCGGGTTCTTGGCAACGCCGCGAGTAAGCGGTCGAATGCCGCGCCAACGGTTACGGCCCGCCTTGGCAAGCGTGGTGTTCGAATTGTCGGGGTTTGAAACCGCGCCAACCGTACCCATGCAAGTGCCCAATATGTAGCGTTGCTCGCCCGAGTTCAAACGAACGATAACGCGTCCGCCATCACGGCCAACCAGCTGAACATAAGTGCCCGCCGAGCGTGCGATCTGAGCGCCCTTGCCGGGCTTCATTTCGATGTTGTGGCAAATCGTGCCAACCGGCATTTGGCTGAGCAACATCGCATTGCCAGGCTTTACGTCGGTTTTTTCACCAGCGATGATTGAATCGCCAACCGCCAAACGTTGCGGTGCAATGATATAGGCTTGCTCACCGTCTTCGTACTTTACGAGTGCGATGAACGCGCTGCGATTGGGGTCATATTCCAGACGCTCAACCGTAGCCACCATATCCCATTTGCGGCGCTTGAAATCGATCAAGCGATATTTCTGTTTGTGACCGCCGCCGATGCCACGCGAAGTCACGTGACCCTTGTTGTTACGGCCGCCCGTCTTCGACTTGCCTTCGGTCAGCGCCTTGACGGGCCGGCCCTTATACAAGCTCGAACGGTCAACCAGCACAAGTCCGCGGCGTGCGGGGCTAGTCGGTTTGTAGCTTTTTAATGCCATGATCTATCCCTTAAACCCCCGTTGTCACGTCGATCGTCTGGCCTTCAGCCAAAGTCACAACCGCTTTTTTGACATCGCTACGGCGGTAGGGAAGACCCTTCCAACGTTTCGTTTTGCCTTTTTGAACGAGGGTATTGACGTTCAATACCTTCACATCGAACAGCGCCTCAACTGCAGCTTTAATCTGCGGCTTGGTCGCTGATTTCGTCACCTTGAATACAACGGCGTTGAATTCAGAGAGCAAAGTTGCTTTCTCGGTGATGTGCGGAGCAACAATCACGTCATAATGACGGATGTCGATGGTTTCTTTTTTAGCCATTAGCTTGCGCCTCCCGCGAGGGCGAAGCGCGCCTCCAGTTTTTCAACCGCAGCGCGGGTCAAAACCAAGCTGTCAGCATTCAAAATGTCATAGACATTGGCGCCCACAGCGGGGAGCACATTGATGCCGACCAGATTGGCCGATGCCTTGCGGAAATTATCGTTTACGCCGCCAACAACATCAGCGCCGTCGATGACCAGAACCTTGCGGCCCAGACCAAGCTTACCGATGTGAGCTTGCAACGCCTGTGTTTTGGCATCTTTCAACTCGACATTTTCAAGCACGAACAAATTGCCCGCCAACGCCTTGCTCGACAAAGCCATTCTCAGGCCAAGCGCACGGATTTTCTTGTTCAGCGAAGGATTGAAGTCACGCAAACGCGCACCATGGGCTTTACCACCACCGATGAAAATCGGCGCACGGCGGTTGCCATGACGAGCGGTACCGCCACCTTTTTGGTTGCCGTACTTTTTGCCTGTGCGGGCTACATCACTACGTTCACGAGTTGCACGAGCGGTGCCGCGCGCCTTTTCACGTTGCCATGTAACAACACGGTGAAGAATGTCAGCGCGTGGTTCCAGACCAAATACGGCATCATTCAAATCAATGTCGCCTTGGGCTTTCGCTTCTAGGGTTTGAACTTTGAGTTTCATGTCTTAACCCTCCTTCTCTTCGGTTGCATCGGCAGCAGGTGCCTCTGCAGCGGGAGTGTCAGCCACAACAACGTCTTCAACAACCGGCGCTTCATTGTCATTCTTCAGGCCGCCTGGAAAAGGAGCTTCTGATGGAATGGGGAACTTGACCGCATCGCGAACAAGCAACCAACCGTTCTTCGCGCCGGGAACTGATCCCTTTACGAAGATCAAGCCGCGCGCAACATCGGTGCGAACAACTTCCAGATTTTGCTGTGTACGTTGACGGTCGCCCATGTGGCCGGCCATCTTCTTGTTCTTGAAAACCTTGCCTGGATCCTGACGCTGGCCCGTTGAACCATGCGCACGGTGAGAGATCGAAACACCGTGAGATGCACGCATGCCCCCGAAGCCCCAACGTTTCATCGCGCCGGCAAAACCCTTACCTTGTGTGTGGCCGGTAATATCTACCAATTGGCCATCGACAAAGTGATCGGCAGACATCGCCGCGCCTACGGGCAGCAATCCATTTTCATCAGCAACACGGAATTCAGCGACGCGAGCTTTTGGCTCGACAGAAGCTTTCGCGAATTCTTCACGTTGCGGCTTGTTTACATTTTTCGCTTTACGGGCCCCTGCACCCAGACGGACGGCATAATAGCCATCGCGGTCTGCGTTACGGGCACCGACCACTTGGCAACCTTCCAGCGCCAAGACAGTGACAGGAACGTGACGGCCATCTTCATTGAAGAGGCGCATCATACCCATCTTTTTCGCGATCACGCCAGTGCGCATGATCCATACTCCAACTGTGTCAGAGGCCCGGCTGGCACGATTGCCAGGAGGGCGTGACGCCTAAAATCCAACCCTGTTTTAAGCATTGCCCCGTCCGGGCTAGGTGCCACACCCTTTTAAAAAGGGTTGCGGCAAGACGGGGAACGCGGCCCGGTTCAAGAACCGGCGGTATTCACCACTTGTCTCATCAATCCGGCGATAGCCGGGTTCTCTCAAGTGCCGAGGCCCTTGGATGAAAGAGACCCCGACCTGCGCCGGGGCTGTGCCAACCTTAAATCAGGCCAGCTTGATTTCTACGTTTACACCCGCAGCAAGATCGAGCTTCATCAAAGCATCGACGGTCTGCGGTGTTGGCTGCACGATATCGAGCATCCGTTTGTAAGTGCGCACCTCAAACTGCTCGCGCGACTTTTTGTCGATGTGCGGGCCACGGTTGACGGTGAACTTTTCAATTTTGGTAGGAAGCGGGATGGGACCGCGGATTAGAGCGCCGGTACGGCGAGCAGTGTCTGCAATGTCACCGGTTGCTTGGTCAAGCACGCGATGGTCAAAAGCCTTTAGACGAATGCGGATATTCTGCGTTTCCATGGTTAATACCAAATCCTAATTTCTACCGATGTGAAAGAGCCAAAACAGCCGCCCCGACTTACCTGATGGAAGCCGTTACAGCTGTTCAAAAATTCTAAAAACCGCCCCGCACCAGCTCCTGACGAATCAAGGAATGGTGCGGGATGCGCGGCCTATATTACTTCTGGATCGAACTGACAACCCCTGAACCAACGGTACGTCCGCCTTCGCGAATAGCGAAGCGAAGACCCGGGTCCATTGCGATTGGCGCGATCAATTTGACAGCGATTGTTACGTTGTCGCCTGGCATAACCATTTCAGTGCCTTCTGGAAGGATCACTTCACCAGTTACGTCGGTTGTGCGGAAGTAGAATTGCGGACGGTAGTTCGCAAAGAACGGTGTGTGACGACCGCCTTCATCTTTCGACAGCACATAGATTTCAGCCGAAAACTCGGTGTGCGGCGTAACCGAACCGGGCTTGCAGAGAACTTGACCACGTTCAACTTCTTCACGGCCAACGCCGCGAACCAGCGCGCCGATGTTGTCGCCAGCACGACCTTCGTCGAGCAATTTGCGGAACATTTCAACGCCGGTAACAGTTGTTTTCTTGGTGTCTTTGATGCCGACGATTTCAACTTCTTCGCCAACCTTAACGATACCAGTTTCAACGCGTCCGGTAACAACAGTACCACGGCCAGAGATCGAGAACACGTCTTCTACTGGCATCAGGAACGGCTTGTCGATTGGACGATCAGGCTGCGGAATGGCTTCATCCACTGCGGCCATAAGCGCCAGAACGGATTCCTTACCGATTGCGTCATCGCGGCCTTCAAGCGCAGCAAGCGCCGAACCACGGACGATAGGAATATCGTCGCCTGGGAAATCATATTTCGAAAGCAGCTCGCGAATTTCCATTTCAACCAGCTCGAGAATTTCTTCATCATCAACCTGATCGACCTTGTTCATGTAAACAACAAGGGCAGGAACACCAACCTGGCGCGCCAGCAGGATGTGTTCGCGGGTCTGTGGCATCGGGCCATCAGCAGCGTTCACAACCAAGATAGCGCCATCCATCTGTGCGGCACCGGTGATCATGTTCTTAACATAGTCAGCGTGACCTGGGCAGTCGACGTGCGCATAGTGACGGTTTGCAGTCTCGTACTCAACGTGAGCAGTCGAGATTGTGATACCGCGCTCGCGCTCTTCAGGAGCTTTGTCGATATTTGCGAAATCAACAGCCACGCCGCCATGGACTTCTGCCATGACTTTCGTGATCGCTGCGGTCAACGTTGTTTTACCGTGGTCAACGTGACCGATGGTGCCGATGTTGCAATGCGGCTTGTTCCGCTCAAACTTTGCTTTTGCCATTTTATCCTACCTTTTGGTTCCAAAAATTATTCTGTATTGGGAACAGTCCGGGCGCGCATTGGCCAGACTGTTGCCGATTGTCAAGCATTTCAAGTTATCGGCTCCACAAAAGCCCTCATTTCCAAGGACCGTAGACTCGTGGGAGGGCCGATAGCTTGTTTGTGATCGTTAAGCTAGCTTCTCTTTCAATTCGGTCGCAACATTCGTTGGAACTTCATCATAATGCGAGAAGAACATCGAATAGTTGGCGCGGCCTTGCGTGAATGAACGCAGCTGGTTCACATAACCGAACATGTTGGCCAGCGGCACCATTGATTCCACAACCTGCGCATTTCCGCGGGTGTCCGTGCCCTGAATTTGGCCGCGACGCGAGTTCATGTCGCCGATAACATCACCCAGATACTCTTCAGGCGACACAACCTCGACCTTCATAATCGGCTCAAGCAATTTTATGCCCGCTTTTTGCGCAGCTTCACGCATTCCGGCACGGCCCGCAATTTCAAACGCCAATGCCGAGGAATCGACATCATGATACGCGCCATCATACAGTGAGATTTCAAAATCGATCAGCGGGAAGCCAATAAGCGATCCGCCTTCTGCAGTTTCACGCATGCCTTTTTCAACCGAAGGGATATATTCCTTAGGAATGTTACCGCCCTTGATTTCATCGTTAAAGATGATGCCGCTGCCACGCTCGCCCGGTTTTACGGTGAACTTGATGCGGCCGAACTGGCCCGAACCACCCGACTGCTTCTTGTGGGTGTAATCAATGTCGACTTCGCGCGCCAGATACTCACGGTATGCCACCTGCGGTGCGCCAACATTGGCCTCGACCTTAAATTCGCGGCGCATGCGGTCAACGATGATGTCGAGGTGCAGCTCGCCCATCCCCTTGATGATCGTTTGGCCGGATTCGTGATCGGTTGAAACGCGGAACGAAGGATCTTCTGCTGACAAACGATTGAGCGCGATGCCCATCTTTTCTTGGTCAGCCTTGGTCTTTGGCTCCACCGACAATTCGATAACCGGTTCCGGGAATTCCATGCGCTCAAGAATGATCGGGAAATTCGTCGCGCACAACGTATCGCCCGTCGTGGTTTCCTTCATGCCCGCAAGTGCAATGATGTCGCCGGCAAATGCCTCGTCGACATCCTTACGTTCATTGGCATGCATTTCCAGCATTCGTCCGACTTTTTCTTTCTTGTCCTTCACCGAGTTCAGATACGTGCCCTTAAGCAGCGATCCCGAATAGATGCGGATGAAGGTCAGCGTGCCCACAAAAGGATCGTTCATTACCTTGAACGCCAGCGCGCTGAAAGGTGCTTCGTCGGTTGCAGGACGGCTATCGGGAACCAGCGTGTCCATGTGGACGCCTTGCACGTCTTCAATATCCAGCGGCGAAGGCAGATAATCGACCACCGCATCAAGCAACGGCTGAACGCCTTTGTTCTTGAACGCGCTGCCACAAACGACGGGAACGAACCTGTGCGAAAGCGTGCCTTTACGGATCAACGCCTTCAGCGTTGCGACGTCGGGCTCATTGCCTTCAAGATAAGACTCCATCGCGTCATCGTCTTGCTCGACGGCGAGTTCGATTAACTCGCTGCGATATTTAGCAGCTTCTTCTGCCAAATCAGCAGGGATTTCTTCATAGAAAAAGTCTGCGCCCAGGGTTTCATCTTTCCAGATGATTGCGCGGTTTTCTACCAGATCGACCAGACCCTTCAAATCCGCCTCAAGGCCGATTGGAATATAAAGCACAGCTGGCTTTGCGCCCAAACGGTCGATGATCGACTGCACGCAATATTTGAAGTTCGCGCCGGTACGGTCGAGCTTGTTGATAAAGCACATACGCGGCACGCCGTATTTATCGGCCTGACGCCATACGGTTTCGGATTGCGGCTCAACGCCAGCAACGCCATCAAAGCATGCAACCGCGCCATCAAGCACGCGCAACGAACGTTCAACTTCAATCGTGAAGTCAACGTGGCCGGGGGTGTCGATGATGTTGATCCGGTGATCGTTCCAAAAACAAGTGGTCGCAGCCGACGTGATCGTGATCCCGCGCTCTTGCTCTTGCTCCATCCAATCCATCGTCGCCGCGCCATCATGCACTTCGCCGATTTTATAGGATTTACCTGTATAAAACAGGATGCGTTCCGTGGTCGTGGTTTTACCGGCGTCGATGTGAGCCATGATGCCGATGTTGCGATACATACTGAGTGGATGGCTGCGTGCCATGGGCTTTTCTCCAAGGAGGGGGCGAGTGTTGCTGCGCCCTATAGGGAAAGGGGCCAGCTTTGGCCAGCCCCCGATTTTCCCTCTCCCGCAAGCGGGAGAGGATACAAAGACTTGGCAGCTTGCTGCTTAGTCGGCGTTGGTGAGGGCACTCTACCCACTCCGCTGCGACTAATCGCCTTCGGCGCCAAGTCTCGCTGCCCCTCCCGCATGCGGGAGAGGATTATACTTACCAGCGGTAATGCGCGAATGCACGGTTGGCTTCGGCCATCCGGTGCGTATCTTCACGCTTTTTGACGGCGTTACCGCGGTTGTTAGCGGCATCCATCAGTTCGCCTGAAAGACGCGCCGACATTGTGGTTTCGCTGCGGTTACGGGCTGCGCCGATCAACCAACGGATCGCCAGAGCCTGCGCACGTTCAGGACGCACTTCGCAAGGAACCTGATATGTGGCACCGCCAACACGGCGGCTGCGCACTTCGATGCCGGGCTTAACGTTGTTCAATGCTTCGTGAAACAGTTCAACCGGGCTTTTCTTGGCGCGATCTTCAACGGTTTGAAGCGCGCCATAGACGATACGCTCTGCTGCGGATTTCTTACCATCCAGCATCAGGTTGTTCATGAATTTTGAAAGCACCAAATCACCGAACTTCGGATCGGGAAGGATTACGCGCTTTTCGGGACGACGACGACGTGACATATACTATATTCCCTATTCTTACTTAGGACGCTTCGCGCCATATTTGGAACGCGACTGCTTGCGATCTTTCACACCTTGTGTGTCGAGTACGCCGCGAAGGACGTGATAGCGCACACCGGGAAGATCGCGAACACGGCCTCCGCGGATCAGAACAACGCTATGCTCTTGCAAGTTGTGGCCTTCGCCGGGAATATACGAGATGACTTCGCGCTGGTTGGTCAAACGAACCTTGGCCACTTTACGAAGCGCCGAGTTCGGCTTTTTCGGAGTCGTTGTGTAAACGCGAGTGCAAACGCCGCGCTTTTGCGGGTTCGCTTCCATCGCAGGGACCTTTGACTTGGCCTTCTGCGGTGTCCGGCCCTTGCGGACCAGCTGGTTAATCGTTGGCATATCTTCACCTTAAAAAAATGCGGTTACTTTGCGTTTCAGCCCGTTTCTCCGTTAAGGAGCGCGGTGGAGGCTCAGCCTGATTCCACCCGTTCAGCCACGCAATGTGCAGCAATGTTGGTTTTCCGGGAACAAAAATAAGAATCATCTTCTATTCTTCGGAAGGCGCGTCATTAGCGGGGGATAGGGTGTGGGTCAAGGGGTGAGGTAGCTGAATGTTGGGCCATTTGCCTTTCAGCTCGGATCTGTTAAAAGAATACTGTGAAACCATCAATCGCCTTGAACCAAAACCGTGAAGCCATTCGCTTGCTTGTAGCGCAACATCGCGTAACCAATCCTCGCGTTTTCGGTTCGACGGCGCGAAACGAAGACTACGACGGCAGCGACCTCGACTTGCTTGTCGATGCCCCCCCTGGCACCACGCTGATGGATTTGTGTGAATTGCAACATGAACTTGAAAACTTGCTCGGTCTGCCGGTCGATGTGCGAACCCCGCAGGACATCAGCGTGAGATTCCGTGACGCTGTCTTGGGAACCGCTCAGGCGCTTTGATGAACGACCGGCTCTTCAATAAGCTGATCCATTTGCGCGATGCGGCAATACAGGCCAGCGCCTTTATCGAAGGCATGACCAAGGAAGAGTTCCTTGTTGACGCGCTTACACGTGATGCCTGTTGCATGAATTTGATCATCATCGGTGAAGCAGCCAAGCGAGTTATCGAGAACTGGCCTGAATTTGCTGCATCACATGGTGAATTCGGCTGGCACCGGATGACGGGCATGAGAAACCGCGTGGCACACGGCTATGATGACATCAATTTCGAGGTTGTTTGGGATACGCTGATTGGCGAACTTCCGGGGCTGATACAGAGGGTGGATGCGTTGCTGAGTGAGCTATGAGTCTTTAAGGCCGAAACGGATGAAACGACCTTTATATCAGCCTAGGCACTTGGGCTGAAAGAATCATCAGTGCCGTGAGCGCTGGTAATCGCCAACGAGGTGAACAGGATTTTTATCTCGGCTTTTTCGTCCAGAGCCATGCGATGATCGACTGGCTGGTCGAGACGGGTCTTATGGACGTGACAAGCAACCTGTACTTCGACAAGCTCAGTATGAACAGTTAACGCCCCCCTCCCTCACAACATCCGCTGCAATTCCCGTTGCTTATCGACAAACTGATGCTTCAGCGCGCCTGCAACGTGCAGGAACACCAGCGCAAACAAGGCATATGCGCCGATCTCATGCGCCTCGCCCAAAACTTCGTGCCATGCCTCTTTCGCTGCGGGTTCCATCGCCATCAGGAAACCGAGGCGCGGCACTTCGATCAGCCCGAACCAATACAGCTTTATTTCGCCCGCCGCTTTCCAACCGCTGTCATGCAGCCAGCCGGACACCGGCATGAACACCATGATGAAATACAATATGCCGTGCGTCCATTTGCTCGCCGTCTTTTCCCATGCCTTGAACGCGGCGGGCAAGGCAGGCGGCCGGTGCGTTAGCCGCCATAATAT
>JAYUPJ010000153.1:0-2802 GCA_043760195.1 Sphingomonadales bacterium | reverse complement strand
AAACCCAGTTACCCGCATTTGAAACCCTCGCTTAGTTTTTAGTCGCAGGATGAACGCCGCCAAAACCCGGCTCGCCCACTGCATTGCCCGCCAGATCGTCGCCAATATCTGCGTCACCCAATGTATCCAGATGCATGAGCTTTTTGATAAGCGGTGAGACAAGCAACACCACCAGCCCGACGCCCACGCCGATCCAACCGATCTTTTCATAAACCGATACCACTGCTGCTGCTGACGCTGCGCCTTCTGTACCTCCGGTAGAGGCCGATATTAGCCCAGCGATAAAGTTACCGGCTGCCGTCGACAGGAACCATGTGCCCATCATTAGACTGAGCATGTGCGGGAGTGTAAGACGCGCCATTGCCGATAGGCCAACGGGCGATAATGCAAGCTCGGCAAGCGTGTGAATTAAATAAATGGCAAAGATAAACATCACTGGCGTCAATGTTCCCGAGGTTGCCGTTTGTCCTGCCCCCACATTGAAGACCAGATAGCCCACGCCCGCCAGTACCAATGCTATTCCAAATTTGGCGGGTGATGACGGCTCCAGATTGCGCCGCGCCAATGCCGTCCAAAGCCAAGCCATTAATGGCGCAATAGTGATGATAAAAAACGAATTCACAGATTGGAAAACTGACGCTGGAATTTGCAAACCCAAAATGCTGCGATCAACATAACGGTCGGTGTATAGGCTTAATGATGCCCCCGCCTGTTCGAATAAGGCCCAAAACAATGGCTGCAACGCAATTAAGAACAAAGCGGCGTAAAGCCGATGCCCATCCACTTTGTCAAGCTTGGCAATCGCCTGCCACAGGATATACGCCAATACGACGCCACCTGTAAGTAACAACATCCAGCCAACCACGATGGAACTTTGTAGCAAAATCCAAGCAACGCCGACCGATAAAATAGCCCCGAGATAGAACCACCATTCGCGGCTAATGCCAGCTGCGCGCGCATTTAACCAAGCTGGATCGGGAGCTTCGCCACGCCCTAATAGCAATGGCTTAAAAAGCACAAACACGACAATGCCAGCCAGCATTCCGGCTGCGGCTGCACCAAATCCAAGACTCCACGACACCGTTTCTCCAAGATATCCGCAGATCAGCACACCTAAAAATGCGCCCAAATTAATACCCATGTAAAAAATCGTGTATGCTGGGTCTCGGCGAATATCATCACGTGGATAAAGCTGTCCAACAATCACGGAGATATTAGCTTTAAGAAAACCGGTACCAACAATGATGAACGACAACGCGGCGTAAAAGTAATTCAACATGTCTCGGTTGCCGCTATCGCCCTCAAACCCTAAAAGGATGTGACCGATTGCAATCATTATGCCACCAAATAGCACTGCCTTGCGCTGCCCCAGATACTTATCAGCTAGATATCCGCCAATTACCGGCGTAATATAAACTAGGCTTGTATAGGCTCCATAGACCAGACTTGCATCACGATCAGAAAACAAAAATTGTTTGGTAAGATATAGAATTAGCAGCGCGCGCATGCCGTAATAAGAAAATCGTTCCCACATTTCTGCGAAGAACAGAACGAACAACCCCTTTGGATGGCCCAGAAACGTCCCCGCTGCGTCCCCATCCTGTGCATAGCCTGATGCCATTTTGCAAACCCTCTTAGAAAATTTGATGCCGCTCTCCTCGGTGACGGCTTACGGCGCAACCCTAACGAAAAAATTGCGCCTGTGAAGAATATAATTGCGCGGCCGCCTAAATTTTGGCGAACGCGGGTCTAGCTTCGCTGCATTCAAACGCATAAAGACAATACGATGTTCAATGATCTGTCTTCACTGCCCGCCTATTTTGCCACCCGCCGTTCTGGCAAAGCGCGCGAATTGATTGCGCCGGGGCCGGGTCGAGAAGCGCAGGCCGATATTCTGAAAATGGCGGCGCGCACACCCGATCATGGCAAGCTTTTTCCGTGGCGATTCATTGTCATTGACGATCGCGATCATTTTGCGGAACTCTTGCGGCGTGCGTTTGTTACCGCCAACCCTGATGCCCGTTCCGCACAGATCGAAGCCGCCATTGCGCCCGCCTATCATTCGCCCACACTCATCGTCCTGCTGTATGCGCCGCAACCCAGCGCGAAAATTCCCGAATGGGAACAGCAGCTTTCGGTCGGCGCGGTTGCAATGAACTTGTTGCACGCCGCCCACGCGCATGGATTTGCCGGTAACTGGCTCACCGGTTGGGCCGTATATGATGAAGTTGTCCGCGCCGAACTTTGCCAAGGCACCGAACAGATCGCCGGTTTCTTCTACATCGGGACATGCGTAAACGCCTTGGAAGAACGCCCGCGCCCGGATATGACGCAAATTGTCCGCAATTGGCCCGGCCCCAAATCAGCCTAGTTGACGCGCCCTACTGTATTATGGCAGTGAGCATGCATGAAGAATGACAGCAAACCCGTATATTTGAAATTGCGCGACGTAATCGCCACCGCGATCCTTGATGGCGAATATGCCGAAGGCGCAATGTTGCCATCGGTGCGCGCATTTGCCACTCAACAAAGCGCAAATCCTTTAACCGTCGCAAAGGCATATCAGTTGTTTCAGGACAGCGGCTTGGTGGATGTTAAACGCGGCGTTGGCTTGTTTGTCTCCAGCGGCGCGGTCAACAAACTGCGCGCTTATGAACGCGATCATTTTTTGAAGAAAATTTGGCCAGACGTAAAAGCTCAAATGCAACGCGCGGGCATTCAATTGAAAGAACTCGTCTAAGCTTTGCTGCCTTTGCGGGTTTGTTTTTTCGTCACGGCGCGCGCCAATTTCAATCCGTTGAT
>JAYUPJ010000152.1:0-2840 GCA_043760195.1 Sphingomonadales bacterium | reverse complement strand
CCCGAACGCGGCGCAGGCAAGGGCTGGGGGAGAGCCCGATACGGTCAGACAGTTCCTGATTGCTCATCCGCCCGTCAAGTTGCAGTTGAGCTATAATTTTCCGGTCCAGCTCATCAATCGGTTGAATTGGCATATCTTGTCTCATTTCTGATTATTTTTGGCATGTTGTGCCAATTATCATACTTTGAAAGCCGCATTACGCAAGGACACACGACGCCATTGGGCACTAGGTCGTTGAATAGATCAGTCCGGAGACCAATGATGACAACTGCAACGCCCGATGCCCGAACGGAGACGATAGCTGCTTTGGAAGCGCTTGATGGCCGGTTGCGCTGGCTCTCATCGTGGATCGTTCACAATGCCAACCATCTTCGCCCAAAGCGCGACGGTTTAAAGGTGGGCGGGCATCAAGCGAGCTGCGCTTCGATGACCGCGATTATGGCCGCGGTGTATTTTTATGCCTTGCGGGCAAATGATAAAGTGTCGGTAAAACCGCACGCCGGGCCGGTGTTGCAGGCGATACACTATATGTTGGGCAGCCAGTCGCTGGACCAGCTCCAGCGATTTCGCGGGCTGGGCGGGGCGCAAAGCTATCCATCGCGGACCAAGGATCAAATACCGGTTGATTTTTCCACCGGATCAGTTGGGCTGGGCGTCGCGATCACTGCATTTTCCAGTCTGGTTCAGGATTATCTGATCGCGCATGGTCAAATCGACGCAGCGAACGCGGGCCGGATGATCGCGTTAATGGGCGATGCTGAACTGGATGAAGGCAATATTTATGAATGCCTGATCGAGGGATACAAGCACGACATCCGCAATTGTTGGTGGGTGGTGGACTATAACCGGCAGTCACTCGACAGCACCACGGCGGACCGGATGTTTCGCCGCTTTGACGATATTTTTGAAACATGCGGCTGGCGGGTTATCACGCTGAAACACGGCAAGCTGCAACGTGCAGTGTTCTTAAGGCCCGGCGGCAAAGCGGTTGAAGAATGGATCGAGACGTGCCCCAACGCCGATTTTGCCGTCCTGACCTATCAAGGCGGCGAAGCGTGGCGGGCGCGCCTTTTGCAAGACATTGGCGGCCAGCCCGATGTCAACGAACTGCTCGGCAGCTTCGACGACAATGCACTTGCGGCATTGATGACCAATCTGGGCGGGCATTGCATCGAAACATTGATCGACGCATTCGACAGCGCCAATGATGAACGCCCGACGATGTTCATCGCGTACACCGTCAAGGGCTATGGATTGCCGCTTGCGGGGCATAAGGACAATCATTCGGGGATGATGAACCCGCCGCAGATGGACCAATTCCGCAAAAGCATGCACATCGCGCAGGGCGAAGAATGGGAACCCTATGGCGGACTAGGCGATAACGCCGGTACGCGGTTAAAGGCATTTGTTGATGCCAGCGTGCTTGCCCGCAAGGCACCGGAACCAGCCGCTGATTTGGTTCCCGTCCCGGCCCACTTGCCCACGCCCGATGGCGCAGAACAATCGACCCAGGCCGCGTTCGGCAATGTGCTGCTTGGCCTTGCAAAGTCGGGCGAGCTGCTGGGCGACCGCATAGTCACCACTGCTCCCGACGTGACCCAAACCACCAATTTGGGCGCCTTTGTAAACCAGCGCGGTCTGTTCCGCCGTTCTGAACTGGCCGACGTTTTTCGCGCAGCAAAAATCCCCTCGGCTCAGAAATGGGCGGCGCACGGCGCGGGTCAACACATCGAACTTGGCATTGCGGAGAACAACTTCTTTTTGATGATGACATCATTGGGGCTGGCCGCGCCGCATTTTGGCACAAGGCTGATCCCGGTCGGCACAGTCTATGACCTATTTATCGCGCGCGGATTGGATGCGCTGAATTACGGCTGCTATTCCGAGGCGCGCTTCCTCCTGGTCGGCACGCCGTCGGGCTTGACGCTGGGTCCAGATGGCGGAGCGCACCAATCGATCAACACCCCGCTGATCAGGATGGGTCAGCCAAGTTTTACCTATTTCGAGCCAGCCTTTGCCGACGAAGTCGCGTTAATTATGCGCTGGGCGTTTGAGTATATGCAGCAACCCGGTGGCAGCTCGGTGTCTCTGCGCCTTTCCACGCGCTTGATCACGCAACTTGAACGTCCAGATGACCTATTAAGAAGATGGCGCGCTAAAAGGCGGCTATTGTTTGAAGCAGCCAGCGCCGGGGGCTGAAGCAGCTATTATCGCGACCGGCGCCATATTACCGGAGGCAATTGCAGCGTGGGATGATCTGCAAGACGATCTGCCCGGCCTTGGACTGATGGTGATTACCTTGCCCGACTTGCTACATCGCGGCTGGTCGGGCGCGCGGGCGGCACGGTGGCGCGGCGGCAACAAGGGAGTTCGCACATTGCCCGGTTGCTTGCCGCGCTGTCGCCGACTGCGGGCCTCGTTACCGTGATAGACGGCAGCCCGGGCGCGTTGTCATGGATCGGCGGCGTGCGCGGCAATCGGTTGTCGCCATTGGGTGTGGAACGTTTCGGTCAAACCAGCGATTTGCCCGATCTTTACCGTGAATACCGGCTCGATACCCAAGCGATACTCGATGCCACAGCGGAGCTGTTTCTGTGAATGATGCATTGCTCAAGATGGATGACATTAGCGCAGCCAAAAGCGGCTTTGGTGACCGGAAAGCGGACATTTTTAAGCACCTTGTTTCGTTGGAGAATCTTTTCCGATTGGGGACAGCAGACAGTCTGTTTTGGGTGTAGCGGTAGAAATCCCGCTTTGCTGTCTGGTGAGAATGCGCGAAGTTGCCTGCTTTTATTTTTAGCTCAGCCCCTGGAACAACAGAAAATCACATGGCTGCATCG
>JAYUPJ010000151.1:0-6324 GCA_043760195.1 Sphingomonadales bacterium | reverse complement strand
TCAAGCATAAGATTTTCGACGTTACTTGTCATACGTTTATCTTACGCCGCCTTCCTTACCTCCGCAACAATCTTTTGCGCCGCATCGCCTAAGTCATTCGCGCTTACAATCGGCAGGCCGCTGTTTGCCAAGATGTCCTTGCCCTGCTGCACGTTTGTACCTTCAAGGCGCACAACCAGCGGCACGCTTAAGTTCACTTCTTTCGCCGCCGCGACGATGCCGTCGGCGATGATGTCGCATTTCATGATGCCGCCGAAAATATTCACCAAGATGCCTTTTACCGCAGGATCCTTCAGGATGATCTTGAACGCCGCCGTCACTTTCTCTTTGTTCGCGCCGCCGCCGACATCCAGGAAGTTGGCGGGGAATTCGCCGTTCAGCTTGATGATGTCCATCGTCGCCATGGCAAGGCCAGCGCCGTTGACCATACAGCCGATATTGCCGTCGAGCTTGATATAGGCGAGGTCATATTCGGACGCCTCAACTTCGGCAGGGTCTTCTTCGGTTAAATCACGCAGCTCGGCCAAATCTTTGTGGCGGAACATGGCGTTGCCGTCGAACGCGACTTTCGCGTCGAGCACAAGCAGCTCGTCGCCGTCCTTGCCTTGGCAAATCGCCAGCGGGTTGATCTCGATCTGTTCGGCATCGGTGGCAACAAATGCGTCATATAGACAGCCCAGCACTTTTGCCGCTTGTTTGGCCAAGTCGCCGGTCAGACCCAAGGCGGCGGAAACGCTGCGGCCGTGATGGGGCATGATGCCAGTGACAGGGTCGATCAGGATGGTGTGGATTTTCTCGGGCGTATCATGCGCCACGTCTTCGATATTCATGCCGCCTTCTGTCGAAGCCACAACTGCAATCCGGCTGGTTGCGCGGTCGACGAGCAATGCGAGGTAGAACTCTTGCTTAATGTCGGCGCCGTCGGTGATGTACAGGCGGTTCACTTGCTTACCCTCTGCACCGGTTTGGATCGTCACCAACGTGTTGCCCAGCATATCGCGGGCATGCGCTTCAACCTCGTCCAAGTTAAACGCCAGCCGCACGCCGCCCTTGGCTTCCGCGCCCAATTCCTTGAACTTGCCCTTGCCGCGTCCGCCCGCGTGAATTTGCGATTTCACCACATATAACGGCCCGGGGAGCTGCTTTGCCGCAGCGACCGCTTCTTCAACCGACATCGCGGCAATACCACGCGGCACAGCGACGCCAAATTTCGCCAGCAGTTCTTTGGCCTGATATTCATGGATATTCATGGAAGATTGCGTCCTTAATATGGAAATTTGCCTATCGCTAAAGCATAAGAATGGCGAGAAGGGAAGGCTTTGCACCTGATTATTTTAGGAGCGTCATACGATGATGCTGGACATGCGTTTAACGCAGATTTGAGCTGTGATGTTATGCCAGTTGTTTCAAAGAAGGAAATAAGGAAAATAAGGAAAAAAGAAAATCAATATATATTATAAATTACAATTATTTATATGAATAATCCGAAATCTTAATTTCTTTTTTATCTTATTTTCTTCTATGAAATAGCTGGCACAAACCAATCCGCGCTGCGCAACGCCGCCGCCTCAGTTAGCCACTTTCAAAACCTACCCCAACAGCTCCAAAGACACCAATTCAGCGCGCAATGTTGCGGCATCCGTAAACCGGTGCGCCGCAAAGCCATTGGCCCTCGCGGCTTCCGCATTGGCGGGCATATCGTCGATGAATATCGCCTCGCCCGCCGCCAGCCCGAAACGCTTTAGAGCCAACTGGTAGATCGCAGCATCCGGCTTCACCATTTTCTCGGCGCCCGACACGATGATGTCGGTGAAGTGGTCAAAGACCGGCTGCGTGGGCCGGAAACCGTCCCAAAACTCTGCGCCAAAATTGGTGATGCCAAATATCGGAACGCCGTGCGCCGCCAATTCCTCAACGATCTCCAAAGATCCCGCCACCGGCCCGGGTATCGTTTCGTTAAAGCGCGCGGCGTAAATATCGATCAGATCCGCATATCGGGGGAATTGTGCGCTAAGCTCTGCCGTCATATCCGCCAGCGCCCGTCCCGCATCAGTTTGAAAATGCCATTGCGGCGTGACGACATGCGCTAGAAACCAATCAAGCTCGACCGGATCGGCAATATGTTTGGCGAACAGCACCCGCAAATCCCAATGGAACAGGACATTGCCAACATCGAACACGGCCGCCTTAATCATCGCATAAGCTCCAAACGCAAAAAACCGCCCGCGTCATTGACGCAGGCGGCCTGAATTTCGTACATCGCCCAGCAAGTGCTTGAGCGAATCGCCAACGGCAATCAGCCTTGGCGTGCCTTGAAACGCGGCTGCGTTTTGTTGATGACATAAGTGCGGCCACGGCGGCGAATCACGCGGTTATCGCGGTGGCGGCCCTTGAGGGACTTAAGAGAGTTGACGACTTTCATTGGGATAGCCCGCTTTGTTTGAATGTGTGTAACTGGCCAAAAGCCAGCATTTGAAGGCGCGCTAATATGGTTGAGGCCCACTTAAGTCAAGATGCAAAGTCGTGTGTCATTGCAGGTTCATGCCTGGTTGGCTATCAAAGGTGAAAATAGGAGTTTAAAATATGCGTGTCGCAAAGCTTTCTGCGGGGCTTACCACCATGGCCGCCGCACTTTCATTGTCCGGTTGCGTGGTACCCACCGGCCCGGTTGAGGTCACGCGGTTCAACCGTGTTGCCGATGGGCAGACCTATGGCAGCGGCAGCTACGCTGTAACAGCCACAGGCGGGGCAAGCAGCTTGGCCGCATCGCCCTATCTTGCCGCCGTCAGCCGCGAGATGCAGCGTGTCGGCTATGCCGAAAACACCGCCGCTGGCGGCGTTGTTGCCGAAGTCAGCGTTTCCACAAACGAAGCACTGGCAGCGCGCGGACGTAGCCCGGTATCGGTTGGCGTGGGCGGATCAACTGGCGGCTACCGGTCCGGCGTCGGTTTGGGGGTTGGGCTCGACCTGACTAGCTTGATTAACAAACCCAAGGCGCGGATCGTGACCGAGCTGTCGGTGCGGATCAAACGCCGCAGCGATGATCTGGTGATATGGGAGGGTAAGGCATTACAAGAATCCAGCGCCGGAACCCCCGCCGCGCAGCCGGGCATCGCCGCATCTAAACTGGCCGAGGCTTTGTTTAAGGACTTCCCCGGCAAATCGGGCGAGTCGATTACGGTTCGTTGAAATAATATTCGCTCATTGAGGAAGCCCGCGCAATTCTATCCCCAAAACCGTAATCCTGAGACTGCCGAAGAGCGCGTTGCCTGCACACACCCTTCGGCAGGCTCAGGGCTACGGTTTTGCTTGCATCACTTTTGAACACCCACCCCCGAAAGCACACCCCAATATGACCATCCATTCCATCAACGCCGCATTCGACAGCGGCAATATCATTGTCCAGTCCATCGCAGACGACACCGCAACGCTATCGATCCGCAAGGACAAAGACAGCGACTTTTTCCAGTGGTTCCACTTCCGCGTGGAGAGCGATGCAGGTGACGAAATCATCCTGAAAATCACCGGCCTTGAATCCAGCGCCTATCCCGGCGGATGGACCGATTACAACGCCTGCGTATCCGAAGACCGCGAATATTGGGGCCGCGCATTGTCGAGCTATGACGCCAAAGCGGCGGGCGGGACGCTGACCATCCGGTTCTTCCCCACCGGCAATATCAGCTGGTTTGCGTATTTTGCGCCGTTCAGCATGGAGCGGCATCATGACCTGATCGCAAATACGTCATTATGTGAGGGCGTCACCGTGCGCACTTTGGGCCATAGCATCGAAGGGCAGCCGATTGACTGTGTAACGATGGGCGAGGGCGAGACACAGGTCTGGCTTTATGCGCGGCAACATCCCGGCGAAAGTATGGCGGAACATTGGATGGAGGGCGCGCTCGACATGCTGACCGATCCCGCCGATCCGCATGCGCGGGTGTTGCTGCAAAAATGCACGCTGCATATCGTGCCCAATTGCAACCCCGACGGATCCTGCCGCGGGCATTTGCGGACCAATTATGCGGGCGTAAACCTGAACCGTGAATGGGCCGAGCCGAGCGCGGAACGCAGCCCCGAAGTGCTGGCCATCCGCAATGCGATGGACGTTACCGGAGTGCACTGGGCGATTGACGTCCACGGCGACGAAGCCATCCCCGCCGCCTTCATCGCCGGATTCCACGACATCGCTGACGGCACAGACGATCAATACGCGCGTTACGATGCATATCTGGCACGGCTATCGGCGCGCACCCCCGATTTCCAGACCAAGCTGGGCTATCCCATAAAACAAGGCAAAGGCACCGCCAACCTGACCATGAGCACCAACCAATTGGCGCAGCGGTTTAGCGATGCCGTGAACGGCGCGGGCAAAGGATGCGTATCAATGACGCTGGAAATGCCGTTCAAGGACAATCACGAACTGCCCGATCCGGAACAAGGCTGGTCGCCAGAACGCAGCGCGGCATTGGCGCGGGAATGCTTGGCAGTGTTGGCTGAGATGGTTTGAGGAGAGCTATTTCCCGTACTGAGAAAAGTTGACGTTTTTTCTCGGCGAGTAGCCTGCTGCCCTTCTGGCAACTGGGCCCAAATTTCGACTGTGGCCAGAACGCTTCCCGTAGACTACACCCTGCGGAATAGGCACGATCTTGCATATTTTCGCATAGTGGGGGTCCGTGCCCTTTAAAATGTATCGTTTTAAGCCGGTGATATTTGGTATCCGCGTCGTTTTTAAAGCACTGCCTAGCGAGTTGTCCGCCGACATTTCCAGAAGCCACTTTTTCAACTTAACCTCAAACTCTCTTAGCATTCCCGATGGGATGTGGACAGCCCAGTGCGCTGCGACACAGCCACCAGCGGCTTCAATTGTCCAAACGTAGGTAGGTGCGATGGATTGCTTATTTTTGTTGTGTCGCCGCAGCCACGGAGCATACCTCTCAGCGATTACTTTTTGTAGAGTCTGGGACGCTGTATCTGGGGGTATTCCTAGTTGGGTGAAAGAGATTGTGGAATGCCGATTAAGAGGAACTCCGATGCGTTCGGCATAGCGAGTAGCATGGTGAATATTTGAAGCTGGTCGGCGATTGATTTGGGTCGATTCTCTGAGCATCTGTTCTATATAGAGTCACTTTTCGTTCTACGCAATAGTTCCTGGTATGTATCGCTAATGTTCCTAACTCGGCCATTGTTACTATAGAAGTAGGGGTGATTTGACATTGAACAAAACACGTGATGTCCACAACTTCGCTTTTCTTCAATGATTCAGTCTTTCTTGCCGATCGTTGCGCAGCATGAAGTGCTGGACGGAAATCGTCCGCATCGCCTACTTCAAACGCGACTTTCAGATAAGTGACAATCGCCTCTTCACTATCGAGATAGCCGGCGCTGTCATAGGGTTTAGTTTGCGCAAGATGCTCCATGGTCTCTCCATCACCCATTTCGTCATTCCCGCGAAGGCGGGAATCCATCACCTATGCTCAAGGCATTAAGCAAGGGCATTTAGAGCCGAAAACACAGGTGATGGATTCCCGCCTTCGCGGGAATGACGTGGTGTGTAAATTTCACTCTCAACCCTTGACATTGCCACATAAGTGGTGAAATTTATCTCGATGGAAATCATATCTTACACCGAAACTCGCAACAATTTGAACGCCTTCATGGACCGTGCGGTGAATGACCATACGCCCATTGCGATCACGCAGCGCGGCGGTAAATCTGTGGTCATGGTCGGATTGGACGACTGGAATTTTATGCAATCAAGGATTGGCGGCGAACCCACTATTATTGGGGATTGAACGCCCCATGCACATCACCCCCGACGACCTAACCGGCCCCGAAATCCGCGCGCTTCTTGAAACGCATTTTGCCGGGATGCTGGCCAGTTCGCCGCCGGGCAGTTGTCATTTTCTCGACTTTGACGGGCTGAACGCGGCGGATGTTTCATTTTGGTCGATTTGGGATGAGGGCCAACTCGCCGGATGCGGGGCGCTCAAGCAATTGGATGCTTCGCACGGTGAGGTTAAGTCGATGCGCACCGATGCCGCGCATTTGGGCAAGGGCGTGGGCACGGCGATGCTGCGCCATATCATCGCCGAGGCCAAGGCGCGCGGGATGACCCGGCTGAGTTTGGAAACGGGATCGACGCCCGATTTTGACGCTGCGCATGCGCTGTATTTGGGGCATGGCTTTGCTTATTGCGGGCCGTTTGCGGATTATGTGGATGATCCGTTTAGCCGGTATATGACGTTGGAGATTTGAACCTACTTCCTCGTTCGTCCTGAGTGTGCCCGAGTCCGTGGCAAGCAACCTGTGCTTCGACAGGCTCAG
>JAYUPJ010000150.1:0-6341 GCA_043760195.1 Sphingomonadales bacterium | reverse complement strand
GTTCATTATCTTCAACGATCATCACTTTTTTTGGCATTATACTTTTTCCCACCTTGTGCTGCGCCATACAAGGCTTAAACGAAAAACATGCAGGAAATAAATGACAATATCGCCGGGGCCTCGCATTTGGCTTTGCAGGCGTTGGTGTGGGCGCTGTCCGATGAAAAACGGTCGGAGCGGTTGTTATCGCTGACCGGCCTGACGCCCGACGGTCTGCGCAGCGGCATAAGCGAACGCGGATTGCAGGCGGCGATATTGGGATTTTTGGAAAGCCATGAGCCCGACTTAATCGCCTGCGCGGTGGCGATTGATGCCAGCCCGGCGGAATTGGTTGCGGCGCGGCGCATGCTTGATGGCGGCCAAAGTGATGGAGATTATTACGAATGACCAAAATACCCCAAAAACGCCCCCTGATCATCAGCGACTGTGACGAAGTATTGTTGCACATGGTCGTGCCGTTCCGCGAATGGCTGGACGAAGCGCACGACATTGAATTTGCGCTCGACACGCATGACTGGTCAAAGGCGCTGACGTATCGTGGCAATTCGGCGTTGGTCGAGCCTGCGGAGATTTGGAATTTCCTTGGCGGGTTTTTCGATACCGAAATGCACCGCCAGTTGCCGATTAAAGATGCAATCCAGTCGATGACTAAGCTGTCGCAAATGGCCGACATTGCGATCCTGACCAACCTGCAAGATCACCGCAACGCCGCGCGCGCGGTGCAGTTAAAAGCCGCCGGAATCGATGCGCCGATCTATACCAATCAAGGGCCAAAGGGCGATGCGCTGGCGCGGATCATGGCGGAGTATCAGCCGTCGGTGGCGGTGTTTATCGACGATATGGCCGGGCATCACGAATCGGTTGGCGAGGTTCATCCAGAGGTGTGGCGGCTGCACATGGTCGGCGAACCGGTGATGGCCCCGCATTTTCCGGCTGCGCCCCATGCCCATGCGCGGATTGACAATTGGGCCGACGCGCATGATTGGATTGCCGATAAATTGAACGCGGGCGCACCTGCCCCTGCCATTGAATTGGAGACTGTATGAGCATCGAAGCCCGTATCGCCGAACTTGGCTTGACCCTGCCCGAACCCGCTGCGCCGGTGGCGTCTTATGTCCCTGCGGTCGCAGCCGGCGGCATGCTGTATATCTCTGGCCAATTGCCGTTTTTGGACGGCGTTTTGATGACCGGCAAGCTGGGCGATGCGCATAGTTTGGAGAATGGCCAAGCGGCGGCAAAGGCATGCGGCCTGATGCTGATCGCGCAGATGAAAAAGGCGCTGGGTTCGCTGGACCGCGTTGAACGCATCGTCAAGCTCGGCGTATTTTGCGCGAGTACACCCGACTTCACCGACCAGCCAAAGGTCGCCAACGGCGCATCCGATTTGATGGAGGCGGTGTTTGGCGATGCCGGAAAACATGCGCGCTCGGCGGTGTCGGTGCCGGTGCTGCCGCTGGATGCGATGGTGGAAATTGACGCGGTGGTGATGGTTCGGGGGTAAGCTCCCCTCCCTCTTTAGGGGAGGGGCCGGGGGTGGGCCTTTCAGCATAGCGCCGCCTTTACACGCCCCACCCCAACCCCTCCCCTAAAGAGGGAGGGGCTTTTTCGGGAGATATAATGCCTAACGAAATCATCGCCGAAATCGCCAGCGGCGTTTCCGCGATTGACGCGGCGCAGTGGGATGCGTTGAATGATGGCAATCCGTTTACCTCTCACGCTTTCCTATCCGCGCTGGAAACATCGGGCAGCGTTGGCCAAGGTTCCGGCTGGTCGCCTGCGCCGATCCTGATCCGCGACGAAGCCGGCGCGGTATCGGGCGCGCTGCCCGCGTATCTTAAATCACACAGCCAGGGCGAATATGTTTTCGACCATCACTGGGCCGATGCCTACGAGCGCGCGGGAGGGCAATATTATCCAAAGCTGCAAATCGCCGCGCCGTTTTCGCCGGTGCCGGGGCTAAGATTGCTAATGGCCGATCCATCGCTTGCGCCGCAAATACTGGCGGCGGCAGAGGCAGTGGTGCAGCAAAATGGCTTGTCGTCGGCGCACGCCACCTTTGTTGACGAAGCGCAGCTGCCCGCGTTCGCCGCCGCCGATTGGCTGATCCGCACCGGAACGCAGTTTCATTGGCGCAATGATGGCTATGCCGGTTTCGATGATTTTCTGGCGGCGTTGTCGTCGCGCAAACGCAAGGCGATCCGCAAGGAACGTGCCGGAGCGAATGCGGCGGTGGAAATCCTGATCCTGACAGGCGACGAAATTACCCGCGAACATTGGGATGCATTTTGGATATTCTATCAGGATACCGGCGCGCGCAAATGGGGACGACCGTATTTAAGCCGCGCATTTTTTGACCAGATTGGCGGGGACCAGATGGGCAAGGGGATGGGCGATGCCATCGTGCTGTTCCTTGCGCTGATGGATGGCCATCCGGTGGCGGGCGCGTTGAACTTTGTCGGGCCCGATTGTCTGTATGGCCGCTATTGGGGATGCGCGCTGGACGTGCCGTTCCTGCATTTCGAGCTGTGTTATTACCGCGCCATTGAATATGCCATCGAACATGGATTGGCGCGGGTTGAGGCAGGCGCACAGGGCGAACATAAGCTGGCGCGCGGCTATGTCCCGGTGCCGACATATTCGGCGCACTATATCGCCGACCCCGGTTTCCGCCGTGCAATCGCCGATTTTGTCGTGCGCGAGGAAGCCGCCGTCGCCCGCGAGATCGAGTTTCTGGGCGAGATGGCTCCGTTTAAACGCGGGTAGGTGATAGGCCACGCCGCTCTTGCCGATTTGTGCGAACCCTCTTGCAATCCGCTGTTTAATCGCGCAGTTAAATGGCCGAGAAGAGGAGTCGTTTGATGCCGCAATATGCGTCCCAGCCAAGCACACAGGAACTGGCCGATTTTAGCGCGCAGTGTGAGGGTTGGTTTGCCGCCAACACACCCGCCGACCCGGGGTTCATGTTGCCGCTGACATTCATGGAGGTGTCCACCGATCAGCAGTTTGATTTCCTGCGGAACTGGCAGCGCACGGTTTACGAGGCGGGCTATATCGGCATGAGCTGGCCCGCCGAATATGGCGGCGGCGGCATGCATCCGCACTATCAACGCGCCGCGACGCAGATTATGAAAGCGCACGATGCGCCGATATTGATCAACGCGATTGCCAATGGTTGGACCGGGCCGTTGCTGCTCGACATTGGCAGTGAAGAGGACAAGCGCCGGTTCATCAAACCGATGCTGTCGGCGGGCGAAATCTGGTGTCAGGGGTTTTCCGAACCGGAACATGGCAGCGACCTTGGCAATGCGCAGTGCAAGGCGGTCAGGGACGGCGATGATTATATCATCAACGGCTCGAAAATCTGGACCTCGCTAGGCGACCGGGCCGATTATATGATCCTGCTGGCGCGCACCGGCAATGAAAGGCCAAGCAAATATGCCGGGCTGAGTTTCTTTCTGGCACCGATGAAAATTCCGGGCGTCGAGGTACGGCGGCTGAAAAAACTGACTGGCGAATATGGTTTCGTCCAGTGCTTCTTCGACAATGCCCGCATTCCGGCAAGCGGACTGGTTGGCGAAGAGGGCCAAGGCTGGTCGATGGCGATGAAGACGCTGGAATATGAACGCGGCGCAAAGGTCAATCCGGTTGGCGGATATTTCGTCAAGGAAATGGAGGCGATGGACATTATCGATCTGGCGCGTAACGCCAAGCGCGGCGGCAAGCCCCTTCTCGACGATCCAATAATGCGCGACAAGTTAATCAAGTATATGATCGACATACAGGCGCTGAACCTGAACAATCAGCGCCGCCGTATGCCGCCGCTGCAACAGGATAAACCGATGGGTCTGGCGTTGATCAACAAGCTGGCGCGGACCGAGTTGGTGCGCGAATTGACCGAGTTCTCGCTGCAGTTTCAGGGGACGAAAGCGGGCTATTATGTCGGCGATCCCGAAGCGCAGGACGATGGTTTCTGGCACCGCGGCTATCTCAACAGTTTTTCCGCCACCATTGGCGGCGGCACATCGCAGATCCAGAAAAACATCATCGGCGAGCATGTGCTTGGCCTGCCAAAATCGCGCTAAATTCAAGGAGTAGAATATGAGTGAAGTTCTTACCGGCGAAGTTCTAACTGAAGTCCGCGATGGTGTGCTGATCATCACGATCAATCGCCCCGAAGCGAAGAACGCCGTCAACCGGGCTGTGGCCGAAGGTATCGCCGCGGCGATGGATCGGCTGGATAATGACGTTACCTTGAACGCGGGCGTTATCACCGGTGCGGGCGGTACATTCTGTTCGGGCATGGACCTGAAAGCCTATCTGCGCGGCGAGTTGCCCGTGGTGGCGGGCAAGGGCTTTGCCGGATTTATCGAAGCGCCGCCGAAAAAGCCGCTGATAGGTGCGGTCGATGGCTATGCACTGGCGGGCGGCATGGAGATTGCCACCGCATGTGATTTACTGGTCGCCAACAAGGATGCCAAATTCGGCATTCCCGAAGTGAAACGCGGCCTGGTTGCGGCGGGCGGCGGGTTGCTGTCATTGCCCGCGATCATGGGCAAAAGATTGGCGATGGAGTTGGCGCTTACCGGCGATTTCTTTTCGGCGCAGCGGGCGTATGAAGTGGGATTTGTCAACCGGATCACCGACGGTGCGGCGCTGGACGGGGCAATGGAGCTGGCGCTTGCGATTGCCGCCAATGGTCCGCTTGCGCTGATCGCGACCAAGCAGATTATCAATGAACGTGCCGATTGGAACAGCGGCAATATGTGGCAGAAGCAAACGGAGATATCGTTGCCCGTCTTTGCGTCCGAAGACAGCAAAGAAGGCGCGCGGGCCTTTGCGGAAAAGCGCAAGCCCAACTGGACGGGGGCGTAACCGATGCATCCGTATGTTCATGCCCAAAGCCACCCCGATAAGCCTGCGATCATCGTCGCCGAAACTGGCGAAATGCGGACGTATCAGCAGCTTGATAAGGGATCGAACCAAGTGGCTCAGTTTTGGCGCGCGCGCGGGCTTGGCCATGACGACGTCGTGGCCTTCATGCTGGAAAACACCCCCGATTATTACAATCTAACCTGGGGGTCGCAGCGTGCGGGGCTGCGCTATGTGTGCATCTCCACGCGGCTGACTGCGGACGAGACCGATTACATATTGGAAAATTCGGGGGCAAAATTGCTGGTCATGTCGGCGTCGCTTGCGCCGCTCGCCAGTCAGCTTGACACCAGTATCGAACGATATTCGCACGGCGGGGATATCGCGGGCTTTGAAAGGTTCGAGAATGCCGTTGCCGATATGCCGAATACCCCAGTGACCGACGAACGGGCCGGTGTCGACATGCTGTATTCCAGCGGGACGACCGGGCGGCCAAAGGGCGTTCGCATTCCGTTGCCCGAGGTGCCCGATATTGCGCTGACCAATCCGTTGGTGATGTTGGCGATGGGGCTGTACCGGTTCAATCCGGACAGCGTGTATTTGTCGCCTGCGCCTTTATATCACGCCGCGCCGCTGCGCTGGTCGATGACGATGCACAAAATCGGCGGCACAGTGGTGGTGATGCAGAAATTCGATCCCGAAAACGTACTCGCCGCGATTGAGAAATACCGCGTGACGTGCGGGCAATTTGTACCAACGCATTTTGTCCGGATGCTGAAAATGCCGGGTGATGTGCGCACGAAATATGATCTGTCATCCTTGGACTGCGCCATCCATGCCGCTGCGCCGTGCCCTGTTCCAGTGAAGGAAAAAATGATCGATTGGTGGGGGCCGGTGATTGAGGAATATTATGCCGGAAGCGAGGGCAATGGTATGACGTTCATCGGGTCGAACGACTGGATGACGCACAAGGGTTCGGTCGGGAAAGCCGTGCTCGGCGTTGCCCATATCGTCGGCGAAGACAATGAAACCGAAATGCCCGCACGCAGTGAGGGGACGATCTTTTTTGAGAGCGAGAATGTTTTTGAATATCACGGCGATGCCGAAAAAACGGCGTCCAGCCGCAATGCACGCGGCTGGTCCACGCTGGGCGATGTCGGCTGGATGGACGAGGATGGCTATCTCTATCTGACCGACCGCAAAAGCTTTATGATCATATCGGGCGGCGTGAATATCTATCCGCAGGAAATCGAGAACCATCTGATCGGCCACCCGGCGGTTCAGGATGTGGCGGTCATCGGCGGCCCACACGAGGAAATGGGCGAGGAAGTGGTCGCGGTCATTCAGCCAGTGGATATGGCGATGGCGGATGATGCGTTGCGCGACGAATTGACCGCTTATGCCCGGCAGAAACTGTCGGGGATCAAAATCCCGCGCCGCATTGATTTCCGCGCCGAATTGCCCCGGCATGA
>JAYUPJ010000149.1:0-2854 GCA_043760195.1 Sphingomonadales bacterium | reverse complement strand
TTCGCAATCTCATTTGATAATCCTCTATTGCGAATCATTCGCATATACAATGGCTATTTTCGCAGACTTGAATAAATTCGTGCGATTGATAGGAACGATGGATCGCAAAAATAGGAGACGCGGCTGTGAAAGCAACGATTTGGCATAATCCCGGATGCGGTACATCGCGCAAAACGCTTGCGATCTTGCAAGAAACCCCGGGAATTGAGCTGTCCGTGATTGAATATAAGCAGACACCCTTTTCCCGCGCCAAACTGGAACAATTGTTTACCGATGCCGGGATGACCCCAGGCGAAGCACTGCGTTCGCGGGGTACTGACGCGGAACAATTGGGTCTAACCGCCGGATCTGATAATGTCACATTGCTGGACGCGATGACCAAAGATGCAATGCTTGTTGAACGCCCCTTTGTCGAAACCGACAAGGGTGTGCGCCTTTGCAGACCGCAAGAATTGGTGCATGAGATACTTTGAAAACTGCGGTGGCCAAAGATATAATTGGAGAAATCACAATGATCCGGAAAATTCTGAAATGGCTATTGATCGCCGTCATCATCGCGGTAGCTGCATTGTTCGCATGGGGATATGCACCCGACCTGACCGTATCGGAATTGAAGCCCGAATATGCCAATGCCGAGTCTGAATTTGTCGATCTGGGCGATGGCTTCATCGTGCATCTGCGCGACGAAGGCCCAATGGACGGTGGGGCGGACGGCAGGGCGGATGCCCCGGCGATCATATTGTTGCACGGATCGAATGCGTCGCTGCATGCTTGGGATGATTGGACCAACGCACTAAAAGGCCAATACCGCATCATCCGTTATGACCAAGCCGGGCACGGGCTGACCGGTCCACATCCGAAAAATTGCTACACGCTTGATTGTTACACCGATGTCGTTGCCCGCGTCGCCGCCAATCGCGGCCTGACCAAATTCACACTGGGCGGCAGCAGCATGGGCGGCGGCATCAGCTATGCCTTTGCCCGTGATAATCCGGACATGCTTGAAGGCCTGATCTTGGTCGATCCATCGGGCGCGCCCGAAACGAAAAAAGCCGACCTGCCGATTGGTTTTAAAATTGCGCAAACACCGGCGCTGCGCGGCATCATCAGCATCATCACCCCGCGCTCGATCATCGCCACCAGCCTGAAGCAAACCGTGACCGACCCCAAATTGGTAACCGATGCCAAGATTGACCTTTACTGGAAAATGTTGCGCCGCACCGGCAACCGGGAGGCAACCGCAATGCGCTTCGCCGAATATGCCACCCGCAAGCAGGCCGAGCCGGTGCAACGCCCGAACCTGCCCACGCTGATCCAATGGGGCGATCAGGACAAGTTGATCAATGTTGGCGCGGTGCCATGGTTCGAAGCACAGTTTCCGCAGCACGTCACCAAAATCTACAAGGGCATTGGCCATCTGCCGATGGAGGAAATTCCGGCGCAGAGTGCAGGCGATGTTCAGGCGTGGATGGCCGGGCGAGGTGCTGCGGGGCGTTGATGAGGTTGGGCGAAGTGTGGCAGAGTGCTGATGTGGTAGGGCCAATATATAATTGACCAAAATTCGTCATTCTGAACACGCACCGTCATCCTGAACGCGCTCCGTCATCCTGAATTTATTTCAGGATACATACCGCGCATACATTCAGGCTTCGAGACTATGTATCCTGAAATAAATTCAGGATGACGATAGGGAGTTACCTCTCACCGATTCCCGAACGCTCATTAGCCCTTGTAATGTAGGATTTGTTCTGGGAACAAAGGGCGTGGCCGCTGTTTCAGGGTCTGGCTCTTTGACATTGTTGGCGGTCAAATTGCGCACTTCGCAGTTGGATTTGCAAAAACGTAAAATTACAAAATAACCGCGATGTAGGAAATTATCTATACCCGGACTGGCAATAAGTTTCGAAATGGGCGTCAACTTTGTCAACTAGGTGTCAACTTGCCATTTTCGGCGAAATGGCATTTTGTGCGAGACTCCTCCGCGCACGCCCCCAACGAGTCGCTCAATCAGCGCTGAGCGACCGCCGCCGTAAACCTAACCCAAAACCGCTTTAATCGCCGCGGTTACATCGTCGATGTCGGCCATGCCGTCAACGCGCGTAACAATCCCGCGCGCGTCGTATATCGGCAAAATCGGCGCGGTTTTGCCCCGGTATTCTTGCATCCGGGTGCGCACGGTTTCTTCGTTGTCGTCGATCCGGCGTTTGAATTCGGTGCCGCCGCATTCGTCGCAAACCCCGGCAACCTTCGGCTGCTTATAGCGGTCGTGATAGCCGGTATTGCATGTGCCGCAGGTGAAACGGCCCGTGATCCGGTCAACCAAAGCGTCTTCGTCAACCTCAAGTTCAATCACATGATCCAGGCTGCGGCCACGTGCGGCTAGGATTTCGTCGAGTGCTTCTGCCTGTGCTGCTGTCCGCGGATAGCCGTCAAAGATGATGCCGACATCGCTGCCCAGCTCATCTAGCTTATCACCGATAATGCCCGATACGATTTCGTCAGAGACCAGCTCGCCTGCGTCCATGACGGCTTTGGCTTTCAGCCCGACCGGCGTTGCGGCTTTCACCGCCGCACGCAACATATCGCCGGTGGACAATTGCACCATGCCATAGGCGTTTTCCAGCAGCGCCGCCTGCGTTCCCTTACCTGCACCCGGAGGGCCCAATAGGATAATTTCCACCGATCAAACTCCCCCGATATTATGGCCAGACATTATTAGCCGCGTCGACGCAAAGCGTCAGCGCATCCGGCCACCTTTAAGCTTCGCCTTTTTCAGCAAGTCACCATATTGGTGCGCGAGCAGATGGCTTTGAATTTGCGAAATGGTGTCGATTGTGACGTTCACCAAAATCAG
>JAYUPJ010000148.1:0-6371 GCA_043760195.1 Sphingomonadales bacterium | reverse complement strand
GACAATGGACTTCGATTATGTCGTCGCCAGCGGCAGCTTGCCGCGCGGCCTGCCCGCCAACGCTTACAGACGGGTTGTCGAGATCGCTGACCAGAAGAAGGCGCATGTGATCCTTGATACGTCGGGGGCTGCATTGCGCGAGACACTTGAGAAGGGCGTTTTCCTGATCAAGCCAAACCTTCGGGAGCTTGAAGAATTGGCGGGACGGGTTCTGCCCGACACTGCGGCGCAGGTTTCCGCGGCGCGTAGTTTGATCGCTGCGAACGCGGCGCAAATTGTCGCTTTAACACTTGGCAGCGATGGCGCGCTCATTGTCAGCAAAGATGAAGCTTGGTCGGCCAGTGTGCCGCCTGTCATCGCGCAAAGTGCCGTAGGCGCAGGCGACAGTTTTGTCGGCGGCGTGACACTGGCGCTTGCCCGGGGGAAGCCGCTGCGCGAAGTGCTTGCCTTGGGCGTCGCAGCAGGGACAGCAGCGGTGCTGTCACCCGGCGCTGCGCTCAGCCTAAAAGACGATGTGCAGCGACTATACGCCGCATTTCTGCCCTCGATCACCGAGATCGAATTGTAGGCTGGGCGAAGCATTACTGCGATTTTTGCGCATGAGCGGTGGAACATTTTCGACATGGCGCAGTTATTCGCTGCGGCAATGTGAAACTTCAGCCCGAGGGGAACTTTAATGGTCAATTCAATTCTAACACCAACGCCAGAAGCGCTTGAAGAAGAACGCGATGCAGAGCCAGTAATCCATTACATCCCGCACGGATTTTCGGACAAGTTCGCGCTTGGCTTTACCAAAATACTGCGCTTTTCGGCCGATACCTTCTTTGCCAAGCGCTATGGTCACCGGGCGATTGTGCTCGAAACCGTAGCCGCCGTACCCGGCATGGTAGGCGCGATGATCACTCACCTGAATTGTCTGCGCCGGATGAAGGATGATGATGGCTGGATCCGGACGCTCATGGAAGAGGCCGAGAATGAGCGGATGCATTTGATGACCTTTATCGAGATCGCCAAGCCGACTTGGTTTGAACGCATGGTCATTTTGTTGGTGCAGGGTGTTTTCCTGATCGGGTTTTCGCTGCTTTATCTGGTCTCATCGCGCACAGCCCACCGCGTGGTTGGCTATTTTGAGGAAGAAGCGGTTATCAGCTACACGCTCTATCTTCAGGAAATAGATGAAGGGCGTTCACCGAATGTGCCAGCTCCGGCTATTGCCAAACATTATTGGAAGATGGCCGACGACGCCACGCTCCGCGATGTCGTAAAGTTGGTACGCGATGACGAAGCGCATCACCGCGACATCAACCATGGCTATGCGTCAAAACTCGGCGGGAAGCCCGAAGATCCCCGTCCTGTCGCCAGTTATCCCAAGCATGCTACCGAAATTCGGTCTACTGGATGAAACGGAAACAGGGCTAGCAGCCTAGCCTAAACCGCACGCCCTCTTGACCGCCTAGCGCACACAGCTTTGACACAAGTATGGAACAAATCACGCGTTACGCAGTTTAGTTATTAAGAGGCGCGCACTCGCCCGCTTCAGGAGTATATATCATGCACATCATGCACAAATCCCTTCTCTTCGCCGGCATCGCCGTTGCGACGATGATACCGTCCATCGCTTCCGCTCAACAAAGCTGTGAGCGCCAGCGATCGGCTCGTGTAGCCGCAACAGTCGGCGGCGCCGCCGTCGGTGGTGTTGCTGGCAATGTCATTGCCGGGCGCGGCGACAAGACACTGGGCACTGTAATCGGCGCCGTGTTGGGAGGCGTGGTTGGCAATCAAATTGCCAAACCCGATGCCGATTGCACCCGTGCCTATGGGTATTATGATGAATATAATCGTTGGCATGCGACAGGAATTAGCCGCTCGGAAACGACCGGCTATTATGACCGCAACGGCGAATGGGTAACTGGTACGCCCAACGGCTATTACGACGACAACAACCGATGGGTCCTAAATCCCGGATCGCAAGAAGATAACGGCTATTATAGCGCGCAGGGGCATTGGGTTCCAGCGTCAGCCAATGGCTATTTCGACCAAGACGACCGGTGGATCGCCAGCTCATCCGCTGGATATTATGATGATAGGGGCCGCTGGAACGCGGGTAACACGACGGGTCATTATGATGATCGCGGACGCTGGATGCCGGGCATGGCCAATGGCCGCACCGACGCGAACGGCAATTGGGTCAATAACCCGCCGACTGGTTATTATGGCAGCGACGGACGATGGAACGCAGGCAATGCAGTGGGCTACTATGACACCCGTGGGCGCTGGGTCTCCACCCGAGCGAGCCAAGACCCGCAGCCGCGGCGTAGCGACGCCTATGGCTATTACGACGACACAGGCCGCTGGCATGTCGGCAGTGCCCGGCGCGACACGGCAAGAGGTTATTATGACCGCAATGGCCGATGGATCGAAGGCGCGCCAAACGGATATTATGACCCGCAGGGCGACTGGGTAACCTCCAACAATGATCCTTCTGCCGCCGGGTACTATAATGCCCAAGGAGAATGGATTCCCGCTTCGGCAAGCGGTTACTTTAATCAAGAAGGACAATGGATTGCAGGCACAGCGAGTGGTTACTATGACAGACGTGGCCGCTGGGTTGCGGGCCCGACTATGGGGCATTACGATTCCAATGGCCAATGGATGGTCGGTGCTGCCAGCGGTCACCGTGACAGCGCTGGTGTCTGGATGTCGGCTGATCAGCCGGGTTATTATGACAATCGCGGTCGTTGGCATGCTGGACTGACGTCGGGATATTATGATGGCAAAGGACGCTGGATTGCGCGCCGACCGAACACCGCTGATCTTCCCACTGGAATGCCAAGCGAAATCCGTGCGCGCGAAGCTTGGCTCGAACGCTATATCCGTTCGGCAAGCAGCGAAGGCACCTTAAATCGCGGCCAAACCAATAGGGCCCTGCGTGACCTGAACAATATCCGCGGCAGCGAGCGTTCCATGCGCCGTAACCGCGCCGGTGAGCTTTCGGTTCGCAATGAAGCAACAATCAATGCACGGCTCGACCGGTTAAGCGACCAGCTGCGCATCACAAGTTTTGCAGACAACCGGCGATCCTGACCGGCAACTACTTCGGATGCTGCGCTTGACCCGAACCCTCCCTGAAGGGCGCAGCATCCGAGACTCGTATCAATTGATCGCCAAGAATTTTTTGTTCTGACACGAGGGTGTTCATAACTCTATTGTTATTACTTTCCCACAGACCAGTTAAGCGTGGCTTAGCAGCGTTGCGAACTAACTATCTCCACTAGGTAGTTTCCGAGCCTCTCATCCCTGCTTAACGAGGCGCATGACTATGGTCCCAATGGCTTGGTAAAATTCGCACCAGTCATAAGCCTTATTCGTGAATGGAGAAAGCCAGATGAACCGCCGTAAATTCTTGCAATGTGGGGCGTCAACGCTCGCGATCGGGGCTGGTTTTCCGCTATTGGGTTGCCGGGACAACAATACAGCAGAAACCGCGTTTTCACCTTACACTTACGACCCGGTGCGGGCGGAGAATTTTACAAATCCGCTCTTTATTCCAGGAGCAGACGGGCCGTTTGGTGTGCTGACTGTGACTGATACGTCGCTAACGCTCAAAGCGCGTGCAGCAACGTTCCCAATCTTGGGCGGCAAGCCCTCGCCATTCTTGCTTTATGAGACCAGCTATGCAGGCAAAACCTATCAAAACCCGATATTCAAGATCAAGCGGGGCGGTAGTTTTGCCGCCACGCTCGAAAACGGGTTGGACGAGCCCACAATTATTCATTGGCATGGCCTGCACGTTCCGGCGTCCATGGACGGACATCCCACTGACAGCATCGCTCCGGGTACCAACTACCCCTATGAATTCACCGTCAACAACCGCGGCGGCACTTATTGGTATCACACGCACGCGCATCATTTGACGGCAAAGCAGGCCTATGGCGGCCTTGCCAGTTTCTTCATCGTCGAGGACGATGACGATCTGCAGCTCGCCAGCGCTCTCGACCTCAAATTTGGTGAAACCGATCTTCCGCTGGTGATTCAAGACAAGCGCTTCAATGCCGCTGGTGAACTGGTCTACAAGCCGGATCTGGGCGAAAAAATGATGGGCTACCTCGGTGACATCGTTCTGGTCAATCTGACGCCCAATGCCTATCTCGACATCGGCCCGCGCATCTACCGGTTCCGTTGTTTGAACGGCTCCAACGCGCGTATTTACAAGCTTGCCTTCATGCGCGGTAAGGAGCTGTTGGCGTATCAGGTGATCGGCACCGACGGCGGCTTGCTCGACCGACCGTATCCCGTCAAAGAGGCGTTTCTATCGCCTGGCGAGCGGCTTGATGTGCTGCTCGATGCTAGCCAGTTGCGTCAAGGCGACACGGTATTTCTGAAGAGCCTCGCATTTGATACGATGGAAAACGATGGCGCGATGGCGATGATGGGGTCGTCAAATAGCATGTCCGGCGATAACACGATGGATCGCAGCCATGGCAGCACACGGCTCGACGACGGGCTTGAGTTCAATCTTTTGAAGCTGATGGTGACGAAGCCCGCACAAGCGCCGCGCCCGCTGCCGGCGCGTCTGTCACAAGTCCTGCCAATCGACATCAAAGGAGCTTCGCAGCGCACAGTTCGCGTCGAGATGGGGCATATGCGCTGGCTCATCAACGGCGAGACATTCCGCGTAGATTCCTTTCCGATCGACGCAAAGAGGAATAGCGTGGAAGTCTGGAGCTTGGAGAATGCGCGGCACAGTATGCCGCATCCCATGCATATGCACGGTTTTCAGTTCCAGGTTCTGTCCCGCAAGAATAGCCCGGAGCAAGTCCGGACGCTCGGCGTCCATGGCAGCGGCCGTGTCGTCAGCGACCTTGGCTGGAAGGATACCGTGCTTGTCTGGCCCGGCGAAACCGTGCGCCTTGCGGTGGATTTCTCACATCAATTCAATGGCGACCAGACTTACGTGTTCCATTGCCACAATTTGGAACACGAGGACAGCGACATGATGGTCAATATGCGCGTGCGGACATGATCTGGACTTGTAACGATCATCTAATCGCATATTCATCAAGTATGATTTCTAACATATTTTTTGTGCAGCCAGTCTGTCTATTGAATGCTGATGGCCGCCTGCTGCTCGCCACCAGCAACGCACCGCCTTAGTTCGGAGATTTTGACATCCGAAAGCGATTTTTTGCACCCGCGATATGCGCTGCTTGGCTATTGCGATCGCCTCGCGTTGTCGCTCACGGATCAGGGCGCGCTCGAATTCGGTGAATGCGCCCATGACCGGCAGCATGGATCGGCTAGCGGGGAAACCTCGCCAGTAAACGACAGGCTCTCTCTGACGAATTCTGTCGTGATGCCCCGCTTGGTTAAAGTTTGCGCCAGCTTTCGTAAGTCGTTTAAGTTGCACGCGAGGCAGCCCATGCTGCGAACAATCACTGCGTCGCCTGCGCGGATGGATACCGTAATGCCGGATATGGCGGAAGCCCTTGGGCAGGACGTCAGCCAAGAAGCGCCGGATAAGCGCGTCCGTTGGCAGCGTCATGATCTGCTGCCGCTCGGGACCCTCGCGGCGATCATCTGTGAGCCGAAAGGTGATACCTCTTTCGTCGAACGTTATCAACTGCCGACGCGTGGCAACCAAGCTGCGGGTGAGAGCCTGCCGCTTCAATGTCACGCCGTAGAAGAAGCGTAGCGCCGCGACTGCCCCGTTGATCGACGACGCACCGGCGCCGCGCTCGTGCTGGCGGATCTGGAAGCCGCGCAGGTCTCCCGCTGTCGCCGTATCGGGAGGGCGGCCCAGAAAGGCAGCCAAGCGCCGAGCATGGCGGATATAGTCTAGCTGTATGACTATATCCGCGTGTGCGGACCTAGCCTCCGCATCATCATGTCGTGCCGCATCCGCTGGCGCAGCGGGTTGATGGGCGTCTTCGTGATAGTCGTATCCATGGTAAGTTCCTCTTCGTTATAGAAACTTCACGGCCGAACGACGAATCGTCGATTTTTATGAATTAATATCAACATAATACAGAACTACCGTCATCAGTTCAGGATGACGGCGGGGTTTGCAAGACGGCGGGTTTGCAAGATGATGGAATTGTGTTCAGCATGAGGGCGGGGTGCTCGGGCGGCGGCGCGATCAGGCGGCGGCGCGGCGTTTGGCGGCGGGCGTTATGTTCCGCTCAAACCTGACCCCGCATTAGCACTTGTAATGTAGGATTTGTTCTGGGACCACAGGGCAACGCTGCTATTTCAGGGCAGGCTCTTTGACATTGTTGGCGGTGTAAATTTTGGCGGTTAAATTGGCGAAATCAGCATCCTACAAAAAACCACGATGTAGGAAATAATCGAACGCCGTTCTTTCGCAAAATGTC
>JAYUPJ010000147.1:0-2874 GCA_043760195.1 Sphingomonadales bacterium | reverse complement strand
CCAGCCCCATATAAGCGGCCACCGCCATGAAAACATCGGACGATTTCACCGCGACTTTATATTCGTGGAAGTCGTGGTCCTGCAGTAACTTGATATGATCCAGCGCGCTTTCGATCAGCGCATCGGGGCACGGCTCACCATATTTTTCGAGCAGGTCTTTCTCCAGCGACCCGGCGTTTACGCCAATCCTGATAGCGCAACCATTGGCCTTGGCGGCGTTGACGACTTCCTTTACGCGCGCCGACGATCCGATATTGCCGGGGTTGATCCGCAGGCACGCCGCGCCAGCATCCGCCGCCTCCAATGCGCGTTTATAGTGGAAATGGATGTCAGCAACGATGGGAACGCGCGAGGCACGGACGATTTGTTTCAGCGCCGCAGTGCTCTCCACATCGGGGCATGACACGCGGATAATATCGACGCCCGCATCCTCGCACCGGCGGATCTGGTCGATGGTGGCGCGCGGGTCGCTGGTCAAAGTGTTTGTCATAGTCTGCACCGCAATCGGCGCATCGCCGCCAATGGGAACATTACCGACCATGATCTGGCGAGACGAACGGCGCGCAATATCGCGCCAAGGGCGTACAGAGGACATGACCGTCATATAGAGGTGCAGGGCAGGGATAGCAATTGCTTGCCGCCGCTAGGTTGGAGGGACCGCGTGGGCCGATCTATTGGCTGCGGCGCCGAGATATTTTTTCATAAAAGGGTAAAAGGAAAAAAGGGCAGAAGGAGGCTGCGCAATGTTGCGCTGGCGCATCATTATGCAAAGTCAGTTTTTGCGGGGAGGGCTGACATCGGACTCGCTCCACCCACTCTTTTACCCCTTTTTTCCTTTTACCCTTTTATGAAAAAATCCCACGCTCGAATGTCGAGCAAGCTGGCTTAGTTTTTTAGGTCTGGCAGGTGAAGAAATGGGATAAATATTTAACTAGCCAGATTTCAGTGGGCATTTCTTCCTGAATTCCGAGAGAACTAACCCTCGTAAGGAACCCCTAGTTGAATCGACATTGTGCTTTTTGAAACATTAAAATACTTGGCTAGTGCTTCAACCGTGTTAGTTCCAGCATCAGTGGCTTGCCGAATAAGATGCCACGGCATTAAAATATCGGCCGCCATCCTGTTAGCTTGCGCTTCAATTGCGTTGCTCATGTTACTGCGATAAAGAGCATCGTCTGTGATCCCATCGCCAATCAAAGATTTATGAAGCGCAAAATGCGCGATTTCATGGGCGATACTAAACCGACGGCGAACTGGCGGGTGCTTTCCATTTACATAAATTGCATACCCACTTTCTCCACCGCGATCTTCATCCTTTCGGATCATTGCAGAAAGATTTTCCGGCCAGTTATCAACCTTATAAACCTTGATGCCTAAAGCCTCTGCAATATTGATTGTCTGCACAGGTGCAACCAACTGATGATCGGCAATGATACGGTCTGCTTTTAAAATTCCAGCCACTTCATTCTCCTTTCTCATCTGCTGTCAATTCGGTGAACTCTGTCGGTTCAACAGGGGCCTGCGTGCCTATATTTGTACCGCCTATGTTCTGCATATAGGCAGCAATGGCAGCAGTTGCAACCTCATCAGCTTTTGCAGTGGCTTTTGCTTCAGCACCAGCCTTGATCGCCTGATATCCGAAAAAGCCCATTACAGCTAGAGCAATGCCGAGTAAGGCGATAATCAAGCTCAGAATGTCGAGTTGTATAGCTATAACATCAATACCACTTTGAAGCGGAATTTCATTCGCCGACGGCTTGAACGGACTAGATCTCCATGCCAACCAAAACATAACAGCCATAGCAGTGAGCGATAACGCGCATAGCCCCGCTAGACCTCGCCAAAACCATTTCCAAAACGGATGCCCCATAAATATTCCTTACATCGGTATATTCATTCCTGCAACTGTCTGGCGAGCTAGTTACAAAGGTCCCGAAGAAATCGCTTTCCTACAGAGAACCAGATAGGTTAATTTTCCGTCATGGTAAATCTCTCTTCCCCCGCCCCGCCCGCCACTGCGAAAGCAAAAGGCCCCCGCTCACTCGCCAAATCAGGTCAATTGCCAGACACAGGCCGCATTTGGACCGTGCCAAAAATGATGCGCTTTATTGACACGCTGGCAAATACCGGATCGGTATCGGTCGCCGCCAAATGTGCCGGAATGTCGCGGCAATCGGCTTATGGGTTGCGCAATAAGTTGATTGATCAACCGTTTGATCTGGCTTGGCAAGCGGCAATGGAATTCGGGTTTCAGCAGCTGGCGCACGAGGCGCTTGACCGCGCGCTCAACGGAACGCTGATCCCGGTATATTACCAGGGCGAGAAAGTGGACGAAAGGCGCGTTTTCAATGAGCGTGCCACGTTGAACCTGTTGCTGGCTGCGCCCCATATCGGACGCAACGCCGCTGCCCGCGATTTTGCCACGCGGCATTGGTCGAACTTATTGCAAAGGTTGGAGGATGGACCGCTCACCTGGACCGATGAAGAGCTTGCGCGATCTGGCCAAGACGATCCCGATGAACGGGTTTCAAATGCGCCCGCAAGGCAGGTTTCAAACCTGCCTTTTGCACAATAAAAACTGCAGATGCTGTTGGAAATAATCTTTCGCGATACTTTCGCAAAATGTCAAAATAGGTGTCAACCTTGTCAACTAGGTGTCAACTTGGGGCTTTTTACGGCGATTTTCAGGGCCCGCAATGTTGGAGTTTTACACTCATTTTACCCTTGCAAAAGCGGGCGTCCATTCTTGTTTTCCCAGCCCGTCCAAATGCTGTTTGAGTTAGATGTTTCAAATTCCTGTAATCCAAGATAGCAGATAGCCGGAAGCGGAGAAAACATGAGCTGGGAAAAAGAGATCGCCGAACTGCGCATGCG